>CP064970.1:343462-686925 GCA_016699305.1 Alphaproteobacteria bacterium
CGGGAGATAAGGTGCTTGTAGCTGGTAATGAATGTTCCACGGATCTATTAAGCAACCAGAAATGCGGCGCACTGCGATTGGCGAGTGCGGGCGGCGATAGCACAGGCATCTTAAACCCCGCGATAGAAGACCTACTGCGCACCAGGCAAAATGGGTTGTTCGTAGCTCAATCGGATGTGTTCCGTAAGTATGGCTTTGACGCAGCAGATGGCATACTCAAGGGCAGTTTGATCGGTGAACCCCCGGGTTATGAGGATGATGTTACATCCTTCAACAATCAGTTATCTGCCTTAACAAAGGAAATTGTGGGCGGCAAAACGATCAAAGATTTGATTAATCCTAAGAACCCTCTTTATATCCTCTCGCAATCGACGGGAGATGGATCATCCGCCAGCGGCAATCACGGTTGGGTGTTGGCGGGAATGTACTATGTCATCATCTCGCGTGTGTACTCTGAAATGTCATCGGCACTCGCTGCATTGCCTCAAGTGGCTATCCCTGAAATTAAGGGTGTGCTGCCCAATAATCATATTAGAGAGGGAGAAATTCAAAAGATTATAGACGGTGCAACGGTAGCTTTTGGCAACGCCCTTCAAGGGGCGCGGAAATCTGCGGAAGACGCCAAAGGCGAGGATGGTGAGCTGGATCAGGTCATGCGGTATGTACGGGGACTGATGACATTGTATGGCATTCTGGACTCGGAAGGCGACTTAATCCTGACAACCGCAAACTTTACACAAAATCCGGGCGATGCGATTGGTTCGATGATTTCTCTGGGCAATCGGTTGCTGCGCGCATCGTTGTCCATGATGGGATCAGCCGTGATGACCAGTACGATTTTGGACACGGGCGCGTTGTTTCTTAAGAAAGCCACGACGAATCCGGCATTGAACTTTCTTGCGACAGGTATTGATAAATTCACGGATATTGTCGTGGCTTTTGCCATCGCCATCGGCTTTATTTTATTTGTCGCGGCGCTGACCCTGGCCTTTATCCTGCCGATGATGCCTTTCTTTCGATTCTTCCTGGGCGTCATGACCTGGCTGATCTCGGTGGTCGAAGCGGTCGTGGCTATTCCACTGGTGGCCTTAGCGCATTTGAACCCCTATGGTGACGATCTCCCCGCCAGCAGTGCCAGGCCGGCTTATATGATGCTGTTGCAGCTGTTGTTCCGTCCCTTCTTGATGCTAGTGGGCATGATTCTGGCGATTGTGCTGGCCAATTCGATGATCGCATTTCTGAACGCCACCTTCTGGAGTGCCCTGGCCGTCATCGACTCGACCACATCAGGGGGGGCGGCCATATCGACAACGCAAGGCGCGTTATCGCAACTTATCTATCTCATCATCTATTGCATCATGGCCTATTCGATCGTCACGATGTGCATGAAGCTGATCGACATTCTGCCCACAAATGCCTTGAAATGGATCGGTGCAAGCCCGGTCGGCGAAGGGGGACGTGTGGATGACAGCTTCATTGGCGCGGCGGCAGGTGCCGTAACCACCTATGTTGCAGGCGGCATGGTCAAGGATGTCGTCACCCAAAGCGGCAATATCGTCTCGGGGAGTGTGTCTGGCATTTATGATGCGAGAAAAGCGAAGAAGGATGAAAACGATGCTATAGAAGCGGCGTATCGTGAAAGAGGAATGTTTGAACTTATTAAGAGAAATAACCCCGATGTTACCGGTGCAGATCTTGTGGATATAGGGCGTAAGTCATACGAAGCCCAAAGTGCCAACGCTTCAAAAGCATCCACATCGGGGCAGAGCACGAATTCGCAGCAGGCAGCAGACGCACAACAACAGGCCCAACAAGCTGAGCAGAAAGCAAATCAGGCATTGCAAGCGCTTAAGCGTGGTGATTCCAAACCCAAGCCGCGAGATGCCTCTGCTAAACGCTCGACAGGAAGTCGATTGAACAGATTAATGGATATGCTGACCGCTTTTTTCTCGAGGAAACCTCCAGGAGGCTTATCTGGTAGCTGAAATAATTTCTACAATGTACACTTTCTTAGCAGGGCTTAAACATTCATCACCCCTGGGTTCAGGCACCGAACAAGAGGAAAACAGATTATGCCTCCATCTCAGCGTACATCCGTGACGGCCTCTCCTGGAGCAGGAAGCCATGCAGGGATAGCGAGTGCCGGTGCTTCGCCTGTGACAGAACAGAAATCTGGGGCCAAAACTGAACCGAAGTTTAGTTGGGATTGGCTTCCCACTGCGCTGGGCTGGGCGGGGGGTGTTGTGATCGGATTGTATGTCATCGGCACAGCTTGCTCGACTTACAGGTTCATGAGTAAACCAAGCAATCCCCATTATCTCAAACACCGACCCCAACCCTATTTCGGCGATGGGGCAAAGAGCGTGACAACGCCAAGCAGTCCTCCCCCTGTCATTCAGTCGGAGGAACTTAGGAAACTATTTGAAAGTGGCGCTCCCGTCATTATTCCCGATGAGAAAGCCCCGGATTCTTCCGTCCCAAAAACTGCCCCCTCAACGCGGGCCCCTGCCCTCCCTAGAAAGCAAGCCTACCTACCTGGAATCACCGCGAGTTTTACTCTTTAACTCTGTAGCACCCTCCTATCACCTAGGCACATCTGTTGAGCGCGCTCGTCTGGCACGACTGGAGGACTTGGAGCGGTCTTGGGGCTGGTCTGCGGCCTTACATATGCATATGGCGACAACGTAGTCTTAGAATTACAGTCAATTCACGGCGATGCCTTGCATGATCACGATCATCAGCAAGGCCGTCAGCTCTGTCAGTTGTTGGATGCTGTTGAGCAACGGCCCGTTATAGCGGTGGCTTTGAAAGCGGCTGGCGGCCAGTGCCAAGGCCAAAGCCACGATGGTGGCCGCGCCGATGACAGGCCCACAAGTCGATTGCAGCACGGAGAAAGAGATCATCAGTCCCAGCGCCAACGACATCACCACGCGCAAGCCAGACGGACGACCAAAACGAGCAGCAAAGGCATCGTTCGGGTCAGGTCCCAGCCACGCCGCGACGGGAGCCATCACCGCGCGTGACCAGGCTCCTGCCACGATCAAGGCCGCAAAGACCGTTTCGCTCTCGGACAATGTTGCCAGAGCGGCAGCGCGTATGGCCAAGCCCATCAACACGGCTATATTGCCATAGGCCAAATTTTGCGACTCGTTCACTAGGTCTTTGGGTACGGCTCCGGGCAGCCGCGACAGATAGTTCACCAAGCCCGCCAAGCCGTTCTCATGCACGGCACCCGTCAGCCATAACATGCAGATCAAGGTCATCGGGGCCACCACATAGGGGGGCAACCCCATAAAACTGGCCAATGCGTCCACTGCGCCACCAAACAGACCGATCAACGCGCCAACCAGCGGAAACCATGTCAGCGATCGCGCAGACAATTTCGAGCGCTCTTCCTCGGACTCCGGTAACAAGCGGGAAACAAAAGGCAGTCTTGTCAGATAAACAATCGCGATGGCGCATTCCGTCCAAAGACTGGCATGCCGCTCGGCGCGGGAAGGAGGAACATCGGGCGGTAACTCGGACAAAGAACGGACCTAATCACACGAGGGAGCGGACATGGCACTCTGTTTTCTATGGCACGACTCGCAGGTGGAAAAAAGAGGTTTTCAACGGGCTTGCTCGAAATAATACATGCCTTAATCAAGCCTTAACGTCTGTCATGGCATTCAGGCTAAGATGAACGTGGTCTGCAACCTTCGAACAGGAGAGCGTGGCATGGACGGCTTCAGCCTTTTTACCGTCGGTTTGGTGGTTTTGGTGTTCGTGGTCATCACCCAGGGCGTCAAGACGGTTCCACAAGGCCAGGAATGGACCGTGCAGAGGTTTGGCCGCTACATCCAAACCTTGGACCCGGGCTTGCATCTGCTGATCCCTATCATCGACCAAGTCGGTGCGCGCCTGAATATGATGGAGCAGGTGGTGGATGTGCCCAGTCAAGAGGTCATCACCAAGGACAACGCCATGGTCACGGTGGATGGCGTTGTCTTTTACCAAATCCTCGATGCCGCCCGCGCGGCCTATGAAGTCACCAATTTGCAGCACGCTATATTGAATCTCACCATGACCAATCTGCGCACAGTGATGGGATCGATGGATTTGGACGAATTGCTGTCTCAGCGCGACCGCATCAATCTTCAGCTGCTGCATGTGGTGGATGACGCCACCAAGCCTTGGGGCATCAAGGTGACGCGTATCGAAATCCGCGACATTCAGCCCCCGCGCGATCTGGTGGACTCGATGGCACGGCAGATGAAGGCCGAACGCGACCGCCGCGCCGCCATCTTGGAGGCAGAAGGCATCAAACAGTCCGAGATTCTCCAGGCCGAAGGCAAGAAACAATCCGCCATTTTGCAAGCCGAAGGCCGCCGCGAAGCGGCTTTCCGCGACTCCGAGGCGCGTGAGCGTGAAGCCGAAGCCGAGGCTAAGGCGACGCGCATGGTGTCCGAAGCCATCGCGGCGGGTAACGTGAATGCCATCAATTACTTCGTGGCCCAGAAATATGTGGGCGCGTTGCAAGCCATTGCCACATCCCCCAACCAAAAGCTCGTTCTTATGCCTTTGGAGGCATCCGGCGTGATCGGTGCCTTGGGCGGCGTGGCCGAGTTGCTGCGTACCCCACAATCGGCGGGAACCGAAAAACGGACATCCGTCCCGCCGCGTGTATAATCGGCTGGGATGGTAAAGCCATCTAAGCACCAAGAGGGAAGTAGACATGATCGTTCAACTGGAAGCTTGGCACTGGTTGTTGGCGGCGGCGGTTTTCGTGACGCTCGAGATCGTCGCTCCGGGCGTGTTCATGCTGTGGTTCGGTATCGCCGCCGCCTTTGTCTCTCTTATCAGTTTCGCCATTCCAGGCATGACCTGGACGGTGCAACTGGCTTTGTTCGGTGTGATTGCCCTTATGAGTTTCGGTCTCGGCAGGGCCTATGTGCGACAGATTGCCCATGGCAGCGAAGGATCGTTCTTGAATCGCCGCGCCGAACAATACAAAGGACAGATATTGGTCATGGAAACCGCACTCGTGAACGGTCACGGTCAGGCGCGGGTAGGAAACGACACAGTATGGTCAGTGATGGGGCCTGATTTGCCGGCAGGCGCACGGGTGCGCGTGGTAGGCAGCGACGGCATTGTGTTGAAGGTCGAATCCGTCACCGACATACCAGAAAACAAAAAGCGCCAGACGTGATCATCCCTCTGTCGAACACACAAAAAAAGGCGGCCCCTGATATAGGGTCCGCCTTCTTTTTTCCCGTTGGAACGAGAGAGGTCTTAGCGACCGTTGATCTCGTCCTTAAGGCCCTTGCCAGACTTGAAGCGCACTTGCTTCGAAGCCTTGACCTTGACCTTCTCACCCGTGCGCGGGTTGCGGGCTTCGCCGGCGGCGCGCTTGTAGGTGCTGAATGTACCAAAGCCAACGAGGCGGATATCGCCTCCCTTCTTCAACTCGGCGGACACCGTGTCGAGCAGGGCATCAATGACCATAGCCACCGCCGCCTTCGAAAGAGACGACTTGGCGAGTTCCTTACGACCGGCAACGGCCGCGACCAGCTCATTCTTGTTCACTTGGACCCCCATCTTGAGGTTGATTTGATTCAAGGATGTGGCGCCACATCATATAGCCAACCTGCCCGTCAAGGCGGTACAGGACAACCATCAGCAACGCGGAGCAAACTGTATAGCAGTGTTTTTCATGCCGTCAACCGTACCAGCCACTTTTTTTCAGATATGTCGCGGAGTTCCATATGCACACTTGCGTAAATACGCATCTTGCTTTAGAACCCTGACTATGCGGGAGAGCATGTCTTCCGTGTCGCGCCGCCAGGCACCAGGCCGTCAAAGACGGCGTCTCATCTTCATCGTCGCACTGGCAGCTTTCGGCACATTCACCCTTCCAGACCGCGCCGTACCGGCTGTGGCCGAGGGTGTGTCTGTGCCTGCGCCTTCCGATGTCAAGGGCTTACCCACCTCTTTGCCGATGCGGGACGCTTTGCGCTATAGAGCGGCTTTCTCACTGATTTCACAGAATAAATGGGATCGTTTGCCTTCCGTCATGCGGCAGATTGAGGACAAGATATTGATCCCCAGTTTGCAAGCCGAAGCCTGGTTGGCTGGCGCGCCGCGAGACCCGAAAGAAATAGCTTCTTGGTTAACATCTTATGCCGATAGACCTCAGGCCATCGCCTTGGCAGCTTTGCCGGAAAATGCCGAGTCGAGAAAAATCGTTTCGGCTGAACCGGGTTTGCCGTCGGGGGAGGAGGCAGAACTGACAGGATCTCGGCTAGATGATTCCGGAGCAGATCCGAAACTAGTGGCAGCTTTTCGCCGTGGTGGGTCGGATCGTGATGCGGCTTTGGCCAAGGCGCGCGCTGGAGAACGCCCCGAGGATATGGCGGCCGCTGCGGCCAGCCTGTTTTATGGCGGCGATAGCGAAGCGGCGCTGGAGATGGCGACAGAGGCCCTGCAAAAGGGCAAGGAAGCCCCACCTTTGGCATTTTGGATCGCGGGACTTGCGGCCTATGACTTGGATCGTGTTGACGAGAGCCTTCCACCGCTGAATGAATTGGCCAAACAGGCCGAGGGGATGGCCGCATGGGATCGTGCCGCCGTGTGGTTCTGGACGGGGCGCGTGCTGGCGCAGATGGATCGACGTGAAGAGTCCGAAGAGTGGTTACGCCGTGCCGCCGCATGGCCGCATACGTTCTACGGTCTTTTGGCAACGCGCGCGCTGAAATCGAAGGCTGAGCTGCATTGGGACATGCCGCCGACCGAGCCCACATATCTGGCTGCGCGAGCCGTGCAAGAACCGGCCTTAGCCCGCGCTTTGGCACTGATCCAGGTTGGACAGGACTCCCTGGCGGAACAAGAAATGTTGAGCTTACTGCGCCGCCGTGGCTCGGCTGTAGCAAAAGACGTCCTCGTTCTGGCGGAGAATCGTAGTTTGCCCAGTGTGTCCATGCGCGCCAGTGCCGTATTGCGGGCGCATACTGGTCAGGCCTATGACCGGGGGCTTTATCCCGTGCCGCCTTGGACACCTCCGCCTTTGGCACAGCCTGCCACCCATCCGCTGCTATTGGCGCTGATGCGTCAGGAATCGCGCTTTGATCCCACAGCGCAAAGCAGCAAAGGCGCGCGGGGTCTGATGCAACTGATGCCCCAAACGGCGCGGTTAATGATTGATCGCGGAGATAAAATTACAAAGGCCGAAGATAAGGAACTGGAACGTATCCTCCACGATCCCCGAGCCAACTTGACCTTGGCGCATGATTACCTGGTCAGCCTGACACGGCAGCCTTCAATCGGCGACAATCTGCTGGCGCTGCTTGTTGCCTATAACGCCGGTCCCGCCAAACTGCAGCGTATGAACATAGCCACCGGCGCGCCGCATGACCCGTTGTTGTTTGTCGAGCGTTTGCCCTGGCGCGAGACGCGAGATTTCGTCGAACGTGTCCTCGCAGGGCAGGCCCTCTATCAGGACCGCCAAGGACATGCCATGTCCGCCCTCGACTCCATGGCCAAGGGAGCTTGGCCAACACACGGCCTATCGCTGACATATGCGCGTCTAGCCACTCAAAACACCCGTAAGGCCACGGTATCTGATGGTTTGGATTAGCCGCGTTTCATCCCATGATCATGATATGGTGGCATAGCCTGCAAATATCCACCTGGCAGCCCTCCATGCTTAATTTACCGCTTGGGAGTTCCCAGAATCCTAGCCAAAGCAATATAGCTCGATACAGGAACATTTTCGGCGCGCCAGGTGGGGTCAAGGCCCAGTTTGGCCAATAGCTCCTCGCCGCCCAAGTTTCGCAAACTATGCCGAAGCATCTTGCGTCTTTGATGGAAGGCGGCCTGTGTCACGCGCTCTAGCATATCCAGCGGCACCGAGGCGGCATCGGGCAAAGGCCGCAGATGCACCACAGCTGAATCGACCTTGGGGGGAGGCGTGAAGGCTCGGGCGGGGACGGAGGCAACGCGCTGGACCTGTGCCACGGCCTGGGCAATGACCGAAAGACGCCCATAACCGGACGTGCCAACCGAAGCCGTGATGCGCTCGGCTACTTCCTTTTGAAACATCAAGGTTAAGGACTCATAATCCGTGATGTTTTTAAGCCAGGCAACCAGCAAAGGCGTGCCGACATTATAGGGCAGATTAGCCACGATCACGCGCGGCGCGGTGCCAAAAGTCGCAGGGTCCAGACTCATGGCATCGCCTTCGATGATCGTCAGCCGCCCTAGGCTTTCGGTCGCCATCGGCTGCAAAGCTTCGACAAAACGCGAATCCTTTTCGATGGCCAACACCGCGCGGGCCGGGCTTTCCAACAAGGCGCGGGTCAGGCCGCCGGGACCGGGGCCAATTTCGATCACCGTACGACCGGCCAAATCCCCCGCCGCGCGGACGATCTTGCGCGTGATGTTCATGTCCAACAGAAAATGCTGTCCCAGGCTTTTTTGCGCCGGTAGTCGCGCTAAGCCTATGCCTTGCCCGCCGCCGTTCATGCCGCTTGGGCTTTGGCAACGTCCGATCCACCGCGCGCCGCCACACATGCCGCCATCGTCGGAGAGGCGCGGGAAATGCTGTTGGACTGGTAATAAGATTCGCGCGTCACGGGCATCACAAAGGCCGTATCCGCATGGATATTCTTAAGATCGACGGTCGCCGTCGCGCCCGGCCACGGCGCGGGAGAGATGGCATCGCGCACAGCCAAATGCGGCCAGCGGCCAGCGATCGAACCGCGCAAAGATTCAAGGCTGTCATACGGCAAGGCCTTGCCCAAGATCTGCGCCAGAGCCTGAATAATCGCCCAATCCTCCCGCGCCTGACCGGGCGGGGACACCGCGCGTCGTCCTGCCTGAACGCGGCCTTCCGTGTTCACATACAGGCCTTCTTTTTCGGTATAGGCGGCACCAGGCAGAATCAGATCGGCACGCGCCGCGCCCGCGTCTCCGTGATGGCCCTGATAGACCACGAAGGCCGAACCCAGTTGGCGCATATCCACCTCGTCCGCGCCGAGCAGATAGACAACATCCATTTGGCCAGCCGAGGCCGCCGCCAAGATTCCGCGCGTGGTCAATCCTCCCGCCCCTGGCAGAAAACCGATATCCAACGCCCCGACACGGGAGGCGGCATGATGCAGGACATTGAATCCGTTCCACCCCTCGCGCACCAGACCAAAGGAATCGGCCATCGCGCAGACCAAATGATGCAGCGTCGCGCCGTCTTGGCGCGTCAACACGCCCGCCCCCAGGATCACAACGGGATTCTTGGCCGTGCGTAAGACATCGGCGAATGGACTGTGTCCTTCATGCACATCCTGCAAGGCTTGCAAGCCGTCGCCCAGATGCAGATAAGGATAGGTCAGATCGACCGCCGGGCCGATCAAGCCGATCTTCACGCCGCCTTGCCGCCACCGCTTACGCAGGCGGGCATTGATCAACGTGGCCTCGTGGCGTGGATCGCAACCGACCAGCAACACGGCATCCGCCTGCTCTAGCCCCGCAATCGTGGTGTTAAAGAGATATCCAGCCCGATGCGTGGCATCAAACTCCGCGCCATCCTGTCGCGCGTCCTGATGCGGACTGCCCAAGGATTCCCACAGGTCTTTCAAAGCGACCATGGATTCCAAATCACACATATCCCCGGCCAAGGCAGCGATACGCCCCGGATCGGCGGTGCGCAGACGTTCGGCTAGGGCCGAAAGGGCTTCGTCCCAAGTCGCCGGTTGTAGGCGACCTTCTCGACGGAGCCACGGGTGATCCAAACGCTGACGCTTGAGCCCGTCGCAGGCAAAGCGCGTCACATCGCCGATCCATTCTTCGTTGACCTGTTCATTCAGGCGCGGCAACACGCGCATCACGACGCCCGCACGCGAATCGACGCGAATAGCACAGCCCACGGCATCCATCACGTCCACCGTCTCGGTCGCTTGCAGCTCCCAAGGCCGCGCCGCGAAGGCGTAGGGCTTATTCGTCAAGGCCCCCACCGGACAGATATCGATCATATTGCCCGACAATTCCGAGGTCACCGCGCGATCTAGCACCGGCCCGATTTCGACATGCTCACTACGCCCGAACGCACCCATTTCCGGCATTCCGGCGATTTCGTCGGCAAAGCGCACACAGCGCGTGCAATGGATGCAGCGCGTCATGGCGGTCTTAATCAGCGGCCCCAGTTCCTTCTCGGTCACCGCGCGTTTGGCTTCGGCATAGCGGCCACGATCCAGGCCATAGGCCATGGTCTGATCCTGCAAATCGCACTCGCCGCCCTGGTCGCAAATCGGGCAATCCAGCGGATGGTTGATCAACAACAATTCCAGCACATTGTGCCGCGCCGCTTGCACCGTGGGGCTGTCGGTATGCACCACCATGCCATCCGAACACGGCATGGTGCATGAGGCCACAGGTTTAGGCGCTTTTTCCACTTCGACCAAGCACATGCGGCAATTGCCTGCGACCGAAAGGCGGTCGTGATAGCAAAAGCGCGGAATCTCGATCCCCAAAGCTTCGCTGGCTTGCAAAAGCGAGGTCCCCGGAGCCACGGTGATCGTTAGGCCGTTGATGGTTAGACTGGGCATATCTGTGGCCGCTTTCCTTGCTTATGGGGCCTTGGCGCGCTGCGGATCGCTGGCCAATTTACCCAGGAACCGTGCCAAAGCATCCCGCATGGCATCGGCCTTTTTGGCGTGAGCCTGAGGGGCCTCGTGCATGAACATCACGAACAGCTTGTCCGTGGTCATATAGAACAGCAAAGCAACATGCATATCCCCCGCCTTGCCCTTGCAATCCAACTGGACGGGGCTGAGGCTGATATCGGTATAGGTTTCGGTTTTCCCTTCTTTCATCTTGAAGGTGCCTTGGCAGTTCGTGCGAAAAGCGTCGAGCATACGGTTTCGCGCCTGGTCAAAGGTCACACCCGCATCCGTGATCTTTTGTTCCCGCGCCCCGCCAATCACCGGCCCCCGTTTCCAGACGAAATCCGTCGGACGTTGGTCGCGCGGCGTGCCCGATACATCCACGGGCGTCACATCTCCCAGCCCCGCCGATTGCAGCAGCCTGGCCAAGCCTTCAGGAAAAGCTTTTGTTAACTTTGCACTTACAGTGACTTTCTGCGGTGTAACCTGAGGAGAGGCAGGTGCGGCAACGGGTAAAGCAGCAGCCGAATCTTCCTTATTGACGGCCACTTCCGCCCTCGGCAGCGTCTTGACACATGTTTCTAGCGCGCTCAGAGCCTTGGGCAAACCGTTCAGGGAAAAACGCGCGGCATCCTCTGGCCCCGTCAGCAACAGCACCTTGGCTTGCTTCCATACGGACAGTGCCGAATTGGCCTGTCCCAGTTTAATTTCAATCAGATCGGGCGCTTTGGTCGAAGCCGGATAGATGTTCGGCTCCTTTTGGTCCAGGGCTAGGCTGACATCATAGGCTTCGCCATCCGCAAATCCGGCCTTAGGAACGGCGACGCGAAGCATCACATCCCGCGCGGCGTTTTGAATCAGATAAAGTTGCAGGCCATTCTCGAAATTGGCCCGTGCCGAGCAAGCGGGCTGGACCTTGCTTTGACCGCTTTTCTGAACGGCCCAAGGCCCCGTCACGGGAGAGACGGTCGGCACGGTCACCATGCCGCCGCCGGCCGCCTCGACGGTCCCGGCACAACAAACGCCGACCAACAAAGCCAAGGCCCAAGCCCAGCGCCCAGAACAAGCAGCGTATGACATGAATTGCACCTTCGATGGATGAAACAACTCGCCTAGCATGCCAAGTCTTCGCCCCGAGGTCGAGAGGATATACATCCGCCCCCAACTGTCCTGGCCAGATGCTGCTGCGCAGCCACGTGTAAGAGGATGAGGACGGCAGGATGACCACCTCCCCTCGCCTGCTACGCGCTGTAGGGCAACTGGCTCGGCACGGTTTCTGTTTTCAGATCAGTAATTCGACCGGGGAGCGGCGGAAGCTCGTTAAACTGCAGCCGTATGCGTGTCAATATTCACTTGCGAACCCAAGGACCGAAGCGCCGCGCATAGGCCGAGGCTCTCACGGATACTGAGCATGTCATGGACCGTGAACCAGCGCAGTGTCTCGTTATGGTCAACGGTCTTTGTTCCCAACTGCGACCGATCCAAGTCAACCAGATGCCAGAACGTGACGTCGGTGTGGATGATATCTGCGTCCTGTACATTGGTTCTTGTTACGAAGAACGGCTTAGGCTCGACTTTGTCGGGTCGCATACCAAGTTCCTCGACGAGTTCGCGTTCGATGGCACAGGCAGAACGTTCATTGACGTCTAAGTGTCCTCCGACCGGGATCCAGGCTTTTGCCTTGGAATGAAAGACGAGTAGGAATTCATCGCCTGATCGAATCATGGCATAGGCCGCCAGGTGCATTTTTGGCTCATCGGGCTTGCGAATCCGGTAAGGCGTGTCGCAGGTCCTCAACCATGAGAGAACTTGCGCTCTTTCCTTTTGGCTTCGATATCGCGCCTCCGCGCAATCGCTAAGCAGAAGGTTCCGCAATTCCGGATCAATCACGTCCGACCTCGTTCAATGATCTTTATTCGTGAATAGCATCCGGCGTCGTGGGCATACGGCGTGACAGCCAGGTATAGGCCACCGGCACCACGAACAGGGTCAGCATGGTACCAAAGCCCATGCCGCCCACGACCGTCCAGCCGATCTGTTGGCGGCCTTCTGCTCCCGCGCCTGAGGCTAATGCCAAGGGCATGGCACCCAAGATGGTGGCGGCTGTGGTCATCAGAATGGGACGCAGACGGATGGCGGCGGCTTCGCGCACGGCGTCATGGGCGCTTTCGCCCAAGGTCAGGCGGCGTTGATTGGCGAATTCGACAATCAAAATGCCGTGCTTGGCGATCAGGCCGATCAGGGTGACCAAGCCGATTTGGCTGTACACGTTCATCGTGCCCCCCACCAGCCATAGGACAAACAACGCGCCAACAATGGCCAAAGGCACGCTCAGCATGATGATGAACGGGTCCAACCAGCTTTCATATTGCGCGGCCAGGACCAAGAAGATGAATATCAAGGCCAAACCAAAAGTGAACGCCAACGTCCCCGAAGCCTCGCGGAAATCGCGCGAAATGCCGGCCAGGTCGAAACTGGCCTTATCCGTGCCGATCACCTGACGTGCCGTTTTATCCAAGAAGTCTAAGGCTTGCCCCAATGACACCCCTTCCGCCAGTCCGGCAGTAAGTGTCGCGGCGCGCAATTTGTTGAAGTGGTTCAGCTCTTTCGGGGCAGCGCGTTCCTCGCTGGTCACGAGGCTGGCCAATTGGACCATCGACCCGCCCGGCGCGCGCACAAAGATCGATGACAGATCCTGTGGCTCACGGCGACCATCCGCGCCGACTTGCAAGATCACGTCATATTCCTGAGCGTTGGCCGAATAGCGCGTGACCTTGCGGCCTCCGAACAAGGTCTCCAAGGCATCGCCGATCGTGGCCACGTCTAGGCCCATCAGAGCGGCCTTGTCGCGGTTGATGGTAAAGCGCAATTCCGGCTTGGTCAGTTTCAGGTCGGTATCCATGTTCGAAAACAACTTGCTTTCACCGGCCTTGGCCATCAGCTGGCCCATCATGCCGTTCAGCTCGGTCCATGAAGCGCCGGTTTGCACCACGAATTGCACCGGCTGTTGCCCTGGCCCACTCCCCAAAGGCGGCGGATTGATCGGGAAAGCCAACACCCCCGGCATGGACATAAACTGCCCGAACATCTGCCCGATAATCGCCTGCACGGGTCGTTTGCGATCCTCCCAAGGCTGCAACCCGATGAAGGAAATCGCCTGATTGACCACGGGAAAACCCACAACCATGAAATAACGAATCTGTTCGGGTATCTTGTCGTACATGGCCTCCATCTGGCGGGTATAGCCATCCAGGAAATCCAGCGAAGCGCCTTCGGGCGCAATCGCGATACCCATGAACAGGCTGCGATCCTCCGCCGGGGCCAATTCCTGGGGCAGGATTTTGACCATCACACCGCCTAGAACAAGAACCAACAGCAAGCCCAGAACGACCCAGCGTCTTCTGTCCAAAACGTCCGCCAGGCTGCGGCGATAAGATGCCGTCAGATTGTCTAACAATCCGCCCAGATAATTATCCGTCCGCGCCAAGATGCCAGGCGGCTTTCCCTGCGTATCGTGGCCGGCGTCCAGATGGGGATGGCGACGCAACAACCGCGCGCACATCATGGGGCTAAGCGTCAAGGCCACCACGCCCGAGACCAAGACCATCCCGGCCAAGGTCAGCGCAAATTCCGTGAACAACCGGCCCGTCTTACCACCCGCGAAAGCGACAGGCGCATACACCGCCGCCAGAGTGATGGACATGGCGACAATGGCCATCACGATTTCACGACTGCCCTTGAAGGCGGCCTGAAACGGCGTCTCGCCTTCTTCAATATGACGCTGAATGTTTTCAAGCATCACGATGGCGTCATCGACCACCAATCCCACCGCCATGACCAGCGATAGCAGGGTCAAGGTGTTGATGCTAAAGCCCAGCAGACTCATGATCGCAAAGCCCGCCGTCAGGCAAATGGGGATCGTGATGATGGGAATCAAGGTCGCGCGCAGGCTGCGCAAGAATAAGAAAATCACCAACACCACGAAGATCACGGCCTCGATAATCGTGTGCCAGACAGATTCGATCGAACGCTCGATAAACACCGAGGAGTCATAGGCGATCCCGACTTCCATACCCTCGGGCAACTGGCTGCGCAAAGACGGGAAAACGCCATACAAAGCCTTGGCCACCTCAATCGGATTACCGATAGATTGCTTCACAACGCCCAAGGCCACGGCGGGACGGCCATTATAGCGCACATGGGTGCGGTCATCGGCGGCGGCCACTTCGATTCGCGCGACATCGGCCAGGCGAACCAGATACCCCTTTTCAGCCCGCAAGACGATATCCGCGAATTCCTGCGGCGTGGACAGGCGCGTGCTGCCCGATAACGTCAGTTCACGATCAGGCCCTTCCAAACGACCGGCGGGCACGTCCAGATTTTGGCGGCGCAAAGCGGCCTCGACATCCGAGGGCGTCAGATGAAAAGCTTGCAGACGGTCGCGGTCCAGCCAAATTCGCATAGCCTGACGCCGCTCGCCGAAAATGCGCACCTGGGCCACGCCCGGCAGAGCCTTTAGCCTGTCGGCGACCACGCGATCCGCAAAATCCGTGATTTCAAGCGGCGTGTGCCGATTGCTGGAAAAAGACAAATAGATAATCGGCTGGGCATCGGCCTCGGTCTTGGCGATGATCGGCTCGTCGATTTGGGTGGGCAACTGGCCGCGCACGCGCGACACGCGGTCCCTCACATCCGCCGCCGCCGCATCGGAGTCTCGCCCCAATCGAAAGGTCAGGGTGATTTGGCTTCTTTCCTGCCGACTGACCGAGGTCATGATATCGAGCCCCTCGACACCGGCCAGCGAGTCTTCCAGCACCTTGCCGATTTGGCTTTCCATAATCTCGGGCGCCGCGCCGCGATAGGTGGTCTCGACGGTGATAACCGTGGCATCGGTATTGGGGTATTCGCGCAAAGACAAGCGCTGATAGGCGATAAGCCCCAGCACAATCAGCACCAAATTCATCACCGTGGCCAAAACGGGCCGCTTGATACACAATTCAGGCAGGGACATCGCACACCATCAATCGTGGAAAAGGGTTGCGTATGTTTGTACGCCGCGCCACCCGTTTTGTCACGAATTACGAGTCCTGCTTGCCTTCCTCTTCGGTTCGGGAGGCAAATTCCGTCAACGTCACATAATCCATCTTCCCGCTGGGCAAAACGGGCAGGCTGGGTAACACCACCACACGGCGCGGCAAGGCCAATTCGCTTAAGCCCAAAGACGGCGCAGCTTGTTGCAATTCCTGGCGGGTGGCTCCGATACGGTCCGTATATAATACCAGATGTTCGCCCTTGCGCGGGTCAGGCAGATTGACCACGGCATGTTTGGATACCGGCCACAGATGCCCGGCGGCTTCCTCGACCGCCGCCAGGGACACCATCTCGCCGCCGATTTTGGCAAAGCGTTTGACACGGCCCAGAATGGTCACGAATCCCGACTCGTCCACGGTCACGATATCGCCCGTGTCGTACCAACCATCGGCCAAAGGTTGCAAAACACCGGGGGCTTCCGCGCGCAAATAGCCCAGCATCACATTCGGTCCGCGCACGAATAACCTTCCACCCTCGGCGATCCATGGCACGGTTTCCAAACGCCATTCCACGCCCGGCAAGAAGCGTCCCACCCCCAAAGAGCGATTGAACAAACATGTGTTCAAGGACAAGACAGGAGCGGTTTCCGTCGCGCCATAGCCTTCGAATATGCGCACGCCGAATTTATCCGACCATTGCCGGCGGGTTTCCTCACGCAGACGCTCCGCCCCGGCGAAGACATAGCGCAGGCTGTAGAAATCATAAGGATGCGCCATGCGCGCGTAACCGGACAGAAACGTGTCAGTGCCAAACAGGATGGTGGCGTTGCTGTCATAGCTTAGCTTGGGAACGATGCGGTAATGCAAAGGCGACGGATACAAGAAGGTGCGCGTCCCCGCCAGTAAAGGCAGCAACAATCCCACCGTCAAGCCGAAGGCGTGAAAGATCGGCAAGGCGTTGAAAACGATATCGCCGGGATGAAAATCGATGCAGGCGGCAAGCTGATACCGATTGCTCAGCAGATTGCCGTGACTGAGAGCCACGCCCTTGGGCGAGCCTTCCGACCCGGAGGTGAACATCACCACCGCCGCATCATTCTCGCGCAGTCCATAGCCTCGATGCCAGCGCCGCGCAAAAAAGCGCAAAGCCCATGCCGTCAATCGTTGCCCCAGATCGATTTGCGAGACGAGATCCTCGATATAAATCAGGCGGCATTGTGCCGAGAGAGCCTCGACACTTTTGTCCAGACGCGCGGCCTCGATAAAACGGCGCGATGTCAGCACCAGGCGAACGCCCGCCGTGCGGCAACAGGCAACCTGTATCTTGGCCGCCGCCCCGACATTCAGCATGGCCGGAACCCGCCCAATAGCCTGAAGGGCCGTCACGGTGACCGCCGTGCCCACGGCATTGGGCAACAACACGCCGACCACTTCGCCGCGCAGGCTTTCATGCTGCAATCTTCGCCCTAGGGCCATCGCGCCGAGCAACAGGCGGTCATAGCTCATCGGGCGACGCTGCGGGTCTTCCAGAATGATATGTCCGCCGCCATGCATGGCGCGGGCGTCCAAGATAGCCTCGAACAACGAGGGCGGATGCGGCCGCGTCTGTACCATCAATTGGCACATCAGGTCGTAAAGCTGACAAGCGGCCTTTTGCCGCCGCACGGAAGACTTGCCACCTTCGGGAACGGCAAGACGTACGGGCGCGCCGATGGTGATGCGAATGCGCGGAAAGCGACGCAGACGCATCTTGCGTCCCAGCATCGAGAACGTAGAGTACTGCGCCCCCTCGATGCGCACCGGCACAATCGGCGCATTCGCCTTATCCGCGATCATGGCCGGGCCTTCATTCACCTTCATCAATGTGCCGGTGGTGGTGATGCGTCCTTCGGGAAAGATCACCAAATGCGCGCCTTCGGCCACCAGATGGATCAAGGATTTGGCGGATAGAGGATGCATAGGATCAATGGGAACCAAGCGCACCAAGGGCGTGATGAACTTCATGCACCACCAATTGGCCACGTTGCTGTGGATGGCGAAACAAGGCCGACCCGGCAGAAACACCGCCAACAGCACGCCGTCCAACCACGATACATGATTGGACACGATCACCGCTTTGTCCCCCGCCGCCACTATATTCTCCGCGCCGACGACACGCACGTCATAGGCAGCGCGCAACAGGGCGCGCAAAGCCGACTTCACGATCCCTTGAGGCACCAGCACGCATACCGCCACGCTGACGAACAAGCTGAGAAAGGCGACCAAGGCGAACAGGCTTTTGATGCTTCCACCCATGGAAGTCACGGCAATCGCCAACAGCGAAGATAGCGTCATTAAAGCCGCGCTGATGATATTATCAGCCGAGATGATGCGTGAAATACGATCCGGCGGCGAGCGATGCTGAATAAGGGCGTAAAGCGGCACGGAATAGAGTCCGCCGCAGGCTGCGATCAGTGTCAGATCGGCCATGATGCGCCACCCCGCCATCTGGGTAACAAAAGCCGAGAGCGTCAGCAGTTCCTGTCCCTGCTCGCGCACGAAAACCGCGCCGCTGGCAAGGCTTAGGTCAAACGAGAAAACGGTCATGCCCAGTGCCGCGAAAGGCACCAGATGCGCCTCGATCCTGCCCTTCAAAATACGGTTGCACAGCAACGAGCCGGTAGCCACGCCGCAAGAAAACAGAACCAGGAACAACGTCACCAATTCCTGCCCGCCGCCCAGGCTGTGTTTGACGTAACTGGGGAACTGCCCCAGATAGAGCGATCCGACGAACCAGAACCATCCGATCCCCAAAACCGCCGGAAAGATCGTGGGCATGGCCGCCGCTTGGCGCACGGTATCGACGGTCGAGGCAAAGACGTTGCGCCGCAACGGCAAATCGGGTGCCAGACTGGGCGCATGCGGGATATGCAAACTGACCCACCAGGCCAGGATGCTCAGTCCCAACATCGTCGCGGCCACGGCCCATGCGCCGCCCTCATGCGCCGCCATCACACCGCCCGCGATGGTGCCCAATAGGATGGATAGGAAACTACCTGCGTCGATCAGTCCATTGCCCGCCAGCAATTCGCGCTGTTCTAGATGCTGGGGCAGCAGACCATATTTCAGCGGTCCAAAAAACGACGACTGCGTCCCTGTCAGGAACAAGGTGAACAACATCCCCGGCACGCTTCCCGCGACCATGGCCACACCGCCCAGCGCCATAATGCCGATCTCGGCCAGCTTCAAACGCTGTATCAACATCGGCTTTTGGTATTTGTCCGCCATCTGCCCGGCCAGGGCCGAAAAGAAGAAATACGGCAACATGAACAAGGCCGTGGCCAAAGGCACCAGAATCCCCGCCTGACTGCCTCCGTCTTCTTGCAGCAGACGGAACGTCACCAGAATGGCAAAGGCGTTGCGAAAGACATTGTCGTTGAAGGCACCCAAGGACTGCACCACCATCAACGGCAAGAAACGACGACTACGCAGCAAATCCATCAAGCCTACGGAACCTGTTATCATAGAGCCCTCATCATTCTTCGTGCGGATTAGGGGCTATTGGATAGGCTCAATCCTTAAGGCGACCTTAATTAAACCGCCTTCTGCGACCAATTGCACAGATCATGCACCGGACACGCCATGCATTTGGGCGCGCGCGCCGTGCAGGTATAGCGTCCATGCAAGATCAACCAATGATGCGCGCCCACCAACCAACGCGCGGGGATCACGCGCATCAATTCGTCTTCCACCGCGCGCGGCGTTTCGCCTTTGGCAAGTCCTGTCCGATTGGCCACGCGAAAGACATGCGTATCCACAGCGATCAAAGGCGCATGATCCAAGGTGTTCAAAATAACATTGGCGGTTTTACGGCCCACCCCGGGCAAAGCCTCAAGCGCTTCGCGGTCATGGGGCACCTGACCTTGATGCTGCGCTTGCAAAATATGCGATAGCCCGATGATATAACGCGCTTTTGAACGAAAAAGGCCGATGGTCTTTATCAGGTCGCATAAATTTTCTTCGCCCAGTTCCAGCATCTTCTCTGGCGAGTCGGCCAGTTTGAACAGCCCCGCCGTAGCCTTGTTCACACCGGCATCCGTCGCCTGCGCTGATAACACCACCGCCACCAGCAAGGTGAACGGGTTCGTATAGACCAACTCGGTCGTGGGATCGGGGCGCTCTTGCTTGAGGCGCGCAAAGAACTGGTCAATCTGGCGTGGGGTCATGGGGAAGGATGTCCGGCGAGGTGACCAACTAACAGACTGGGCCTTCCTGATGCGATGTGGGCCCTAGCCTCTTGGCTGGACGATGACATGTCCTGATATCGGATCGCATATCACGCCATTCTTGTAAATTCGAATCAACTCTGCGTTTAATGTTTGTGGCCGATTCTTGTTCTTTCGATAGCAGTAGTTTCGGCAGCCTTTCCATGACGATTCCCTGCACAAGCTCAAAATCTATAGGCCGACCTATCCGTTTCTGAAACTCAGCTGCAATGTGTGGTGAGATATTTGGCTTGGACAATAGAGGCGTAAAAAAAAGATTTTCTGGGATATCTGTCTCTTTTACCGAGGCAATATCAATAATGCCGATCTTCCCGTTTGGTGCGTCCGTATAGTTGCCATTGCAAATGTCAGTATGAATTGATCCATGTATTTCAAACAGAAGCGCCGAGAATTCTCCCAATGCTCTGCCAATTCTCTCAATTTCTCGGGGATCGGTCACATCCCATCCATGGCCTTTCCCTAGACGCTGCATTTCTATGTAGTCTGGAGAAGCGCCCCATGAAATAGGGATCGGTGTTACAAAATATTCTCCATCAAGTGATTGCAGCCTTTGCAGTGTCTTAAATTCTTCCGCTACGGATAGGCCATGTGGCGTATGCCCCGGCTTAATAATTTTGATGATGTGTTCTGGTTGGGCTTCCGGGATTATAACAACGCTACTCGGCCCAACACGCACGATCCGTCCGTCTTGGAACATATCTCTGTGTTCTGCATCCAGTGTCAGAAACTGCGCGTATAGATGCTCAACATTCATTCAACACCTCGAAACAAAATGCCTCATCGCCTTGGATCTTAGCAAAAAAATTAATGCGGATCGTTATAAAAAAAACTTTCACAGCGCCGCTGTAGTACGAGCTTTGCATGACTCGTAAAGGCTTGGCTGAGTGGGCAACGATAACGTAATGGCATGGTCTGGTAGCCTTAGCTACAAATTAGATGCACGCCCCCCCCCTCTTCCTACCCCCGCCACCTGCTTTCCTTAAATCAGAAGGGGAAGGCACCGCCTTGATGTCCAGGCTATAGGGCCTCAACATCGCGTCAGCCACCTTCCCCTTCATCACGGCCTTGGCCCTATAATTCAAACGACTTCTTCAATATACCGCCACCAATAAGCTAAACCAGTTGTTATACACCGCCACATTATTCTATGGATTTATAAAAAGCCAAGACCACACCAAAATATATGTAGTATTGAAATTGGTATTTATAAAATGATTACTTTGTATATACTTGTATTTTAATGAATTATTAACAATTTGTATGAGATAAAATTATTATATTTGGACTTACTCATCAATAACTATTTTTGTGTGGAATCGATAGAATAAATATATTTTGTCGTACATTTCGATGACAAAAAGCATATGCGAACCTTTTCATATGGAAGAATGCGCCTCGCGTCAGGACCAGCCGCCGCCGATGACCTCCTGATGGAATCCTCGCGCCGCTGTAGTATAAGCTTTCCATGCTTCATAAAGGCTTGGCTGAGGGGGCAACGATGACGGAATGGCAGGGCTTGGTGGCCTTGAGCATACAAAATGTCGTGTTGATCGACCGGCTCGATATGGAGCTGCAGCCGGGGCTGTGCGCCTTGACCGGAGAGACCGGCGCGGGCAAATCGGTGTTGCTGGATTCTCTGGGGCTGGCACTGGGCGCGCGTGCCGAGGCCGCCCTGGTGCGCGAAGGTACCGAACAAGCCATGGTGACGGCCCAGTTCGATCTGCCGTCCGAACATCCCGCTCTTGAACGCGCCCAGGATCAAGGCTTGTCCATTGAAGGCACATTGATTTTACGGCGCACCATTTCGATCGATGGGCGCAGCCGCGCCTTTATCAATGATCAACCGGTCAGTCTGGCCCTACTCAAAGACATCGGCGCTTTACTGGTCGAGGTCCATGGACAATTCGCCGCTCAAGGCTTGTTGGATCCGTCCACGCATGGGCGTTTGCTGGATGCGTTCGGCGGCCTGCAAGACCAAGCCGCCAAGGTTCGCGCCGCTTGGTCCGCCTGGCGCGAGGGCGACAAAGCCCGCGAAGCATTGGCCCAGGCCCTGGCCCAGGCGCGACAAGAGGAAGGCTGGCTACGCGCTTCCTTAAACGAACTGGACGAGATTAATCCCCAGGCGGACGAGGCTCAAAGCCTGTCGGAGCGACGCAACTTATTACAAAGCAGTGGCCGCATCCTGGAGGCCGTGGCGACGGCACGCGACATGCTGGAAGGCTCGCAAGGCGCGGAACGTCAATTGGTCGCCGCGCAACGGGCATTGGCGCGCGCGGCGGAAAAGGCCCCCGCCGTCCTGGCCCCCGCATTGGCCGCATTGGATAGGGCGATGATCGAAACGCGCGAAACCCTGGACGCGCTGGACGCCTTGGACCGCACGGACGAGTTTGATCCCTTGGGGTTAGAGCGCATCGAAGAGCGTTTATTCACCTTACGCGCCCTAGCTCGCAAACATGGGGTGGAGGTGGAAGGCTTGGCGGGTCTGCGCCGCCAATTCGCCCAAAGGCTCGGCCTGATCGAAAACGACGACGACACTTTGTCCGGCGTGGCCGCCAAGGTTCAGCTCTTACGCACAGAATACGTCAAGGCGGCTGAGCGTTTATCGGCGTCCCGAGCCAAGGCGGCGGCGGAATTGGAAAAGGCCGTGTCCAAGGAACTGACGCCGCTTAAGCTGGGCAAAGCACGATTCGGCGTCAATCTGGTGACGCTGGACGAGGCCGAGATGGGGCCAGGCGGAGCCGAGCGGGTCCAATTTATCGCCGCCACCAATCCGGGCGTCGCCCCTGCCCCTCTGAACAAAATCGCATCGGGCGGCGAATTGGCGCGTTTCATGCTGGCGTTGCGGGCTGTTTTATCGGCGGCGGGCGGCGTGCCGGTATTGGTGTTTGACGAGATTGATGTGGGCGTCAGCGGCGCGGTGGCCGATGCCGTCGGGGAACGTCTGGCCCTGCTGGCGACGCGCGTTCAGGTGCTGGCCGTGACGCATAGTCCCCAAGTCGCCGCGCGCGCGCGCGACCATCTGCGCGTGGACAAGGTTATGCAAAAGGGCCGCGCCCTCACCCGCATCACCCGCCTTGACGACGACTCGCGTCGCGAAGAGATCGCGCGTCTGCTGTCCGGCGCGGAAGTGACCGATGCCGCCCGCGCCGCCGCCGATAGCCTGCTTTCCGCCGCCGTCGAGGCCGCGTAATGGCCGGTACGCGCGGGATGGATGTGTCAGAACTTTCCCCCGACCAGGCCCGCGCCGAGATGGCGCGTCTGGCCAAGGAAATATTCCACCACGATATATTATATTATCAGCATGACTCGCCTCTGATTTCCGATGCCGATTATGACGCGCTGCGCGCGCGGTATCGCGCATTGGAAACACGCTTTCCCGATCAAGCCCCGACGCTAAGTCCTGAAAAGCGCGTGGGTGTGGGCGTGGATGCCGCCAAAGGTTTTGGCAAAGTGCCGCATCTGGTGCCCATGCTGTCGCTGGACAACGCCTTTGACGAAAGCGACGTGCGCGATTTCGCCGCGCGTCTCCGCCGCGCCTTGGGGCTGGGGCCGGATGCAAGCTTGCGCTATATGGCCGAACCCAAGATCGACGGTCTGGCGATCACCTTGCGTTACCAGCATGGCCGATTGATCCAAGGCGCGACGCGCGGCGACGGCCAAGAGGGCGAAGACGTCACCGCCAATTTGCGAACCGTTGTCGATATTCCGCATAACCTAACGCCGCCCTTTCCCGATATCCTGGATGTGCGGGGCGAGGTGTATATCCGCCGCGACGATTTTGCCGCCTTCAACGAGCGTCAGATGGCCGAGGGCAAGCCGCTCTTTGCCAATCCTCGCAACGCCGCCGCCGGCAGTTTGCGGCAATTGGATTCTGCCGTCACCGCGCAACGTCCCTTGCGCTTTCTGGCCTATGCGCTGGGCGACGTGTCGCAGCCTCTTGCCGCCCGACAAAGCGACCTACGCCTTCGCCTGAAAGAGATGGGCTTTACGTTGAACGAGCCTTCGCGCCTGTGCGAAGGCGAAGATGATCTATTGGCCTATCAGCAGGAGATGGAGCGTCTGCGCCCTGCCCTGCCCTTTGACATCGACGGCGTGGTGTACAAGCTGGACGATCTGGCGGGGCAGGAAAAGGCAGGCAGCGTCAGCCGCGCGCCGCGCTGGGCCATCGCGCATAAATTCGCCGCGCAAAAGGCTTTGACCCGCCTGCGTCAGGTGACCTTCCAGGTGGGGCGCACGGGCGTTGTGACCCCCGTGGCCGAGCTGGAACCTGTAACCGTCGGCGGCGTGGTGGTGTCGCGCGCCACCTTGCATAACCGCGACGAGATGGCGCGTCTGGACATTCACGAAGGCGATATGCTGCGCCTGCAACGCGCGGGCGATGTGATCCCTCAAATCCTAGAGGCCCTGCCCGATCAACGCATCCCCGGCGCGCAGCCCGTTATCTTTGCCGCGCATTGCCCGGAATGCGGCGCGACGTTGGCTCGATTGGATGGCGAAGTGGCCACACGCTGCCCGGATCGCCTGGGCTGTCCGGCGCAATTGCTGGAAGGTCTGCGGCATTTCGTCAGCCGCGACGCCCTCGATATCGAAGGCCTGGGCGAGCGCAGCTTGCGCGAGTTTTACGACAAAGGCTGGCTGGCCAGCGCGGCCGATATTTTCCGCCTGGAATCGCGCAATCAAAATGCCGATCCGCCTTTGGCCAAATGGGACGGCTGGGGCGAGAAATCGGCGGCCAATCTGTTCGCCGCGATAGCGGCACGGCTTACGGTGCCTTTGGCGCGTTTCCTGTTCGCCTTGGGACTGCCGCAGATAGGCGAAGTGACGGCGCGATTATTGGCGCGGCATTTCATCAGCTGGGCGCGTCTGCGCCAAAGCATCGAACGGACCGATGATTCGCCCGACTCGCCGTCGCGCCTGGAACTGCTGCGCATCGAAGGCATCGGGCCGATCATGGCCGAAGCCATCATCGGCTTCTTCCGTGAAACGCATAATCGGGCCGTCCTGGACGATTTGGAAAGCGTGATGACGATTGAGGACGAGGTGCCTGTGCAAGCTCCGGCATCTTCGCCTCTTTCGGGAAAGCGTCTGGTCTTTACCGGCGAAATGACCGCCATGACCCGCCCCGAGGCAAAAGCCGCTGCCGAAGCCTTGGGCGCGAAGGTCAGCGATTCCGTCTCGGCCAAAACCGACATGCTGATCGCAGGCGAGTCCGCCGGCAGCAAACTGACCAAGGCGCAAGCCCTGGGCGTGAAGGTGCTGAACGAAGAAGAATGGCTGGCGGTGCTAAGCATTGCGCAAACAGCATAAGGGGGAATAGGCACTGCCCATTCCCCCTCTATCATCCAGCTCGATCAGGATGACGCTGATCGCTTAAGCGACCTTCACGATGCGCAAGGAGTTGGTGGAGCCGGTGACGCCAAAGGGAGCGCCAGCCGTAATGACCAGGGTTTGCCCCGGCTCGGCCAGCTGTTCCTGCTTGGCGATCTGGCAAGCACGATCCGCCATATCTTGGAAGTCCTTGATGTCCTCGGCCACCACGGCATGAACGCCATAGCACAAAGACATACGGCGCGCGGTTTCCAAACTGGGCGTGACGCACAGGATCGGAGTCATCGGGCGAACCCGCGCGGCGCGCAAGGCAGTTGATCCAGAAACAGTGAAGGTGACAATCGCCGCCGCTTCCAAGGTGTCCGCCACATGACGCGCCGCCGCCGTGATGGCATCGGCGGAGTTCTTCTCGGAAATGCGAATCTGCGAGCCGAGGCGGTCCTTGTAATACTCGTCATCCTCGACCGTCTCGATCACGCGATCCATGATGGTCACGGCCTCGACCGGAAAACTGCCGCTGGCCGTCTCGGCCGACAGCATCACAGCATCCGCTCCGTCATAGACGGCATTGGCCACGTCCGAAACTTCGGCGCGCGTGGGGGCCGGAGCCTGGATCATGGATTCCAGCATCTGCGTGGCCACGATCACAGGCTTACCCGCCTTGCGCGAGCAGGCCACGATCTTCTTTTGCAGCACCGGCACTTCGTCCAAAGGCATTTCCACGCCCAAATCGCCGCGCGCCACCATGATGCAGTCGGACAACTGCACCAGTTCTTCCAAGCACGAGATGGCCGATGGCTTTTCGATCTTGGCCACCAAAGCCGCGCGATTGCCGATCAGGCTGCGTGCCTCTTGCAAATCTTCTGGGCGTTGCACGAAGGATAGGGCGATAAAATCCACCCCCATGGCCAAGGCCACATCCAAATCCGCGCGATCCTTGGGGGTCAGAGCGGAGATAGGCAGCACGGCGTGCGGCACGTTCACACCCTTGCGATCCGACAGGCGCGTCCCATGGATAACCTTGGTCTCAGCCCAATGCATCTTATTGTCGCAGCGCGTGATGCTCAGGCGCACCTTGCCATCGTCCAACAGCAATTCTTGTCCAGGGGCCAGCACCTCGAAGATTTCGGGATGCGGCATGCAGACGCGCTTGTCATCGCCCGGGGCGGGATCTGTGTCCAAACGGAAAGTCTGGCCAGCCGCAATATCGATCGCGCCTTCTGCAAACTTGCCCAAACGCAATTTGGGGCCTTGCAGATCTGCCAAGACGCCGATGGGGCGTCCCATTTCTTTTTCGATCTTGCGGATGGTCTCGTACCGACCACGATGATCGTCATGCGTGCCATGGCTGAAGTTCAAGCGGATCACATCCACACCCGCCTGTATCAGGCTGTAGATGCGTTCATGCGAACTGCTGGCAGGACCAATCGTTGCCAATATTTTGGTCTTGCGGTTGCGGTGGCGCGGCTGAGTCGGGAAAGCCATTGTGATTCTTCCTTGAGGTTTACGTTTTGGGAATACCCGGGCGGGACCTTAGCTTTCCGGAATGCATCTGAAAAGGTGCTTCTGAGGGGGCCCCCAGAAAATAAGCCACGGATTGTTACCGATGTCACATAAGCACCAGGCGAGTACGGATCAAACCGAGCGGACGAAAAAGAAAGCGCATAGCTAACCCAATAAAATATATAGATAACATGACCAGGCGCGCCGGTGGCAGAGTGCGACGCAGTAAGATATGATGCGTCTTTAAGCTTGAAAGGAACGACACGACCATGCTGCGCGAGCAAATGAACGAAGCTCTCAAGGACGCCATGCGTTCGGGCCAAACGCGCAAGGTGGCGACGGTGAGGCTGATGATCGCCAAGCTGCGCGACAAAGACATTGAATCGCGTCCCAAAGGCATCGACCAGATTCCCGATGGAGAGATTCTGTCCATGCTGCAAGGCATGATCAAACAGCGCCGCGATTCGATCGAGATGTACCGGCAAGGCAAGCGCGACGACCTGGTCGAGCAGGAATTACAGGAAATCACAGTGATTGAGGCCTTCCTACCCCAGGCTCTGGACGAGGCCGCCTCGCGCGCCGCGATTGCGCAGATCATTGGTCAGACCGGGGCCATGGGCGTCAAAGACATGGGTAAGGTGATGGCCGCCATCAAGACCGACTATGCCGGACAGATGGACATGACCAAGGCATCGGGCTGGGTTAAGGAAGCCTTGGCTTCTTGCTCTTAGCCTAAACGCCGACATGCCCTTTCCTTCTGGATTCATCGACGAAATACGAACGCGCCTGCGCATATCCGAGGTGGTGGCTCCGCGCGTCAAGCTTACCCGCGCCGGGCGGGAATGGAAGGCATGCTGTCCTTTTCATTCCGAAAAGTCTCCCAGCTTTACTGTGAACGATGATAAGGGATTTTATCACTGCTTCGGCTGCGGCGCACATGGCGATGTGGTCGGCTTTGTCATGCATTTCGATCATCTGGCTTTCCCTGAAGCGGTAGAACAACTGGCAACCCAGGCGGGACTGAAAGTCCCCGCCTCTAACCCTGAAGACCGCGAACGCTATGACCATGAAAAGCGTTTGTATGACGTGATGGACATGGCGGCCCAATGGTTCCGTCAATGCCTGGATCAACCGGTCGGTGATGCCGCTCGGCAATATCTGGAACATCGCGGACTGACGCGCGAAGCTATGGAGCGTTGGCGCTTGGGGTATGCTCCCAATGATGGACGCGTCTTGCTTAAGCATATGCGAAGCAAGGGTGCCAGCGATGCCGAGCTATTGGAATTGGGCCTGGCGCGACGGCGCGAAGAAAGCGGCGAGCTATTCAGCTTCTTCCGCGACCGCGTGATCTTTCCCGTCGATGATCGGCGTGGCCGTGTGATCGCCTTTGGCGCACGACTGATGGAAGGCGACGGCCCGAAATACATCAACTCGCCCGATAGCCCCATCTTTCATAAAGGCGAAGGCCTGTTTGGCTTGGCACGCTCCCGCGTGGCCAGCGGCGCGGGGCAGTCTATGATCGTTGTCGAAGGCTATATGGATGTCATCACCTTGGCCGAGGCGGGATTCATCGGAGCCGTGGCTCCCTTAGGCACCGCGCTGACGGAATCGCAGATCACGTTGTTGTGGCGGCTCTGCAGTCCCGACGCTCTCACTGTCCCCGGTCCCTATCTGTGTTTCGACGGCGATGCGGCGGGCGAGCGCGCCGCCATGCGCGCGTTGGATCGCTTGTTACCTCAACTGCAACCGGATCGCAGCGCCCTCATCACTTTTTTGCCCCAAGGCGAAGATCCCGACAGCCTCATTCGCCGCCGTGGCCCCGATGCTTTGCGCGCGCAACTGAGCCAATCTCTGCCGATTTCCGAAGTGCTGTGGCGCACCACCGTTCAGCGGAGATCCCTCACCACTCCCGAAGCGCGGGCCGGATTGCGTACTGAGCTGATGAAGCGAATCGCCGCCATCCGTGACAACGAAGTGCGCGAATCGTATCGAGCCGAAATGACGGTCCGGATCAATCACCTGCTTTTACCGGCACGACGCAAGAAAGATTCCAGACATACGGCCCACTCTGTCGGGCATACCATGACGGAGGCTCATCAACGCCCCCTCCCATCTAATCCGCAATCGCAACGAGCTAAGCAGATGTTGGCGATTATGTTGTTCCATCCTTATATCTTTACCGAAATTGATGAGGATTTTGCGATGCTTTCCATGCCCGAGCCGCGTCTGGATGCCCTTCATACCGAGATGATCAACTGGTTGAGTGAGGCCACGGCGCAAGAAAATGCGCATGAAACCCTTGACGCGGAGGCATTTGCCAGCCATCTCATGCAGCGTGGCCATGCGGAAGCTCTGGCAGAGCTGGAAAGCTCGCTGCGCGCGCATGGTTGGGGGGCACTGCAACGCAAATCTTTGGACGAAGCCAAGGATTTGTGGGTCAGTACGTTTGAGCACTACCAAGGCCATACGGCGCGCAAAATGGGCGCTGTATAGCTAGGTTCATCTGTTTTTTATGGCGAGGGGAGCCGACGCATATGGCCAAGACATCCGCGGGCAAGGGCGCAGCTAACAAGCCCAAGGCTGCCATCAAAGGCAAGACCGAGATCAAGGCCAAGAAAAAGCCTGTCGTCGCGGCCACGGCGACCAAGGCCGCCGCGAAGGGTAAAACCACCACTCCTGCTCCAGCCAAAAAGACTGTGCCTGCCGCGAAAAAAATTGTCACTGCCGTGCCGGAAACACGCAAGCAAGCGACGACCCCTGTCTTGAAGTCGGTGGATGACGCGCACAAGCGCTCGGCACCGACTGCCGCCATACCTGAACCGCAAGACGCCTCACCTGAAACCGATCGTCCCGTTCTGGATGCCGCTTCCGCAGAGGCCATCAAAAAACTGATCCATAAGGGCAAGGATCGCGGCTATGTGACCATCGCTGAATTGAACGCCGTTTTGCCGCCCGATCAAGTCTCCTCGGAACAGATTGAAGACACGTTGTCCTCTTTGTCTGAGATGGGCATCAACGTCATCGAGGAAGGCGACGAGCCAGCCACAGACGGAGAAGAGGCAGAGACCGAAAGCGGCGGCAACGTGGACGATGCTGAGGCCAGCCGCACCGACGATCCCGTACGCTTGTATTTGCGCGAAATGGGCACGGTGGAGCTGCTGTCCCGCCAGGGCGAAATTGCCATTGCTAAGCGCATCGAGGCTGGTCAGGAGATGATGATCAGCGGCCTTTGCGAATCGCCGCTGACTATTCAGGCCATATTGGGATGGTACGAGGCCCTGAACGAGGGCAAGATTCTTCTGCGCGACGTGATTGATCTTGACGCCACTTATGGCGGTGGACCAGGTGTCCAGGGGGCTGAAGGCGAGCGCGCGGCCTTGCCCGAAGGTGCCTTGATCGAATCGCCAGACGCCGCGGTGGAAGAACCCGAAGTTGGGGAAGAGGCCGTTGGAGGTTTCGACGAAGAGGAAAACATCTCCTTGACCGCGATGGAGCAAAAACTGCGCCCTCAGGTCATGGATACCTTCGCCAATATCGCCATCACCTATGCAAAAATGTTTCGTCTGAACGCAAACCGGCACACATTGTTGCAGCAGAAAAAGCCGGTGCCGCCTACGCATGAGAAGAAGGTCCAATCGACCAAGGCGGAATTGGTAGACTTGGTGCGTACGGTGCGTTTGAATACCAATCGCACCGAGCAATTGGTAGATCAGCTGTACGGATTGAACCGCCGCTTGGTCAATCTGGAAGGCCGTCTGCTGCGCATGGCGCAAACATGCAAGATCACGCGCGAAGATTTTCTAGTCCGCTATATGGGGCACGAATTGGACCGCAACTGGCTGTCCGAAATGTTCGAAGCGCCCAAAGCCGCCAAGGAATCCGGTAAAACCGGCAAAGCGGTCAGCAAGACGGATATCAAGGCATGGACCGGCTTCATCGAACGACACGGACCGGAGATCGACCGCGTGCGCGCCGAGATCGCCGTGATCTGCGACGAGGCCGTTCTGCCCTTGTCCGAGTTCCGCCGCATCGTCAATACCGTGCAAAGCGGCGAGCGTGAAGCCACTCGCGCGAAAAAGGAAATGATCGAGGCCAATCTGCGCCTGGTGATTTCCATCGCCAAGAAATACACCAATCGCGGCTTGCAGTTTTTGGATTTGATCCAAGAAGGCAATATCGGTCTGATGAAGGCCGTGGACAAATTCGAATATCGCCGTGGCTATAAATTCTCGACCTATGCCACATGGTGGATTCGCCAGGCCATCACCCGTTCGATCGCCGATCAGGCGCGCACCATCCGCATCCCGGTGCATATGATCGAGACAATCAACAAACTGGTCCGCACCAGCCGCCAGATGCTGCACGAGATTGGCCGCGAGCCGACTCCCGAAGAGCTGGCCGAAAAACTGATGATGCCGCTGGACAAGGTTCGCAAGGTGATGAAGATCGCCAAGGAACCGATCAGTCTGGAAACCCCCATCGGCGACGAGGAAGACAGCTCGCTGGGCGACTTCATCGAGGACAAGAATGCCCTGCAGCCGGTGGAAGCTGCCATTCAAAGCAATCTGCGCGACACCATGACCCGCATCCTGGCCACGCTAACCCCGCGCGAAGAGCGCGTGTTGCGCATGCGCTTTGGCATCGGCATGAATACCGATCACACTTTGGAAGAAGTCGGCCAGCAGTTCAGCGTGACCCGCGAACGCATCCGCCAGATCGAGGCCAAGGCCCTGCGCAAACTGAAGCACCCTTCCCGTTCGCGCAAGCTGAGAAGCTTTTTGGATACTTGACAAGTAGGCACTGTTGACCGAGAGCAATGTGCATATATCGCCCCCCCCCGCGCTGGGTATCGGCGTCTGAATCAGGTATAGCCATCGGGCCGATCCTGTGGGTGGTGGCGATTCTGGCTGGCTTAGCCGCTGCCATTGCGGCGGCGTCGGGTTCGTTCAATGGCGATATCTCTGCCGTCAAAGCCAAGGCCCAAGCAACGGCCATTCTCGGTTATGTCAATGAATTGCAAATCGGCGTGGATAGAGTGATGTCGCGCTGTCCAGATACGGAAATCAGTCTTGCCAATTCCGTTGACCCTGAATATCCAGAAAATCCCCTCGCCCCTTCTGATAAGTCCTGCCATGTCTTTGATGTGAATGGCGGCGGTGTTCTATTCAAAGAACCACCACCAGATGTTAATTTAACCGCAGTCTCGCTAGAGGCAAGAAACTACGCTATCAATACACAGCATAATATACGCATACTGGGAAGGACTTTTGGTTATAGCGGTGTTTTAGACGATACAGGCAGAGACCTCGTTATTTTCTTGCCAGGACTAACCAGGGAACTATGTCTAAAAATAAATGAAATGGTAGGTGTAACGATAGAGAGCGGAGATGCGCCGATTCATGCGAATGATCTTTGGTGTTTCAAAGAATTAGATTATTGGACTAATGGTACCCACGGCCTACATTTTGGGTGTGGTCCTGGGCCGAATTGGAACAAGCTAACTTGCTGTACGAAATTAGCTATAAGCAACGACTCTCGAATCCCAGCGGGGTCTTATGTTCTTTACCACGCTCTGCATGTCAGATAGGGCGTCTTGTCCATCGCCTCTGCCCGGCTCCCTCGTTGCTTCGCCAAACCGTCTTTTGACTTTTGGGTTTTAACGGACCGTGGATGGTCCGGATGCCCCTGCCCTAGCTTTTCCCCTACAGGCCATTGCAACAGAGTGATAACGAGGGTTTCTGGCTGGCGCTGCCTGAATGAAATTGCGAGAGTGTTATTGGTGTAGGCAACTGTGTTGCACCATTTTATTCTGCCCATCTTGTCCTAGGCCTGTTTTACATACATCAAGACGTATGTCGCGAGATCAACCAAAGGCTTGGGGCTCCGATGCCTGCGAATGACGCAGCCTATCAAGATAGCGGGGTCTGTCTCCTGTGCTTACCCGTGCGGCGATTGGTTTTTCCGGCTGGCCATGGTGTTGAGGCGAGCGATTTGCATGTCGATATAGGTATTGATCATACCCACTTTTTGCTCGCGAATCAGATTGCGCACGGGATCGCCGTTATTAGCCTCTTCGGTGATCACATAACGTAAAAAGGGGCCGCTGGGGCCTAGGGTCTGGTGCAAGGCACCGGTCAGTCCGGCGGCAAGCATCGCTTCGGCACCCCGGCCCATGCTTTGCTCGGCCAAATGCATCAGGCCCATCAGACTTTCTTCGATCGAGCCGGCATGAATGGTGGTCAGCACCAAATGCCCCGTGGTGGCGGCGCGTAAGATCTGCTCGGCGGCGCGCGGCGAACGCACCTCGCCCACCATCATAAAGCGCGGCGTCCAGCGCAAAGCCAGCTTCAGCGGCGTGGCCCAATCTTCGTTATCAACTTGGACCTGATAGCAATATCCGTTATCACCGCATGGCCCTTCAAGCGCGTATTCCACCGGATCTTCGACCGTGATGGCAACGCCGCCCAGGCGCGTCAGATAGTCCTTGAGCAACGAGAAGCAGGTGGTCGTTTTACCGTGTCCTGTGGCTCCCGAAAGGATGATAAGTCCATCGCGGCGGCCCAATTGGCGCAAATAAGTGGTGATATGCTCGGCAAAAGACAATGACTCCATCGTCGGGATGTTTTCCTTGATCCGGCGCAAAATGGCCCAGCGTTCGCCTTTTGAGGTCATCTGATGAGACACGCGAAACCGCATGCCGTCATAGGCAAACGCCATATCGGCTTTTTCCAAATTGCTATGCGCCAGGGTCTGCGTCAGAGCGAGGCAGTCGCCATGAAATTCCTCGGGCAAGGGCCTGGTCCATAAATTGGACATATCGCGCGCCAATGGACGATAACGCGGCTCACCAGGCTGGTCCAACCGGATGTAGATGTCCATGAATTTCAGTTCGCGCAGCGGCATGCCCATGAGATGTCCCTTTCCTGGCCAAACACGGCAGTTCTTTGCCTGTCATTGGACAAGAAAGGCATTAACAAAAATTGAACAGCGGCAGTACCGGGTTAGATTCCGATGAAGAGCACATTTTGTTGCTATGTGGTTTGATGTCCGGCGGCGATGCGGGCAGCGATACGATCCGTGTAACTGACCACAGCCCCTAATTTACCCTCGCGAATGACCGCGCGGATGGGATCGCCGGTATTGCCCTCTTCCGTCACCAGGAACTTCGCATGCAACCCCTGGGGCAAAAGTTGTTGAAATATAATGGCGGTCAGGCTGTTGGCAAAAATTGTCTCCACCCCCTTGCCCATGGCTTGCTCGGCCAGGAACAGGATTCCCGACAGCGCCTCTTGAATTGAACCGGCATGGACGGTGGTAATCACCAAGTGGCCCGTGGTGGCAGCGCGCAACAATTCCTCGGCCGCGCGCGGCGTCCGAATTTCACCAACCAAGATATATTGTGGAGACCAACGCAATGACCGCTTGATATATTCGGCCCAGTCCTCTTCGCCACGGATCTCGGACTGAAAGCAATAGCCGCTGCTGCCGTGATGGCCTTGCAGGTTGTATTCGACAGGGTCTTCAACGGTAAAGCCAATGCCCCCATATTGAATCAGATATTCGCGCAACAGACTGACCGCCGTTGTGGTCTTGCCGTTGCAAGTAGGGCCAGCCACAAGAACCAAGCCATCGCGCCTACCTAAATTCATCAGATGCGGCAGTAGGTTTGGATCAAGACCCAGCTTATCGGGATGCAGAATCGTATTGTTGATCCGGCGCATACACACCCAATGCTCACCATCGGCCATGGTCTGGCTGGAGGCACGGAAACGCATCCCCTTATATTCCACCGCCGCCTCTGGTTCTTGCGACAGGCGCGCCTTGACCATGATCAAAAGATCATGCATTTCTGCCAGCACTGGCGCAGACAATCCCTTGCCCATACCCGGTAAGCATCCCGTATGACGTGCATTCGAAGATGAAGCCGCATGGCTTTCCGCATATTGGCGACGGAATTTGATGAGATAACGGATATCGCCGCTTTCATCGAGTCTAAGATACAGATCGGTGAACGGCACGGATTCAAGCGACATAAAGGCGGCGCTGCCCGACACATGAGAAAGCGGCGCCGCAGGCACCACCGGTTTATGAGCCGCATTCCCCGATGGCGAGTGTTCCGCCGTATGTGGCATTGAGGCCGATATGGATTCCAGCGATGTCAAAGCTGCAGCTCCCGACTCGTGAGAAGGTGTTGCCCGAGGAATCTTGGAATTATGCCTCGAATGGACAGAGGGGTCGGACGTCACAGAAGCCTTGATCGGATGTGACGCTGGGATGGTCGCCGACTTGACAAGGGCTGGTTGAGATTGATCTCCAGCCGCACGCCTGATGCCCGAGAACCAGCCTTTGCCTTCTTTCTTGCCATTGGCCTGGCTCAGCGGCAGCGATGGGCCACTGACGATATGGGCGACATTTTCGCCATTTACTGCCGGTCCACGCGCCGATGTCTCATATCCGTTCATTTTAGCTTCTCTAACGTCTGGGGTCATATTCAATTCGTTATGCTGAGCGCTATCATGCCGGACAGACGCGACATTAACAATCGTTTCATGTTCGTGCTCATTATTCTGGGCTTGTTTTTTAGATACGGATAAATCTTCACAGTCAATCTGGACGCCACCTTCATCCGTGATTTCTGTTGGCACAAGCAATGTGTCATCGGGCTTGATAAAAAGCGGCATAGTCGGCGATCTCCTCCTTCCTCGCATTCCACTGGTAGTCGAGGTCCCCCAACCTCATGCTCGCGATAAGATTAGCATCTATATGTAAATTTTTTTGTTATTTATATAGAACATTCCGAAATGCTCGAAAAAATTCTTCTATAACGTTTCGAAGAACCGGGGTTTAGAGGGCGCGGGGGGCTTGTCGCCGATATCTGGCACCTTGAGCCATAGAAGCCTTACGGCCCAGCACATACAGGACTAATTATTTTGCGCACCAACGACCCGGCTTGGCGCGGCAGATCTTGGCTTCCTGGATCCAAATTGTCTTGGCATGTTCGGACCACTTTTAGCTTGGTTTCGTTTTCTATGCTTTCATAGCAGTAAGGCCCCGTCTTAAGACCACCATCCTTAAGCCCCACAGAGATGGTATCTAACGTGTGGGGATTCCTAAAACGGATATGGCCATTATGGCTGGAAAAATTGACCTGCCCGTTATATGTCAGACTCGTGAGGTACTCTAGAGGGAGGGCGTTTCCAGCATGGAGATGACTCTCGATGAACTTTGTCTCTCTATCGATCGGCAGAAAGACCCCCTGAAACGGTAGAACTGAGCAAACCGCATCCCGTCTCCCGCTTTTTTCCGCGCAAACATAGTGTTGTTCATGATTGTAATAAATGCGCAGCGTGCCCGCACCTTTCCCGCCGCTGAGAACATAGCTTCTCGTGGCCAAATTGCCGCTAAAGATGACCTGCTGACTCTTGCAAATCGACGCCATGACTTCGTGCATGGCGTCATATGTCTCACCCGGGCCAAGCTTCTGGTATCCGAAATAACCCAATGCGCTCAAGGCAACAGCCCCAGTCAGCCCAACCAATGTGATTTTCAGGGCGCGGCTTGGCATTTTTCTCGGTGCGCGGGGCGGCTTGTCCATGTCTGTTCCTTTGGCGTTGTACACAGACATGCAACATACGTATACGCAATAGATGCGCAAGCGGAGTCTTATGTATCTGAACGCATTTTTAATCAAAATCCACCGTCACGGGCACATGATCGCTGGGCTGGTCCCAACCGCGCACGGGCTTGAGTATATCGGCGGCACGCACCGATGATGCCAAGCTTGGGCTGGTCCATATATGGTCCAGGCGGCGGCCTCGGTCCGATGCGGCCCAATCATGGGCGCGATAGCTCCACCAGGAAAACAGCTTTTGCGGCGGCGGATGGTGACGGCGCACCACATCCACCCAATCCAGGCTTTTGCGCAGGCGTTCCATGGCGGCCACTTCGACGGGGGTGTGCGAGACCACGCCCAGCATCTGCCGATGCGACCAAACATCCTCGGGCAACGGCGCGATATTGAGATCGCCGACCATCACGATACGCTGTGTGTGGGCATGATTGGCCTGGCCTTCCCACCATGAGCTAAGCTCCGCCATGAATTGCAGTTTATGCGCGAATTTTTCATTGGTCGCCGCATCGGGAATATCGCCGCCTGCAGGGACATAGACGCAGTGAATGTCTGTGCCGTCTTGCAGCATTGCGCTGATATGGCGGCAATCGGTCTTGTTCGCCCAGTCATGATGCAAAATAGAGTTCAAAGGATGAAGGGATAAAATGGCCACGCCGTTATATCCCTTCATGCCCCGAATGGCGTGATGGACATAACCGCGCTGCTGCAAAGGCTCCAGGGGAAAAAATTCGTCGGGCGTCTTTGTTTCTTGCAGACAGACGATATCGGGCCGCTCTTTCTCGACCAGGCGCAGCAATAGCGGTAAACGTAACCGCACAGAGTTGATGTTCCAGGTCAGCAAGCGCATCAAGGGTCATCCATGTCAGAAGGGGCGGAAAGGCGTGATGCGCCCATGCTATAACGGTGCGCGGTGCCAGAGGGCAAGAGGGAGAGATGAACGCCATGACCGAATCGACCGCATGGGCGGCCCTGCCACAACGTGGGATTTTGTCCGTGTCGGGACCGCAGGCCAAGGATTTTTTGCAAGGCTTGGTCAGTCAAGACGTCACGCTGGCCAGTCCCGCGCAGATGATCCACGCCGCTTTGCTGAGCCCCCAAGGCCGCTTTCGCCACGAGATGTTCGTGATCGAAGGCGCGTCGGGCGAATATTGGTTAGAGACCGTGCGGGATGATATCCCGGCCCTGATCGCTCTGCTGCAGCAATATCGTTTGCGTGCGCAGGTCACGTTCAAGGATATCAGCGACGCATGGGGCGTGGCTTGGGCCGATGGCGCGACGGCATGTGCAGCGCATGACAAAATCTTTATGGATCCTCGCTTGCCCGCTTTGGGATGGCGAGCTTTCTTGCCGCGCCCGATGATAGAGGACTGTCAAGACGGCACGGATGCCTATCGCAAACACCGCCTAGGCTTGGGCGTCGCCGATGCTCAGTACGACGCGAAACGAGACCATGATTTGCTAAGCGACCTTAATTTCGACCTGCTTCATGGCATCAGCTGGACCAAGGGCTGCTATATCGGCCAAGAAGTCACCGCCCGCATGCATCATCGACGACTGGTCAAGAAGCGCCTGTTCCCCGTGCATTGGCAGGGACAGGAAATCATATGGGGTAGCCCGGTTCATGGTTCAGACGACAAGCCCTGCGGCGAGATGCGCAGCTGTTTTTTGGAGCAAGGCCAATGGCAAGGACTGGCTTTACTGGATATGATGGTGGTTGCCGAACATGTACAGATGGCTCCGTCTTTATATGGTTCCCTGGGCCAAACTTTATATATGGCCTGGCCTTCTTGGATGCCTATTTCCTGCGTCGCTTCATAGTTGATTGTCCATAGCCCCCGCTCTCTGAGTTCTCGACAGAGAAAAGGTTGTGCCCATGGCAGCGTGCTTCCAAGGCTTATCTGTCATCCATGATATTCTCTCTCGGCTTGGCTCTGTTTGTTGAGTCCGTTAAGAGACAACCACGACCATCTGCTGCTCATACCAACCGGCTTTGCTTGGTCGCTGCCGCTATGAAGCTGACGAACAAGGGATGAGGAGCAAAAGGGCGGGATTTCAGTTCGGGGTGGAACTGCACGCCGATGAACCAAGGATGGTTGGGAATCTCGACAATTTCAGGCAAAAGGCCGTCGGGCGATAGGCCGGAAAACACCAGGCCTTTTTCCTCTAACTGCTTCATGTATGTGGCATTGACTTCATAGCGGTGGCGGTGGCGTTCGCTGATCGTGCTCGCGCCGCCATAAATCTCCTGCACGCGGCTGCCAGGCTTCAGCTGCGCCTGATACGCGCCAAGGCGCATAGTGCCGCCCAAATCACCGCCGCCGCGGCGGATTTCCAATTGTCCCTCGCGCATCCATTCGGTCATCAAGGCCACCACCGGATGCTCTTGGGGAGCGAATTCGGTGGAGCTTGCCTTTTCCAGGCCCAGCAGATTGCGCGCGGCTTCGATCACGGCCATTTGCATGCCAAAGCAGATTCCAAAATACGGCACGCTGCGCTCACGCGCGAAACGCGCGGCCATGATCTTGCCTTCGGTGCCGCGTTCGCCAAAGCCGCCGGGCACCAGAATGCCGTGGACATCGGATAAATGCGACGACACATCGCTGGCCTCGAACACCTCGGATTCGATCCAACGCACCTTGACGCGCACGTTATTGGCGATGCCACCATGCATCAACGCCTCGTGCAACGATTTATAACTGTCCAGCATGGCCGTGTATTTGCCCGCGATGGCGATGGTGATTTCATCTTCGGGATGCTGAATGCGATTCACGATATCGTGCCATTTGGACAAATCGGGCACGTCTTGCGTCGGCAATCTAAAACAATTCAGCACGGCGCGGTCCAGGCCGTGTTGATGATAGTTCAGTGGCACCTGATAAATGCTATCGGCGGTCAAGGCCTCGATCACCTTGTCGGGACCGACATTGCAAAACAGGGCGATCTTGCGCAATTCGGCGTCCGGGATGGGGCGTTCGCTGCGGCACAGCAAGATATCGGGTTGAATCCCGACGCTCAGCAATTCCTTGACTGAATGCTGCGTGGGTTTGGTCTTTAACTCGCCCGCCGTGGCGATCCAGGGCAGTAACGTGACATGCAGATATATCGCACGGTCACGCCCCAGCTCGTTGCCAAGCTGGCGGATGGCTTCCAGGAAAGGCAGGCTTTCGATATCGCCCACCGTGCCGCCGATCTCGCACAACACGAAATCCTCGTCCTGCAAATCGGCCAACACGAATTCCTTGATGGCGTCGGTGACGTGCGGAATCACCTGAACCGTCGCGCCCAGATAATCGCCGCGCCGTTCACGCGCGATGACGCCCGAATAGATTCGCCCGGTGGTCACATTGTCGGATTTGGTGGCGTTGACGCCGGTAAACCGCTCGTAATGGCCAAGGTCCAGATCGGCCTCGGCCCCGTCATCGGTCACAAAGACCTCGCCATGCTGGATCGGGCTCATCGTGCCGGGATCGACGTTCAGATAGGGATCCAGCTTACGCAGGCGAACCTTATAGCCGCGCGCCTGCAGCAAGGCTCCCAAGGAAGCCGAAGCCAATCCCTTCCCCAATGAAGAGACAACACCGCCCGTGATAAACACAAAGCGCGGTTTGCTGGATTCGGCCATGGCCATCACAGTCACCTATGAAAAAGGCGTGGTTACCGGGAAAGCGGAACGTCAGGAGCTATGGGCTGAGCCGGAGTCGGCGCAGGGGTTTCAGGCGGAGTTTCAATCTTGACCGCCGGATTCGCAGTCGGAACCGGAGCCTGGCTGACCGGCAAGATCAACTTGTCCGCCACGTTGCGGCTCTCATGCCGTGTCTGTCCAGCCAATATGGCCAGCAGAACGCTCGTCAGCATGAAGAGCCCCGCGACGATTGCCGTGACACGGGTCAGGAAATTGGCGCTGCCGCGCGCGGTCATTAAACCGCCCATCGTGCCACCGCCAATGCCAAGGCCGCCGCCTTCCGAGCGTTGCACCAGGATGACGCCGATCAAGACCAGCGCCAAAAGGATATGAATGACCAACAACACGGTTTGCATGTTCTGTCCTCGCCGATCGCAATCGATTCCGAATTCGCCGCTCATGTTATGGCAAATCCTTGGCCAATGCGGAAGGATTGTTTTGTTCACAGGACTGGATGCATTTTTATGGAGGAAACTATTTTTTTCGTAACAGATGCGACCTATTTGCGCGATACTAACGGAAGGCGTGAGAGACCGAAGTTAACCGATAAGGGGGGAATACGAAGATGAAATATGCAACGAGAATTTGTACAATCGCGGGAGCGGCAATTTTGGCAGGATGCTCTACCTTAGACAGAATCGGGACCATTGCTAAGACTGAGAGAAGTACCACAGCGAATGTCATTGTTGCGAATTATGGTTCTAACGGCAAAGCCGTCTTATGCCAGGAACATATGGCTGAGTTGCGCGAAATGGGGGGCTCTGTTGCCGTTATATTCCGAGAAATGACGGATCCAACCGTCAAATGTCCGCGTGAATTGACAAGCTATAAAACAGCCGTCCAGCAACCGGATTGCGTTGCGTATTCAGCACCGAATTCAAACACAAATCGTCCCATGACTATGAATGAGAATGGTGCGCTTCTGGTATGTGTGGCAAAAAAATCTATCAAGGGCTTCACTAGCAGACCTGTTGGCGAGCAGGAGAGGACTGGGGAAAGACCACGACAAGGCTTCGGAGAAAGGTTCCGAAGACTCTTCGATTTTAACTAGAAACACTCGGTTCCCAAATAAGCCGGCCAAGTTTCATACGCTTGGCCGGCTTTTTCTTTGACCGGCTGACACCAGGGGGCTAAGCGCGATATAAAAACAGCATGACCATTCCCGCAACCAAGCCTAAGTCGCATGAGAACGAAACCGATCAGCGCCAGGCATTGGCGGCGGCGGTGCGGGCCTTGGCGGAATTGCCGGAGCAGCGGCCTCTATTCGTCCCGGCATTGTCGGATTGGCCCAGTTCCTTGCTGGAGCAATTGGCCCTGCCCGGCGAGGAAAGACAGGCGGATTGGCGCGGCCAAGCGGATATGGCGGCCTTATGCATGAAGCATCACGACGCCGCCTTGCATCAGGGCTTGGCCCCTACCCAGGGCAGAGTGCTGTTCGACCGCCTGGAAGAGGCCCGATGTGCGGCGTTGGGCGCTTCGTTATTTCCCGGTGTGGCGCGTAATCTGTCCGTCCTGCTGGAAGGTCGCTGCCAACGCCATGGCCGAGAGCAGGCCAAGGGGCCGATGGACGCGCCCTTAGAGGAAAGCCTGCCCTTGCAGGTCTATGAAACGTTATATGGCCATGCCTTGCCGCCTGCCGCGCATCGCAGCGCGCAGCTTTGGCAAAGCTTTGTGGACGAACGCGCCCCCGATATTCTGCCGCAACTGGCGCGACTGATTCACGACCAATCGGCTTATGCCCGCGCCTCGATCGATCTGATGCGCCACGTGTTAGAGGATTTTCAAGAACCGGACGACACCAAGGCGGGACAGAATCCTCAGCCCCAAACCGCGCCGGACAGCGACTCACCCGACGATAATAAGAGCGAATCCACCGACGATTCCAGCGCGGCATCAGACGATGCCCCGCCCGGCGAGTCCCTGCCCGCCCCTGTGCATCCGGACCAGGACCAACCCGAACCCGCCCAGGACATGCCCGAAGGCGAGATGTCACCCGCAGGCCCAAGCCCCAAGGGACAGGATGGACCGATTCCAGCAGGCGGATACCACGCCTTCACCCGTGAATTCGATTGCATTGCACGCGCCGAGACGTTGTGTCCGGCTGATGAATTGGATCGTCTGCGCGCCCAGCTGGATGAACGCGGCCGCGCCTATCAACCTTTGGCCGCGCGTTTGGCCGGACGGTTGCAGCGACTGCTCTTGGCTCAAAATCAGCGTTCCTACGAATATGACCGCGAAGAAGGCATGTTGGACAGCGCGCGTCTGGCGCGGATCGTCACCAGTCCCGCCTCGCCGCTTGTGTATAAATGGGAAAAGATGACCTCGTTTCCCGATACCCTCGTCAGCCTGTTGATCGACAACTCGGGGTCCATGCGCGGACGACCTATCCTCATCGCGGCTTTATGCGCCGATATTCTGGCGCGGACATTGGAACGCTGCGGGGTTGGCACGGAGATATTGGGCTTTACCACCCGCGAATGGAAAGGCGGCAAATCGCGCGCCGCCTGGATCGAACAGGGCAAGCCGCCCGCGCCGGGACGGCTGAACGATCTTTTGCATATCATCTATAAAACAGCCGACCAACCTTGGCGACGGACTCGCCGGAATATGGGGTTGATGCTGCGCGAAGGAATGCTGAAAGAAAACGTGGATGGCGAGGCGCTGTTATGGGCGCGTGATCGTCTCTTGGCGCGTCCTCAGCAACGACGCATTTTGATGGTCATATCCGACGGCGCGCCGGTGGACGATTCGACCTTGGCCGCCAATGGCGCGGGGTATTTGGATTCGCATTTGCGCGCGGCGGTCTCAAGCGTGGAATCCACACCCGGCCTGGAGCTGACAGCCATCGGCATCGGCCACGACGTCACCCGCACCTATCGCCGCGCCGCCTATATCGATGATGTCCACCAATTGGGAGATGCGATGATGGGGCAGCTGAGCGTGTTGTTTGCACGCCCAACTGCTCGCCACCGTCAGGTTTGAATGTCGATCTTACGCGCGCCGCCATGGCCGGTGGAGTCGTGATCATCTCCCTCAGTCGCACCAGGCCCATAGGGACTGCCGCTCGGCGGACGCGGATTGTGGGATTCTCGGGCAGATGGTTGCTCGGGGATAGGTTCCGCCTCGATAATCGGTGCAGAAGACGACGACTCCCGTCCATCGCCTTGGGCCACGCAGACCAGTGCTTCACGCAATAGCCGGTCGTGAATCATGTAACCGCATTGCATCACCGCCACCACGGTGCCCGAAGGCTTGCCGGTCCCTGGCACCTCGGCCATGGCGCTGTGGCTATGCGCGTCAAAGGGCTGATCCAGGGGATCGAAACGTTTGATGCCAAATTGTCCAAACACCGAGAGCAATTGACGTTCGGTCGCCTCAATACCCTCGATGATGGTGGCGACGACGCCCTGCTGTTCGCGCGTTTCAGGCGGAATGGCGGCGAGGGCGCGTCCCAGATTGTCGGCGACGGCCAACAGATCCTTAGCGAACTTGCCGACCGCGTATTTGGCCGTATCCTCGCGCTCACGCTGGGCGCGGCGGCGCGTACCCTCGGCATCGGCCAGATAGCGCAGCGCCTTGTCCTTTGCTTCGGACAGCTCTGCTTCCAACTCAGCCACACGTTTCTTGAGAGAGTCGACGGTGTTTTCCACAGACATCTCTTGAACGGTCTCTCCTGACTTGGAGTCTTGGCTGTCGGCTTCCGATGAGGATTCCTCGGGAGCGTTCATATCTTGTCGATCTTTGTTCGTCATGCCTGTTGAAAACCCTTTCCTGTTTTTTCCCCGCCCATCTTGGACATTGGCGGCGGCGCAATCAAGCGTCCCAGCAATTGCGCCGTGTAATCCACCATTGGCACGATCCGGGCATAGTTCATGCGCGTGGGACCGATGACGCCGACGGCACCGATGATTCTTTCCTGGCTGTCCAGATAGGGCGAAACCACCAAAGAACAACCCGTACCTGCGAAGGCCGCATTTTCCGCGCCCACGAATATCTGCACGCCCTCGGCATCCTTGGTTAATTCAATCAATCGCGTCATGGATTCGCGCATTTCCAAGGCCTCGAACAAGCGACCGATACGATCCAAATCGCCCAAAGCCTCGACATCCTTCAGCAGCTGCGAACGGCCACGCACAATCAAGCGGCGGTTCTCGCCTTGGCCCAACCATATCGCCAAACCTTGCTGCACTACTCGCGCGGCCAATTCGTCCAATTGCGCCTGATGGGCCATGATTTCGCCTTCGATCGCCGCGCGCGTCTCGTCCAGCGTGCGGCCCGCCAAGCGCGTCGTTAGGAAATTGCCCGCCATCGTCAACGAGGAAGACGGAATTCCTAATGGTACTTCCATGACACGGTTTTCGACCATGCCATCTTCCGTCACCAGAACCACCATGGCCCGGCCTGGTCCCAGATGCACAAAATCAATCTGCCGCAGGGGCCGGTCAATCTTGGGTGCCAGCACCAGACCCGCGCAAGAAGACAGGCCAGAAATCACCTCGCCCGCCTGCTCCAGCATTCGATCAAAATGTCCCCCGACGGATGCAAAGCGATCTTCAAGGTCGCGCTGCTCATCCTCGCCCAGCGCCCCGATTTCTAGAATACCATGAACAAACAGGCTCAATCCCGCCTCGGTCGGCAAGCGTCCCGCCGAGCTGTGCGGAGCTTGCAACAAGCCCATTTCTTCCAGATCCGCCATCACATTGCGCAACGTGGCGGGCGAAAGGGTAGATCCCAGACGTCGCGCCAAGCTACGCGAGCCAATCGGCCCGCCCGTTTCGAGATAGGCATCAATTACTGCCCGCAACACATCGCGCGAACGTTGATTTAGTTCCTCAATCATATTCGGCAATGTAGGGAGCCGTTGCTGCTGTGACAACCACGACAATAGGCTTGATTAATATGCGACTCTTTGTCACAGAGGCAGCTACATAAATTTGTGTGTACAATGAAGATGATAGGGATTTTTTTCCTATTCTTGTCTCGTAAGTCAAAAAAGGGGGTGCCATGATTATGGTGCTCGTACCTCATACAGCTTCTCCTGCTCAAAGCATCATGAGCAACGATGATCTTGCAGCCGCTGAAACTCTTGGCCATCTCTTGAGCGCGCATGTTATTTTCGTCCGTACGGATAGCGCGAGGCTTGATGACATGCATGGTTCACGTCGAGAGCAGGCTCTACGCTCCTGGATTGTCAGTCATTATCCCAGCCTAGCCGCTCGGCTCAATGCCATCCATTGGGCGGATATACAGGCGTGCATGCATGCAGCGCTTGGCGAAGGGGGCGCGGCTGTGTTGTTGTCTTCGTCGCATGAATACCCTTTGGTCTGTCTAATCGAAGCCAAACCGACTGGAGAAGAGGATTGCACACCGCCTACGATGGCGCATCGGCGCTTAACGACCTTGGCACGCGCTTTGAACAGTAAGGATGTCGTCTTTATGCGGCGCACGATAGGATCCACGCAGCCCAATATGAATATCCATTTGTTCCAGAAAACCATGTGGTGTCGTTCTCTCAGTCTTCCTGAACGCCGGACAGGCGGTACTGGCCGTCCATATCCCTTAGCAACAATCCTTCCCCCAATTTACGCCGCAATCGATAGACATGCGAAGCCAGAGTGTGGCTGGTGACACCTGGCTGATATCCCCAGACCTCGGTCAGCAGGTCCCGAGCCGTCATGCCAGCCTTCTTCGACTGAGACAATTTCAGCAATAATTCCAGTTCTTTCTGTGTCAATTTTTGTCGACCACCTCCAGTATGGACAAGCTGGCGCCCTCTTTTGTCCACACGCCATGGACCGATGCGCCATTCACCAGGGCTTCGCGTGGACTCGGGCAGGCCTACATCCCGCACCAGATGAGCGATCGCTTCAGGGAAACGCACAGGGGGAGTCAAAACGCGCATTCTATCGTCCAAGGCTTGACGGCGTTTGCGTCCCAAGGCCAACAGTAGAATGGGGCCTGAAAAACCTTCTTGACGCCATTGGCGGCAGATTTCCCAGCCATCCATCGCTGCATGAACTGAATCGACCACCACAGCCGCCACAGCCTTTGAAGAAGGCGGAGCATCCGGTGAAACGGTGACCGCCACGCATCCTTCGCGGCGCAGGCATGCCACGATAATCGGTTCCATATCGCTATCTGCTTGAACCACAAGAATCTTGCGCGATGCGCTCACGTCCACAACCTCATTCTCATTCCTCATTGTAGATAGTTTTCTGGCACGGCGTTTGCACATCAGGCAAGGGGGGCACCAAAATGACTGATACAACATCAAACGTTTCCGAAATATCTACACGCCGAGATTGGTCGGTCGCGGCCCCCGGTGGCTACGCCGAATCAGGTGGCCCACCACAAAACGTTGTGGATTTTACATTTAAAGATGCAATCGATACGATCAACCCGTTGCATCATATCCCTGTCGTCAGCTCGCTATATCGCGGCTTGACCGGGGATAGCATCAGCGGACCGGCACGCAGCCTGGGCGATATGCTCTATGGCGGACCGATCGCGGCGGTGACAGGGGCCATAGCTTCATTGATCGAGGATGTCACGGGTAAGGAACCGGGCGCACATGCCATCGCCATGCTAACCGGCCAAGAAGGACCGATTGCAGATCTTCTGGCCCCAGGACAAGGTGACGGCGCGGTTGATTCGAAAGATCCGGCTGCAACACCTACCGCCCCTATTATGGTGGCCGCCTTGAGCATGCCCGACACGCCACCTCAATCTGTTGATAGCGAGCCGCCGTCCGAAGTGCTTTCAGCGGTTGAGCCTGCATTGGTCGAGCCGGCTATCTCGTCCGATGTCCTAGCAAACGAGGATGCAGAAGCCTCCCAAGCCGATGACGATGGGCCTGCTATCACAGATGAGGTGGAGTCAGGAGCGGCAGAGCAGAGCGACGAATTAGAACAATATGACAACAATGAAACCCATCCACCTGTCTCCACATCGCCGACACCCGAAACAACCGCGGCTAAAAATCCCTCTCACTTGGCCTATGGAGGCGTAATCGCACCCGCAGCCATGCCTGAGATGGTGACTGCCCCGAGGCAATCTGCCTTGGCCCTGTCTTCAGCCGCACGCAATATGCCCAGCACGTCATTTCATCCTCTGACACTCAGTAACCCTATTCAAAAGCCAATTGCTTTGACACCACAACAAGTTCAAAGCGTGCAATCCCATACCGAACCAGCCAAGCAGACACAAAATCGTGGCAGTGATCCACTGCCACCCGCTTTAATTCATGATATGATGATGTTAAACCTTCAGAAATACAGTCAGATGCAAGGAGCGGGCCTGCCATCCCCCGTTTTTGGTGGTGGAGACGGATAAGAAATTTAGCGTAATAATATACAATCCAAGACCTTCCGCATAAGGCTTGCCGAAACGACACGGAGCTTCCATACTGCCGGAACTGTGTGGATGCAAAAGAGTCTTGGTTAACAGGGCTAAGCTTGCATACAGTGTCGGCACCTGGTCGGGATACGTCTTTTGATTCGCTTTCAAGACGCAACTGACCGAGGCGGTGACTTTTGTAACTCATGGCAATAACGACGGTTCTGGCCAATGTCCGACAAAGACACTCAACACATCCACAAACCCGCTCAGATGGGCGACTGGTTGACGACCGCTGTATGGATAACCGGCCTGGCCGCTTTCCTTGGCTTGGCCGTTGTCACGGCGCAGGTCAAGTCAGAGTACGACCGCTTGGCAGTGGCGCCGGTGGCCAGTGCCACCGCAGCGGCCTTGCCGCCTGAGATGGAAGAGATCCGCCAGTCTTTGGGATATAGCGGTTTTTCGGGCGCTATGACTCGCTTCTTACGCGATCGCAAGCCCGAACAACAAATGGAAATGCGTCAGTCTCTGGACAAGGCTTTGGCCTCATTGGATCGTCTGCGCGCCAAGGCCGCCGGTCAAGAAGCCCGCGCGATGGAAGCCGAATTACGCGCTTTGATGGGGCCGTTTCAACAGATCGAGGAAACCGCCGCACGCGCCGTGACCAATAGCGACGTGACGTTTTCGGCCGGTACCGCCCTGCCCGCTTTGATGACCTTGCCGTTGATCGAAAACCGTTTGACACAGGCGCAAAACCTGATGGCCGGAGGTCAACAAAAGTCGACCGAAATCACGTGGCGTCAGGATCTTAGCCGCCTGAACCAACGATTATTCTTTCTGGCCGCTATCGGTTTGGGATTGGGACTCGTCCTGGCCGGATCATTGGCCTGGGCGGTACGACGTCAGTTCCTGTCGCCCTTGAATTCCTTAGCCCGCAGCCTGATCGGTCTTGAAAAAGGCCAATTGGATCGCCCGGTATGGGGGACCGAGGGCGAGGGCGAAATGGGAGAATTGGCGCGCCTTTTGGAGCGTCTGCGCCAACGCTTTGCTTCGGTTCCCGATGTCACCCTTCCCGAGGAGAAGGACCAAGAAGGCCTCCCCCTGCAGCTACGGTTTGAAGGCAAGGCGGCGGCGGTGTTTTCATCGTTGACCGACGAAATGTCGCGCGCCGTCGATTCCTTACAAGGTACCGAGCGCAAATTGATCGAAATGGTCGAACAAGAACGCAGCGGCTTCCAAGACGCCTCGCGTCATTGGCAAACTCAAAACGACTCCTTGTTGGTCCTGGCCGACCATATGCGCAATCAGATGGCGCAAACCGCCGACCGTCTCACCATGACTGAGATGAGCTTGCGCGAGATGCGCGACACAATCGTGGCGGATTTGGCAGGCTTGTCTGTCAGCCTGCGCGACCAGACGCAGCAGATGGGCATCACCGCCCAGCGTAGCGGCGAGGATTTGCGCGACTTCCTGGGCCGCGTAGAATTGGCCACCACCCAATCCTTGAACGATCTGCAAATATCCCTGCGCGAAGCCGTCGATGGGGCCAGCCGCTCCGCGCGTCAAGAAGGCGAAGGATTCCGTTCGACCGTGCAGGCTTTGGAGTCGGATATTTCCCAGACACTGCATCAATTGACCGACCGTTTGGAGGTCGAGGCCGCCTTGCGCATGCGTACCTTAAACGAGGAAAACGATTCGCTTCGCGCCGCCATGGCCGATCTGCGCGATACCTCGCTGGGCCAGGTGAAGGAATTGGCCGGTGACCTTTCTAATGAAATGCGCCAGATGCTTACAGACACACGCCGCGAAGGTGAAATCTCGCGTGAGGCGTTGCAGTCATGGCAGCAGGCTTTGGCAGAGCGCACTCAGGGACTGGCCGAGCAGCTTAGCTACCGTATGCAGGAATTGCAGGACAACGCCACGACCCACTTTCAGGCTCTGCGCGATTCCGCCACACAGCATATGGATGTGACCCAATCCGGCCTGACCGAGCAGGCGCGCCGTTTGGAGATGACCGCCCAGACGGGCCAGGAGATACTGGACAGAGGATTAAACGATCTACGCCAGTCTGTTACGGGCATTATCGGTCAAATTGCAAACGAGATGACCGGCGAATCCGCGCGTATGTGGCAGCGTCTGGAACAAGAGGCCATCTCGTCACGCGACGCTTCGGAAGGCTGGCGTCAGTCTGTCAGCGGAGAGATCCAAGCGACGCAGCGCATGATGATCGACGCCTTACGCCAGACCCAGGATAACTTCGTCAACGAGATCAACACGTCCTGGTCCGGCGCACAGCGCGGCCAAGTCGATCTGCGCGAGGCCTTGGCCGAGATCCACGGCGTGGTATCGACTGGCCTTGTCGAGGTCAAATCGGTTTTGGGTCAGCATATGGAAGGCGTACAGTCTTTGGCCGAGCGCGAAAGCAGCGTGACCGCCGAATCCTTGCGCGGTTGGCGCGACGCCTTGGATGTCGGCATGTCGGCTCTGCGCGACAATGTGGTCGCGCATATGCAAACGCTGGGCGATTTGGCCGGACAAGGGCAAGACCGCGTGTCGCATGCCGTTGGCGAACTGCAAGACGCATTCAACGACGCTTGGCAGCGTTTTGAGACTCAGCTGAACGAACGCACAGGAACGGTGACGGAAATCGTCCGCCTAACGGCCAACGAGACGCAAGACGCCCTGCGCGGCTTGCTGAACATCAATCGCAATCTGGGTCGCGCCAGCGAAGACGCGCAGTCCCTGGTGGCCAAATACGACGCCGGATTGCAGCGCAGCGTGGGCCGCATGGAAGCCGTGGTGCTGACCATGGAGAACGAGAGCGGCTCGGCTCGCCAAGCGGCCATATCGGCGCATCAGCAGGCGGAAACCACCTTGGCCTTACTGCAACAGGCGCAAGAAGCCATGCGCGATCTGTTGACGGGCCTGGCACGGCGCGTCAGCGAAACCGTGAATGTGACCCAGGACCTACGCCAAGCCACCAATCGCTTGACCGAACAGGGCCAACGCACCGCCGAAGAATTCTCGATGACACTGGCCGATATGCGCCAGCAGACCGGCGAAATCCAAGGTCGCTTGGTCGAGGCCCAGAGCCTGGTCGGCACGGCCAGCAGTTCGCTTCGTTCGGCCGAAGGCGAATTCGTCGCCGCCACCGCCGAGATGCGTTCGCGCCGCGACGTGTTGGACAATCTGGTTCTGGAATTGCGCCAATCGCTGCAAGGTGCCTTCGACTCAAGCCTGCAAAAGGAAGAAGACTGGCGTTTGATGATGAACCGCGTATCGGGCAATCTGGAATCCACCATCCGCGAAGTGATGAGCGAGATCGGGCAGCAGATCGCGCAGACGCAGCATCAATTCGGCATGCTGACCCAGCAGGTGGAACGTTTGTCGGATCAGACAGACTCGGCTTCGCAGCACACGATGCGCGTGATTACCTCTCTGTCGCAACAGGGCCAGCAGGCCATCTCCACCACGGGCGAGATCGAACGCCGCCTGGAGATGATGACCAGCCGTCTGGACAACGCCGCCAAGGACAACACGCAAAGCATCTCGCGCATGAGCGAGGATGTGGTGATGCGCGTCGCGACGCTGCAATCGTCGCTCAACGGCACGTTGGAGCGTCTGGCCATCCTCGGCCAATTGACCTCCACATTGGGCGCCGTGGCCGGTCAGCTGGGGCAGTTGGTGCCCGTTTTGTCCGCTCTGCCCTTAGTGGACAACGAAGCCCGCCGCGCGTAAACGCCTATCTTCCTGATAAGATGGATCACGGCTCGGCCTTCTTGGCTAAACGGGAGCGCATCTCGCGTCGATTGATCAAATTTTCAACAAATCCTCGGCATAATCAGCCGGATATCAATCATGGCCGTTTTATCATCCGATATAGCCCGATCTTGGGCAGAGGTGATGTGCCATGGTCGAACACAACAAACGAATTACCGAGATATCCTACAATAAGGACGGCTTTCGATCGAACCTGGCCGCCAAAAAAGGCGTCTATTACCTCGAGTTCGATCATGGGTTGGTCGATCGCGCCAAGATCACCGGTCATCCCGAGAGCGACCCCGCGCCGTTCTTCCCCAGGGCCTTTTTGCGTCTGGACCAGGGGTATGATGCCCCCGAGAAGGCGCAAGAAGTGGCCTCACTCGTGGAAAATCTGTTCCACGAGCATAGAAAGGATGTCTTTCCTAACGAAAAGGCTTCCTTGCGGCGCGGCGGCATGTTCCACGATGCCGAACAAGCGCGGCTGACCATAAAATCCCTTGCTGACTTCGCGCAGGCCGAGGGGCCACAGGCGATGGTAACGGCGATCGCCACCGGCCTTGGAATCCCTGTTCAGGAAATGTCACCCACAGACGCCAAACCCGCTTTGGACCCCGGACAGGAATGGGGCGGCAGAACATGGGCAAAAATGGAATCCGTGATTAAACTCGGCGACTCGCATTTCATGTGTGTATCCGCGCCCTATGGCGCGCCTGAGGTGCATTTTGTAAACAAACTGGGCGACGCGAAAGAATCGTACGCTTTCGCTTCTGCCATGGAGCCCGAGGAACTAAAAAAAGGAATCTCAAGTTTCGTCAATCATGCCTGCGATGGCGTCAAGCTGGGACGCAACGCCACGGCCCTAAGAGAAACGCTACTACAAGAGGGATTGTCACAACACAGGCTGTGCCGCCCACAAACAGAAGCCCCGCAGCGCCATGCCGAAAAGCCCCGCATGACACATGCGGCCTATGGACAGGTGCAGCTTAGGTGTGGATGAAGAATCTTCCGGTAAAAGCACGGAAGTCCTGGAACGCCCATTATACTGCAACAACGCCCTAGGCTCGAGCAGGCATGATGCTAAGCGGGCTGTTTAAGGAATTAGCAGAAAGATGCGGCGCTGACCCAAACGAGTAGTAAGAAAGAGAGGCGATCATCAAGGACCCAACCCATTTAACAGTCCTAGGCCGATCGCCTCAATCCCCCTTTTTGACTAATACCGATAACGATCGTCCTTATATGGACCACCCACCGGCACGCCCAGATAGTCGGCTTGCTTCTGGCTTAGATGAGTCAGCTTGACGCCGATCTTATCCAAATGTAGCCGCGCGACCTTTTCATCCAACTGTTTGGGCAGGGTATAGACCTTGTTTTCGTATTTCTTGTGGTTCTGCCACAGCTCGATCTGCGCCAAGACCTGGTTGGTAAAGGACGCGCTCATCACGAAGCTGGGATGGCCCTTGGCGCAGCCCAGATTGACCAAGCGTCCCTTGGCCAGCACGATCAGGCGCTTGCCATCGGGGAAGACCACCTCATCCACCTGAGGCTTCACCTCTTCCCAACGATAGTTACGCAACGAGGCGATATCGATCTCCGAGTCGAAATGGCCGATATTGCACAAGATCGCGCCGCTCTTCATGTGGCGCATGTGGTCCAAGGTCACCACATCGACATTGCCGGTGGCGGTGACGAAGATATCGCCATAGCCGGCGGCCTCCTCCATCGTGGTGACCTGATAGCCTTCCATCGCCGCCTGCAAGGCCGTGATCGGGTCGATCTCGGTCACCAAAACGCGCGCGCCTTGGCCGCGCAGCGAGGCGGCGGAACCCTTGCCCACATCGCCATAGCCGCACACCACGGCCACCTTGCCCGCCAACATGACGCCGGTGGCGCGTTTGATGCCATCCACCAAGCTTTCGCGGCACCCATACAGATTATCGAATTTCGACTTGGTGACGCTGTCATTCACATTGATCGCCGGAACCATCAGATTCCCCGCGCGGGCGCGTTCGTACAGACGATGCACGCCCGTGGTCGTCTCCTCGGACAAGCCCCTGACATCCTTCATCAGGTCTGCATGATTCGCATGCATGACCTCGGTCAGGTCGCCGCCATCGTCCAACAGCATATTGGGACGCCAGCCATCGGGACCGGTGATGGTTTGTTCGATGCACCACAAAGATTCGTCTTCGGTCTGGCCCTTCCAGGCAAAAACAGGGATGCCAGCCGCCGCGATGGCCGCCGCCGCCTGATCCTGTGTCGAATAGATGTTGCATGAGGACCAGCGAATTTCCGCGCCCAATTCACGCAAGGTTTCAATCAGAACCGCCGTTTCCGTGGTCATGTGCAGACAGCCCGCGATGCGCGCGCCCTTAAGCGGCTTGGTCTTGCCATACTCCGCGCGCAGGGCCATCAGGCCGGGCATCTCGCCTTCGGCAATGCGGATTTCTCGCCGACCCCAATCGGCCAACGACATATCTTGTACCTTGAAATCACCCGAAGCCGGCGGGGCGGCATGATCGTTTTTGGGGGAAGCGGCCTTGGCCGACATGGGATCCTCCTTAGAAAGACTTTGTTTCATGTGATAACGGAAGGCGCAGCATATCCCATGCCAATGCCTACGGCAACCAGGCCAACCGACCTAAAATAAGCCGAACCTAGTACGAGACTTTCACAGCCAGCCCTTACGTTTGAACAACCACACGGGAACCACGGCGGATAGCGCAATCACTACCAATGCCAAAGGATAGGCCCAAGGCTGCTCCAATTCGGGCATATGGCGGAAATTCATTCCGTAAATGCTGGCGATCAAAGTCGGCGGAAGAAATGCCGCAGCGGCAACCGAAAATATCTTGATGATGTTGTTTTGCTCGATGGAAATCAGTCCCAACACGGCATCCAGTAGAAACGTGGTCTCATGCGCCAGGAATTGCGCATGGTCGCTCAGCGAGCGCAAATCCGTGTCCAGGGTGCGGATGCGCGAGCTTTGCTCCTTGGTCAAACGGCCCAAGAAGTTCGTGTCCATAAAGACCTGAAGCCGCAACATGCCGTTCAGGCATTCGCGGATTTTGTGGATCATGTCGCCCGACTGGCTAAGGCCGCGCATGGCCGTATCCAGCCATTTGCCGTGATAGCGGGGGGTCAGTTGATGCTTTTTCTTTTGTTCCAGCGCGTGATCGGCGTTCTGCTGGAATATCTCGGTTGAAAGATCGTCGATCTGATGGGCGACATATTCCAGAATATCCGCCGTGCGATCAGCCACCGCATCCAACATGCACAAAGCCGCGTCAACAGAAGTCGCCAACATGTCCGGCTGACGGCGGATGCGGAACGCGAAGGTATCCAGGGCGCGCGGTTTGCAAAACCGCACCGTCAACATATGGGTGGGCGTGATCACGATGGTCAAATCGTCGACAGTCGGATGAATGCTCTCGGCCGCCGAGAGGATCGAGGTGGTCATGAACAAAGCATCGCCTTCCAGATATAAACGACTGGATGCCTCGATCTCCTCCATTTCAGACAGAGTCGGCAGGTCCAAGGATAATGCCTTCGAGATATAATTCCGTTCTTCCTCCTCGGGCTGCAACAGATCGATCCACACAGTGCTCTCGGGAACGTCCTGCCCCGGTTCCAAACGCACGTCATGCACGCGGCCATCACGCAAGGCATAGGCGGTAATCATTGCGGCACCCCCATTCCCTGGAGCGCGCAGGCCGCCTCAAGCGTATTGGCAAACAGACACGCAATCGTCATCGGTCCCACGCCGCCGGGGACAGGCGTGATGAATCCGGCTCGGGAGGCCGCCTCGTCAAACGCCACATCGCCCACAAGAGTGGTCTTGTCTGCCTGTTCGAGTCGGCTGATCCCCACATCGATCACGCATGCCCCGGGCTTGATCCAATCGCCGCGCACCATCCCAGCCTGACCTGTGGCCGCGACAAGGATATCCGCCTGCCGAGATTCGGCAGCCAGATCGCGGCTGCGCGAATGGGTGCTGGTGACCGTGCAATCCGCATGCAGCAGCATGGCCGCCATGGGACGCCCCACAAGATTCGAACGTCCCAACACCACAGCTTTTAATCCTGACAGATTCTCACCCAAAGCCTCGCGGATCAGCATCATGCATCCGCGCGGTGTGCAAGGCTGCAACCCCGGCAAGCCCAGATTCAAACGCCCGACATTCAACGGATGAAGACCATCGACATCCTTATCCGGCGCGATGGCGGCAATGATGGTCGAAGCGGATAACGGCTTGGGCAAAGGCATCTGCACCAATATTCCATGCACGTCGGATGCTTGGTTCAGCGTGCCAATCAGGGCCAGCAGCTCATCTTGTGGGATCGTGGCCGGCAGGGTATGCACCACCGAATGCATTCCGATACTCTCGGCGGTACGTTTCTTATTGCGGATATAGATTTGGCTGGCCGGATCATCGCCCACCAACACCGCCGCCAAACATGGAACCGTGCCGCCCCGCTTTTGCAGCACATCGACCTTGCGCGACACATCGCCCAAAAGCCGTGTCGATAACGCCTTGCCGTCTATGATGCGGGCCGCTGTCGTCATGATGCGTTCCGATATCTCCTCGTCATCACAATGGGCCGTATTCACGCATCAAATTGCGCAAAAATACGATCACAAGGATCACCACGATCGGCGATAGGTCCACGCCACCGATGCTGGGAAGGAAGCGACGAATGCGGGCCAAGACCGGCTCGGTGATCTGGTGCATAAAGCCCAGAATTGCCCGAACCGCCGGGTTATAGACATTGATGACGTTGAACGCCACCAACCAACTGACGATGGCCGAAATGATGATGACCCACAAATACATATCCAGCGCCAAATCCAGCACGATGAACAACGATGTCATCGGGTATCTCCATTCTTGTTTTCGTCTCCCGCACCCATCGGGCGGGTTCGTGGTGGAGGTTAGCAGCCTGGAAGGTCGCGTCAATCTTTTGCAGATTGACACCAAGAGATGAAAAAAAGCTCAAGTTGCGCTTATCGCCACAAGAAAGCAGCGCCGCGAGGGAAAGCGGCGCTGCCTGGGGAGGGATAAATGATGTAAAGAAAACACAGAAGAAGCAGTAATCACCCACGCAAAAAACCGATTTTTTCCATGGCATCCCTTATGTTGGCACATATGTCGATTTTGTAAGGGAACGCCATTCGTGATCGTGATCAGGCCGAGTCAGCTTGTGTTGATGGCGATTTCCAGCGTGTACTGCACGAGTGGGACCCGGATCTCGTGAACCTGGCTTGGTAATCAACGAATTACAGTAGTCTGACGCCACTTTAGGTAACGTAACATGGGCCTTTGCTGCCGCATCAACACACTGCTGGGCCGCTTTGGGGGCCAATGCTCTGTTAATAGCCATGACGACCTGAATAGCTTGATAATTGTCGATATGATCCTCTTCATGCCGGGATATCTCTGCTTTTGTGGTCGTAACCTCTTTGGAGATAGCGTCAAAGCTGTTGACTTTGCCTTCGGCATGAACTGAAAAGTCATCTATAGCTCTGGTGTCGCCAGTATAAGCCGCATATGAGGCAACCTCGCGAATGACCCCTTCACGAAGTTCAGCAACATCTTTGCTCGACCCAATCGGAACAAATTTAGGGTCAAGGAAACGCGCGAAATGTAAGAGCGCCAGATGACGGTAATAGGGCGAATTGTCACTATCCTTGTCATCTGGATGTGACTCATCCGAATTCAGCACATTATAGATCGCCCCAAGCCTTTCACGATAGACATTCTTTAGACTCACACATTGATCATCGCTAGCCCGATTATCGCCTGGGGCCTGCATTTTCTCGAAAAAATCTTCCATCACGGCCTTGTAATTTGCACGGCCAGCCTCCATCAATTTATAGCATTCAGTTGGCGGTATCGAGACGAGATTGAGACCAGGTTTTTCCGACCGATGTTCGAGAGCCGCATAACCAGATACGATGGTACTCATTGTTCCCTCCTGCCTCTCGTTATTCATGGCGTCATAGACATAACTTCTATGATGAAATTATATTTGTATAAAATTAAAAACGCAACTATTCTTTATGTGAATTGTCATATAGTTTCATTTTATCACAACTTGTTATGAATATTTACAGGATATAAAAACACCTACTTATCTAGTGGGCTTGATTTTTGCGGGTTTCGCTCTTTTTCCCCTTCTCATAATCCGTTTCTCGCCCCGCGCGCTGATTTGGTATGCAGATAACTCCGTTAGGCATACACACATCGCCCTGCCGGACAGGATAAATCTGTGGTAACGCCGAAAAAGAAGTATTGGTAGCAGCGGAGGGATTTGAACCCCCGACCAAGGGATTATGATTCCCCTGCTCTACCGCTGAGCTACGCTGCCACAAACGGAGACGCAGCATATACTGATCGGCTGGCTCTGCCAAGGGATTCAGCAATTCTGGTTTTATGGGAACGAGGAAGTTTAAAACGAGGAAAGGGTAAAAGCAGAAGCTGTTAGTGTCGGCACGTTGTCCATGTGGGAAGTTTTTACATGCGCCTGACAATCTTAATCATTCAACTGGCTTGGAAGTTGAAGAACCTCACGCACCCTGCAAAAGGCGACGCAGCAGATCCACATCCTGGCGCAGGTCCTTATCCGTCTGGCACAGCTCCTCCACCTTACGCACGGCGTGAATGACCGTGGTGTGGTCGCGACCACCGAAACGACGCCCGATATCCGGCAGAGAGCGCGAGGTCAGCTGCTTGGCCAGATACATCGCCACCTGACGCGGACGAGCCACCGCGCGCTCACGGCGCGTGGAGCACATCTCGGCCAGGCGCATATTGTAATGCTCGGCCACGCGACGCTGGATATCCTCGACCGTCAAGGTGCGGTCATGGGTGCGCAGAATGTCGTGCAGCACCTCGCCCACCATATCGAGGGAGATGGTCTGCCCCACGAGGTCGCCATGCGCCGTCAAACGGTTCAACGCGCCCTCTAATTCACGCACATTCGACGTGATGCGATGCGCCAGGAACTCCAACACATTGGCGGGAACGCCGCGCCGCGACTGCTCGGCCTTTGACTGCAAGATACCCAAGCGCAGCTCATAGCTGGTGGGATGAATATCCGCGCACAGCCCCCAGCCTAGACGCGAACGCAAGCGTTCCTCGATTTGGTCCAGTTCTCGCGGAGATTTATCTGCGGAAACGACGATCTGTCGGTTCTCATCCACCAAGGCGTTAAAAGTATGAAAGAACTCTTCCTGTGTGGAATCTTTGCCGCTGATGAACTGCACATCATCGATCATCAGCACATCGACCGAGCGAAACTCCTCTTTGAACGCCATCGTGTCTTTAAAGCGCAACGCCCGTACGAACTGATACATAAATTTTTCAGCCGACATATAGATCACGCGCCGACCGTTGTTCTGGCCACGAATATGCCAGGCAATGGCATGCATCAAATGCGTCTTGCCCAGCCCCACGCCTCCATACAGAAACAGGGGGTTAAACGACACAGAGGATGTTTCGGCCACGCGCCGCGCGGCGGCATGGGCCAATTCATTGGGCTTACCCACAACGAATTGGTCAAAGGTAAAGCGGGCATCCAGCGGCGCGCATAAATCATCGCGCCAGTCTTTCATGGCCGAGCTTACCGCCTTGGCAGGCAGACCGTTCACAGGCAACGCCGTCCCGATCAGCGGCATGGCCGTGCGGTCCGAATTTGCGGGAAGGTCGCCGATGGCACTTGTCTGGGTCTGACCAACCACAACGGGCTGTCCCGCAGATGCAACCTCGACCGATGGCAAAACGCCAAAGCGGATGTCTTCCAGCTCGTATCCCGCCTCGCGCCAAGTGGCCGAGATCATGGCACCGTAATGCGTCTCCACCCAATCGCGCATGAATCGCGTGGGCAGGCTGATGACCACCGTGCCGTCTTGGCCGCAGCGCTCACAGCGCATGCTTTCTAGCCAGCGGCGGAAATTTTCAGTGCCGACTTTTTTGCGCAACAAGGCGCGCACACTTAGCCACAACGCTTCGGTCGAAGGGGCGGAATCGGAATCGGCATTTGAAAGACTATGCGCAGCCGAGCGGCTGACCGCGGATGGGTGAATGTTGTCGGTGTGAATGGCCCGTGCGCCCATGCCCCCTACCCCCATCTGTCTACCTCTACCCTATGAAAGGCCTGCTCATGTCCGCCTTCCTGACCGAGCCACGGCATCGCACCGCACACTCCTTAGAAAGGATCCCTGAACAAGCCCAACTGCGCTGTTTTTGAACACGTCATACATTCGACTTTGACCTGGAAAGCCCGTTAGCCCCGCTTCTTCGAGGGTGAGCAGACTTTACAAATGATAACGTCGATTGCAAAAATATTATCTCTAAAAAATCAGAAAAAATCAAGTGTTCATTTGGCAACACCAAATGAACACTAGTATTTCAGGAGCGTTTCTTGTTTTTTCACTTGCGCTACTATAGTTATAAATTCTGTCGCAAGCGGACTTTATTTATTCAATACTCTTAATGCATCATTAATATTTACCTATCAATGGGATTTAGACGCAATCATGCAACGAAGCTATAAAACGATGGCCGCAAGTTGCGGCGCATCGCCTAAGCTTGAGCGGCAGGTGTCTTGAGGGCCTTGATACGGCTGCAAAGGCGCGAAATCTTGCGCGATGCCGTATTGCGATGAAGGACCCCCTTAGAGACCCCACGAGCCAGCTCAGGCTCAGCCTGGCGGAACGCTTCCAGGGCGGCATCCAACTGGCCGGACTGAAGGCTGGTCTCAACTTTCTTAACCGCCGTGCGGATACGCGACAAATGCGCGCGATTGCGCAAGCGTCGGCGGGCGGTTTGACGAACTCGCTTAATGGCAGAGGCGTGATTGGCCATGTGATTTAAGATCCCAAGCGGTGAAGATGCATTCGAAGAAGACCGTTGTATCCTTCCCAAATGTTTGCGTCAAGCCTTCATCGTGATGCCTTATCCTGATTGAAATTGAACACGCCTATCTTGACGAAAAGACCTGGCGGCTCCATATCATGAGACATGACATTGCCACATCTTGTGATCGCCCCGGATCCGCGCCTACGCCGCAAAACGCCCCTTGTGGGCAAAGTCGATTCCCGCATCGCCAAATTGATGGATGAGATGCTGACCGTGATGTATCCGGGTAACGGCATCGGCTTGGCCGCGCCGCAAATCGGTGTGCTGGAAAGCGTGATCGTCATGGACACGGGCGAAAAGCGTGACGGCACCGAGGCCATCTACTTGGCAGACCCGGAGATTGTCTGGAAAAGCGAAGAAACGATGGTTTATCGTGAAGGTTGTTTGTCCTTACCCGATATCTGGATCGAGATCACCCGGCCCGAGAAGATCCGCGTCAGCTATCTGGACCAACATAATAAGTCGCGCGAAATTGAGGCCAAAGGCCTGGAGGCCATCTGCCTTCAACATGAGATCGACCATCTACATGGCGTTTTGTTCGTGGATTATGTCTCGCAATTGAAGCGTGAGATGATCCTGCGCCGCTTGGACAAGGCTAAAAAACACGGGCGGATTGAAACGTGAATGTAAATATGGATACATCGGACGCGGCCAAGCCTGCCGCATCGGCTGTTCGCACAGCCATAGAGCAGGACGCCGATCTGCTGCATGTTGTATTGGGCGAAAATCTGCTGGACCTGCATGAAAATCGAGGTGGCCTAACGGCCTGTGTGCGGCGTGAAACGATTGCTGATTGCCTGCAACGCCTACGCACGGATCGCACATGCGCATTCGATGAACTGATGGATGTATGCGGGGTCGATTATCCCGCCCGCACGCCACGTTTTGAGGTGGTGTATCAACTCCTTAGCCTGACGCGCAATCGCCGCCTGACGATTAAGGTTGCCGTGGCCGAGGATGAATCCGTTCCCAGTTCTGCCGGTGTCTTCCCTGCCGCCGGATGGTTTGAACGTGAAGTGCTGGATCTTTTTGGCATCACGTTTTCGGACCATCCCGATCCGCGCCGTATCCTGACGGATTATGGCTTTGAAGGCCATCCTTTGCGTAAGGATTTTCCCCTGACCGGCTATGTGGAAGTCCGCTACGATCCCGATCAGCGCCGCGTGGTGCACGAACCCGTGCATCTAACCCAAGATTACCGCAACTTCGATTTTCTTAGCCCTTGGCAAGGCGATGTTCCCCTTACTTTGCCCGGCGACGAAAAAGCTTCAAAATAAAGGCGTTTCGCGAATTTCAGCGGATAACCCTAGGATAACTTCATAGCTCCGAGCCTCTACGAGAGCCTAGAGGAAACGCAAATCACGCATGCCCGATCTCAGCAGATAGACTGGCGGGGGTGATGCCCAATTGGGCGATGGCGCGTTCCCATTTGGTTTCCAAATGGTCGTCGAACAACAAGGTCTCGGCGGACGGGGCGACCAGCCAGCCATTGGCTTGAAGCTCGGTATCCAACTGCCCCGGACCCCATCCGGCATAACCCAGCGCCAGGAAACAGCGATTCGGGCCATGGCCTTGCGCGATGGCGCGTAGGATATCGACGGTCGCGGTCAGGCACACTTGGTCATCCACCGGCACCGTGCCCTCGGACTGATAATCCGCCGAATGCAGTACAAAGCCCCTATTGTTTTCGACCGGTCCACCGTAATGGATGCGAACGGGCGGCGTGGTGGAATCTGTTTTGATCTCCATCTGGTCGAGCAAAGAACAAAAATCCAGCGCACCAAATAGCCGATTGACCACAACCCCCATGGCACCCGCCGGGCTGTGTGAGCAGATATAAATCACTGTGCGCGCAAAGCGGGGATCGGCCATGCCGGGCGTGGCGACCAACAAAGTCCCTGCCAAAGATCCCGAATGCTTTTCTGTCTTGTGTTCGGACAAAGCTTCGCCTTCCTCAGCACGAGCGCGAGGGCGGATCTGCGGCTTTTTCTTGTCCTTTGCAGTCAAGGCCTGGTTCGTCTCCTGAACGTATGTTTTCCCTCGATCCGCGAAAACGATGCATGATCGAGTGAATGGTGTCACAATCTATTTAACAAATATGAGTATAAAACTTGGCGAAGGCCCAAGAAAACCAGAAAGGTTAAGACGTTTGAGGATTCTTCAATTCCCATCATTCCGTCCTGCCACGATAGGTGCCATGGCCTTAATGGCCTTGGTCCTTATTGTTTCTTTTACTATCGATACAAAAAAATCTTTAGCTAAGGAACCCGAATGGGTACGGGGGCAATATGTATCGGCACGACTAATATCTGGCGTCATGGCCGTGGGAGATTTGTCTGCCGTCCCCATGGGAGTGGGATTACGGCTGGATCCAGGCTGGAAAACCTATGGGCCGAATCCAGGACCCGCCGGATTACCTGCGCGATTGGATTGGGGGTTGTCGGACAACGTATCAAGCAGTCACATCGCATGGCCGCCGACCATGGATTTTGAGTTCCAAGGCATCCATGCGCGCGGCTATCAAGGTGATGTGCTGTGGCCCATGACAGTACGGCCCAAGGCGGTAGGTCAGCCGATAAATATGTATTTACGGCTGGAGATGCTGGTCTGCAAAGACGTGTGCATCCCGCAAAGCCTGACCTTGCCCATGTTCCTGACTTCCGGTCAGGCATTTCCCAGTTCCTATGCCGAGACTTTGGACGCAGCGCATAATCGCCAGACCGAACCTGCATCCGTACATAACGAGAATGGAGAAGGAAATTCTGGCATCTCATGGATTTTGGCTTTTGGACTGGCATTACTGGGCGGGTTAATCCTGAACCTGATGCCTTGCGTACTGCCGGTCTTATCGTTGAAGCTGCTGGCGGTATTGGGGCATGGCGGCGGCAATCGGCGTGACGTGCGATGGTCGTTTCTGGCCACGGCGGCAGGGATTGTCTTTTCCTTTTGGCTGCTGGCGGGATTCACGGTGATCTTCAAATGGGCCGGTGGAAATGTGGGATGGGGACTGCATTTCCAGAACCCCATCTTTCTGATCGGCATGATCCTGGTACTGATGCTATTCGCCGCGAATTTATGGGGCCTGTTTGAATTCCGTTTGCCGCAGTTTCTGGCTCGAAGCCTCTCCGCGCGGCACAACGGGATGCTCGGCGCGTTTCTAACAGGATGCTTCGCCACCCTATTGGCCACGCCCTGCTCGGCACCCTTTCTAGGAACGGCGGTGGGTTTTGCCTTGGCCAGCGGCGCTTGGGACATTATTACCATCTTCACGGCCCTTGGTCTGGGGCTGGCCGCGCCTTGGTTGATCGTGGCCGCATGGCCGCGACTGGCCACCGCCCTGCCGCGTCCGGGGGCCTGGATGATCCCGCTGCGACGCGTCATGGGCGTGGGGCTGGCCGTGACGGCGCTGTGGCTTGGCGCGGCGGCACTGCCCGATTCCTTGCGCACCTCCGATGATCCGCGTTGGCGACATTTTGACGAACGCGCAATCTCTGAGCTGACATCTCGCGGGGCCGTGGTTTTTGTGAACATCACCGCCGATTGGTGCCTGACCTGTCTGGCCAATAAGAAACTGGTCTTGGAACGGCCAACCATCCGCGCCCAATTATTCGATCAGCCGCGCCGATTGGTGGCCATGCAAGGCGACTGGACTCATCGTGACGAGGGAATCACCGCCTATCTGCTGCGCCACAAGCGTTACGGCATTCCCTTTAGCATCGTCTATGGCCCCGGCGCGCCCGAAGGGATTATTTTGCCTGAATTCCTTCATGAGGATGATATTTTGAAAGCTTTGAACCAAGCCAAAGGCTGACACCGCTGCGCATGCCGTTATAATACATATTTATCAATGTATAATGCTCGATATCGCATCCATTTTGTATGAATAAGACGCACAAAAAAAGATCCCCAATTATCCCGGCAATCTGGCCACACTCACAAATTCGGAATGACCTGCCCGCTTGGCAGGCTATTTTTCATGATCCCGACTTGACCCCAGCCCCACACTCGCGCAAAAAGACGTGTGCTAGGAAGGGAATCGCATGGCTAATCTCAAGGACTTACGCAATCGCATCGCCAGCGTGCGCGCGACGTGCAAGATCACCTCGGCCATGAAAATGGTCGCGGCCAGCAAATTGCGACGCGCTCAAACGCAGGCCGAGAACGCGCGGCCTTATGCCGAGTCCTTGCAGGATATGCTGGCCTCGGTCTCTCAAGGCATCCCGGCGCATGACGATTCTTTGCCGGCCTGGGCGCGTGCCAGCGGCAATAAAAGTCCGGCACTGGTGGTTCTGACGTCGGATCGCGGCCTGTGCGGCGGCTTCAACGCCTCGGTCGTGCGCGATGTGCGGCACAGGGTTGATGAGTTGGAGAAACAGGGAACGCCGCCCATCCTGATCTGCATCGGGCGGCGTGGGCGCGACATGCTCAAACGGACCCACAGCAAATATATCGTCCACAGCATGGATTTTGGCCGCACGCCCTCTTATGCCGTGGCGCAGGATTTGGCGGAAACCCTGGTTAAGCTGTTCACCCAAAGCAAACTGGACAGCTGCGATCTGATGTTCAACGCCTTCAAAAACGCCTTGCAGCAGGAGCTGCGCATGCGACGTATCATGCCCGCGCCCATGGACCCGCCCGAAGAGGCCGCCGCCAAGCCGACGGTCTGGCGTATCTATGAGCCGGGGCGAAACGAGATATTGGCCGGCCTGTTGCCCTTGAACATGAAGACGCAAATTTATCTGGCGATGGTCGAAAGCATGGCAGGCGAACATGCCGCGCGCATGACCGCTATGGACAGCGCCACACGCAATGCCAGCGAGATGATTGATCGCTTAAACCTGCGTTACAACCGGCTGCGCCAGGCGGCCATCACCACGGAGATGATCGAGATCGTCTCCGGCTCTGAGGCGATGTAGAGCATGAGCGAGGCGCCCATCACCGGCGGTCCCTTTGACGCCCACACACCGCCCCAGATGGCGGCGTTGCTGCGCGATTATGGTGTCAAGAAGGCGCGTCTTGCGCCCGTGGCGATGATGACCTTAGGCCTGCTGGGCGGTGCCTACATCGCCTTGGGCGGCATGTTTTATACACTGGTGATGACGGAAAGCGGCTTGGGTTTTGGGCCGTCGCGCCTGTTGGGCGGATTGGCCTTTTCGCTGGGTTTGGTTCTGGTGGTCGTGGGCGGGGCCGAATTGTTCACCGGCAACACCATGCTGACGATGGCCTGGGCACAACGTTTGGTGCGCACGCGCGAATTGCTGGCCAATTGGCTGGTCATTTATCTGTGCAACTTCGCGGGTGCCTTGGCCATGGCCTTGATGATGTACGCTTCGGGCGTGTTGCATATTCATGACGACGCCATGGCGGCAACGGCGATCAAAATCGCAAGTGCCAAGACCTCTCTGGGCTTTGCCGAAGCGTTCTTTCGTGGCATTTTGTGCAATGTGCTGGTATGCCTTGGCGTGTGGCTATGCCTGGCGGCACGCAGTGTGTCCAGCAAGATCCTGGCGATCATCTTTCCCGTATCGGCCTTTGTGGCTTTGGGGTTTGAACATTCGGTCGCCAACATGTATCTGATCCCCTTGGGCATGATGGCGGGTGCGCCCGTGTCCTTGGGCAGTTTTGTTGCCAACCTCATCCCCGTCACGCTGGGCAATATCGTCGGCGGCGGGGTGCTGGTGGCACTGGTGTATTGGCTGGTTTATCTTAAAGGCTCCCACGACAACCCCGCATCCGGAGGATGACAACCGTGACCTCAACACCCACACCGACAAAGCAACTGACAGGCAAGGTTACCCAGGTTCTGGGCGCGGTGGTCGATATCATGTTCGATGCCGGTCTGCCTCCGATCGAGAACGCGCTGGAGACCGACATTGAAGGCCGCCGCATGGTGATGGAGGTCGCGCAGCATTTGGGCGAGAACTCCGTCCGCGCCATCGCGATGGACTCCACGGACGGCATGGCGCGCGGCCAGATCGTGCGAGATATGGGCGGCCCTATTGCCGTTCCCGTCGGTCCTGGCACTTTGGGCCGCATTATGAATGTCATCGGCGACCCGGTGGACGAACGCGGCCCCATCGAAACCAAGCGGCGCGATCCCATCCACCGCGAAGCCCCGACCTTTATCGAGCAGTCCACCGAAACCGAAGTTCTGGTCACCGGCATCAAAGTGGTGGATCTGCTGGCCCCTTATTCGCGCGGCGGCAAGGTTGGATTGTTCGGCGGCGCGGGCGTGGGCAAGACGGTGCTGATCCAAGAATTGATCAATAACGTCGCCAAGGCGCATGGCGGCAATTCGGTCTTCGCCGGCGTGGGTGAGCGCACGCGCGAAGGCAACGACCTGTATCACGAGATGATCGGCTCGGGCGTCATCAACCTGGATGGTCCGGGGTCAAAGGTGGCCCTGGTCTATGGCCAGATGAACGAGCCTCCCGGCGCGCGCGCGCGCGTGGGTCTGACCGGCCTGACCTTGGCCGAATATTTCCGTGATGATGAAGGTCAGGACGTTCTGCTCTTTATCGACAACATCTTCCGCTTTACCCAAGCCGGATCCGAGGTCTCGGCCTTGCTGGGCCGCATTCCATCGGCGGTGGGCTATCAGCCGACTTTGGCGACCGATATGGGCGAGCTGCAAGAGCGCATCACCTCGACGCGCAAAGGCTCGATCACCTCGGTGCAGGCCATCTATGTGCCCGCCGACGACTTGACCGACCCCGCCCCTGCTACCTCCTTTGCGCATTTGGACGCCACCACGGTGCTGTCGCGCCAGATTGCCGAGCTTGGCATCTATCCGGCCGTGGATCCGTTGGATTCCACCAGCCGCATCATGGACCCGCGCATCCTGGGCCAAGAGCATTATGAAACGGCACGCGCGGTGCAAAAAGTGCTGCAAACCTACAAGTCTTTGCAAGACATCATCGCCATCTTGGGCATGGACGAATTGTCCGAGGAAGACCGCATGATCGTCGCGCGCGCGCGCAAGATTCAGCGCTTCTTGTCTCAGCCTTTCCATGTGGCCGAGGTCTTCACCGGATCGCCCGGCGTTCTGGTGCGTTTGGAAGACACCATCAAGGGCTTTAAGGGAATCGTGGCGGGCGAATACGATCACCTTCCCGAACAGGCTTTTTACATGGTCGGCACCATCGAAGACGCCGTCGCCAAGGGCGAACGCCTGCAAGCCGAGGCCGCTTAACCGGCGAACGCATCCTTTGGTAAGAAGTCGGATAAGGGACCGCAGGGTTAATTCCCCGGCCCCTTACCGAGTTACTTCCAGTTCGCCGCAATCACCGTGGCCAAAGAGTCCTGATAATGTTGCGGCAGGGTGTTCTCATTCGCCGCAGGCGGCGCGAATGCGGCCATGGCATTGACCAAATTCTCGACCTGGTTCGCCAGCAAAGCCTTGCCGTCCGAAGTCTTGAATTGCTCAATCTGGGCCACCGCTCCGCTGCCATACCAGCCACTGATGGTCATGCAATCTTCCGTTCCGATGATGCTGACCTCGAGATCGCTGTTCAGCTTTCTGAACCAGATTTGGTCGCTGGCGATACCTGAACCAAACGACATCATGTCGCTATTGCCGGCAGTGCTGTCATATTCCTGGATGGAGTCAACATACGAGCCACGAGCCATCACATAGGTGTCGTTGCCCTGCCCGCCAATCAGCCAATCACGCCCTGTGCCACCATCCAGCGTGTCATTGCCCGCATCGCCGTTGAGTGTATCATTGCCATCCTGGCCTTGCAGCAGATCGTCTCCATAGCCGCCGTTTAGAATATCGGCACCCACGCCGCCCGCCAGTCTGTCGTTGCCATCTTCGCCATTGATTTGATCATCGCCGCCATCGCCGCCCAGCGAGTCATGACCCGAGCGGCCATAGACGTAATCATTGCCGTCGCCGCCATTGATGGTGTCCGCCGTGGCATAGCCAGTTAGAACGTTATCTTCCGTTGTTCCTGCCAAAACCTTGGCCTTCACCGCATCGACTCTCCAGACGGTTCCATCGGCAAATTTGATATTCTCGATCACACTGTTCGTTGCGCCGTCCTGAGTGAAATAGCTCGACACATTCAGCGTATCATCTGTGCCTACGAGGCTGATCACCAGGTTGCCATTGTCGTTCCTTAGCATCGTCTGTGCAGCGGAGATTCCCGCACCCAACAGAACCGTATCGGCATTCACGCCCACGGCGTCAACGTCACCGTTGTTGATCGTGTCTTGCCCGCTTCCAAAGCCAAACAGATAAGTATCGGCACCGTTGCCCCCACTCATCTGATCATCACCTGTACCACCGTCGAGCGTATCGGCTCCGTCTCCCCCGTAGAGATTATCGCGACCTTCCATACCGCGCAGCACATCATTCCCCGCGCCGCCATCCAGTGTATCGTCGCCAAAACCCGCACCGCCGGTCAGCGTATCGTTACCGCCATCACCGTATAAACAGTCATTGCCGTAACCGCCGTCGATGATGTCATTGCCGCCATGCGCATAGATCGTATCATCGCCAGAGGCCCCGGCCAGGGAATCAGCCGTCTCAAATCCTATCAGAGTGTCACTGGAGTTGGTGGCGACCGTCACCTTGGCCTTGATCGCCGCCACATTCCACACCGTGCCATCGGCGAATCTGACGTTCTCGACGGCATGAGGCGTCGCTCCATCCTGACTGAAATAGTTTTGAACCGTCAGTTTGTCATTGGTGCCGATGATCGATAAGGCCAAATTATCCCACTCGCGAGAGGCCACCACATCCGCGACCGCCACGCCGGCAGAAAACTGGATGGTATCGGCTTTTACGCCCAACGCATCCACGTCGTAATTATTGATCGAATCCTGTCCGCTGCCACGCCCGAACAGATAGACATCCGCGCCATCGCCTCCCGACAACACATCATTGCCCAAGCCACCATTAAGAGTGTCATTGCCGCCATAGCCGTATAGCGAGTCGTCACCCACCCCACCCAGCATGCTTTCCGACGCCGCCGTGCCCGCCTTGTACATGGCAGCAGGAGCGGCGCTCAATCTGCTCTTGACCGCGGCATAGTCCCATACCGTACCGTTGGCAAAGCCAATAAGCTCCACCGCGTTGGCTGTCGTGCCGTCCTGCGAGAAATAGCTTTGAACCGTCAGCCTGTCATTGGTGCCGATGATTGACAGAACCAGATCATCGCCCAAACGGGAAGCAGCCACATCCGCCGGCACGATTCCTGCCTGAAAAATGATGGCGTCCCTGGACTGGCCGAGAGCATCATTGTCATTATTGCTGATGGTATCCTGACCGCTGCCGCGCCCGAACATATAGCTATCAGCCCCATCACCCCCGCCAAGCGTGTCATTGCCTAGACCACCATAGATGCGGTCATTGCCCGATTCCCCATAGAGGGTATCGTCACCCTCATCGCCGTAGATCGCATCATCATCGGCGCCGCCATATATATAATCATTGCCCGCGCCGCCCAATAACCCGTCATAGCCAGCGCCGCCACTGATGTTGTCAGTGCCGTCACTGCCGCTGATCGTGTCAGATCCATCATAGCCATTGATCTGGTCATCGCCCGCGCCGCCATTGATGTTGTCCGCGCTGGCATAGCCGTACAGCGTGTCTTTTTCATTCGTGCCCAGCAAGGTCTTGGCCTTCATTGTGGCCACGTCCCATACCGTGCCGTTAGCAAAGCCAATAAGCTCCACCGCGTTGGCTGTCGTGCCGTCCTGCGAGAAATAGCTTTGAACCGTCAATCTGTCATTGGTGCCGATGATCGACAGAACCAAACTATCGCCCAGACGGGAAACAGCCACATCCGCCGGCACGATTCCTGCCTGAAAAATGATGGCGTCCCTGGACTGGCCGAGAGCATCATTGTCATTATTGCTGATGGTATCCTGACCGCTGCCGCGCCCGAACATATAGCTATCAGCCCCATCACCCCCGCTAAGAGTGTCATTGCCTAGACCGCCATACAGACGATCATTGCCCGATTCCCCATAGAGGGTATCGTTACCCCCGTCGCCGTAGATCGCATCATCACCAGCACCACCATTGAGGCTGTCATTGCCCGCGCCGCCGAGCATCCCGTCATGGCCATCCTCACCATAGAGGACATCGGCCCCATCATCGCCATACAGCGAATCGCTGCCGCCATTGCCTTGGATTGTGTCCCCACCCGCGCCGCCACGAATAGTCTCTGCACTGACAGAGCCATACAGCGAATCCGCCTGAGCCGTCGCCGCCGTCACCTTAGCCATGATCGAGGCCGCGCCCCAAACCGTGCCATCGGCAAATTTGATCTGCTCGACGGCGTAACACAATAACCCATCCTGAACAAAATGCCCCCGCACCCGCAAGCTGCTGGACGCGCCATTGATGGTCACGATCAGATCGCTCCCCTCGCGTCGCAGCACCACATCGGCCACGGCGATCCCTGCGCTTAGGCTGATGGTGTCGATATTCACCCCATAGGCGTCTGCATCCCAATTGTCGACGATATCCTGGCCAGAGCCGCGCCCAAACACATAGATATCCGATCCATCATTCCCGCTCAAATAGTCATCACCGGACTGTCCATCCAGAATGTCATTCCCTGCGCCGCCATACAGATAATCATTGTGATCCCCGCCAAAAAGCGTGTCGTTGCCGTTACCCCCATAGACGGTATCGTTGTCTCCCCCGGCATAAATCAGATCATTGCCATCGGCACCTTGCAGAGAATCATTTCCCGACAAGCCAAACAGCACATCATCGCCAACATTGCCTTCCGACTGATCGGAACCCGAACTTCCATATTGCCGATAGGCCTGAAGCATCTTAGCGTAAGTCAGAACGGACGAGCTGGAACGAATAGCCGCATCCAGCGCCGACTGAGTTGCCGCACTGATCCCGGTCAGGCCCACCGAATACTCGATCATGCTCAGCACATTCACCCATTGCTGCACCGCCGCCTCGGTCGTCTTACCCGCCGCGCCCAGAGTCGTCAGCGCCGCCGGCGTAAAGCTTAGACTACCGCTGAATGTGTCCGTGATGGGATCATATGTCGGGACCTGGGCAAGCAAGGACTGGCCACAGCTTTGCAGCATCAGGCGCGAAGCCACCGCTTTTTCTATCGGGCCAACGACCTGACCCAAAGCATTGCCCCTGAAATCTCCAGCCAAAGCATCGCCCACGCTCCATAGTGTCTTCCCAAAGAACTTCTCGCAAAACGCCACATCGCGCGCGTCCGCAAAAAAGTCGCTGCTGGTCCCCGACACGCCGCCCAATGAGCGGCTCGTCCGGTCCAGATTCGCAACCCCTGCCCACAGATACATAATCTCGCGCACTTTTCCCATCACCGCCACCGGGCTGATGGTCAGCAGGTTCAGCTTGGTGAACGCCTCGACCTTGGCCAGCAGCGCGGCATTTTGGCTCATGGCGATGGCAAGGTCGGGCAGTTGTCCATAGCCGCGCATCTGCGGCAGCAGCAATGCGCGCGGGTTCAGGGCCACATTGCCGGCATACACCGTGTTCACATTGTCATAGGCAAACCACGCATCCACCACCTTGCCCGTCGCGCCAGTCGTGCGTGTAAAGCTGGATTCCTTGGTCACCAGATTGCCCGCGATGGCATAATTGCTCGCGGTGGCGTTCAGGTTGATGCTGGCGATGCCGGTCTCTGCCAGAGTCTTTAACTCAGCTGCCTGGCTGACGCCGTCCTGGTTCAGATCGCGCCAGACTTTCAAATTGGCGAACTGAGCATCCGCCGTGCTGATCTTGCCGTCTTTGTTCGAGTCCAACGTCGCCAGCGCCAGAAACCCATCCGCCTGACCCGTCTTATCCCCAAACAATTCCCCATGATCGTCAATCACCCCATTCCCATTCGCATCCCGCGCCAGCAACCCATCATCCGACTTCACCCACGCGCTCGCCTCGCGGAAACCATCCCTATCAATATCCCAATACACCCCATTCGGACCCGTCAACTCAACGCCATCTCCGTCAAGGTCCAACACCAGAGGCGAGCCTTGCTCGGAGGCTTGGTTGAATTTATCAATCAATCCAAACACCCAATCCGCCAAAGGCCCGGGCTTGCCGTCCCCGTCTGAAATGCCCAGCGCATGCAGCAGCATATCGCCCAATGCCATGGACGCCTTAGTGATCTGCTCACCCGCATGCGTCCCATAAATTCCTGTCAACATACCCACGGTCACAGCCGTCAAGAAAATGATCGACCCTGCGACAAAGCCCGTGGCCACCCCCGCCACCAATGCCGTCCCCAGAATAGCTCCCGCCAAGGCCCCCGCCGTGCCCAGGGCCAACCGCCCCATCAGACCACCCATCACTTCGGCCGCGCCCGCAATATTGCCGGCATCCGCCTTGGTCTTGGCATCGTCCATACTCAGCTTGATATCCACCGCGATCAGCGCAGCACCCAACGCGCCAGCCCCCGCACCTACTAAACGCTTGGCCACTTCCTTCGCGGCCATACCCTCTTCGATCCCCAGTGCCGACAACAATTTGCGCGCATCAAATACGCCCGAATCGTTCCCCGTCAGCTTGCCAATAACCTGCCCCATCGGAACTTTCCCGCCAGGCGTCTTCACCGTCCCGTCCGGATACGCCTCAAATTTTCCGTTGCTGTTCTTAAAACCAGGCGTGTTGTTCAGGGTTTCATGCGGCTGCATCCACGCTTTTCCATCACTGGCACGTAAACTCGGATTGCCCTGAGCCACCGCATTATACGCTGCAGGAGGCATACGCCCCGATTTCACACCATCGTTCGCATAATCAACTGTTGTTTCTCGAACTTTTGAGTAATCCTGGCCAAGAGCTGTGCTGTTTGGATTGAATATCCCATCGTTAGATACAAGCCGAATATTATCTTCTGGCACCCCTTGAGCGATAAGCTTATTCCGTGCCTCGACCATCGCTTTCTCGCCAGCGTTTTTCGAGGGGATTTCTCCTTTTGCTACTTTGCTTGGTATTGTTGTATCAACTTGTTTAATTGTTCCATCTTTTGTGAAATCACGTATAGCCCTATCTCTCGGAAAATTATCATCTACAACGGCCTCCTTGTATACTTAGTCCGCTATCACTAAATCATATTCCTTCGATGCGCTGATAATTTCGTTCCGCGCCGCCTGCTCCCCCAATGAGTCAAACATCTTTGTCAGGTGGTCATTGTCAAGGATTTTGATTTTCTTACTCATCACTGGTCTCCAAGTTTACGTTTCTTATCTAAAGTTTCATTCAGGAAAGGTTAGTGATCTAACCCAACCATAGCCCTTGCCGTCCGGCGGACCTCAAACATTAATGAGATTACGACTCCGTTCGACTCCAATTTAAAATGATCTTTTATAATAATAAATAATTTATTCATATAATCTTGAAACTTATCTTCAATTGCGATACGTTCTTCTTCATTGTAAATATTATTAGCAATATTTAATTCTCTACTGCTTGTTACATATATGATATCAGGGTGATTATCATATACATATTTAATAACTTGACGCATCAAGCCTTCATCAAAGAAAATACTATGCTCATAGGGCACCTCCGGCAGCGGCGGCAATTGGGGCTTAGAAGTGGTGGATTCGGGCTGGTCGGTCACGGTGAGGTTCTCCTCTTGTAAAGTCGTTGGTGTTGAATGCGTCTGCTGTTCTCTTTTCTAAGGTTGTGCCAATTTATCACGCCGCCAAGCGGCATGTAAATTCTTTCACAATGCGACACGATGCCACATTTGATTGGGTTACCGGCGTATTGTCGTTAACCACGATCAAATCGCTGTCCTGGCGTTGCAGCACCAGATCGGCCACGGTCAGACCCACCGAATAAGAGCAACCCTGGCATAGGCTTCTCCAAATTTCCTTGTTAGTTCGGCAGAAAGCAATTGATGTCTATATGCATCTGCTGGCCCGTTCTCTCTTCCGCCCAATTTAGATATAATGGATTCATTAACAACAGCTGCAACGACTCCACCAGTTAGTCTGTCATATGTTGTAGTCACTTTTCTCTCCTGTAGTTATTTTCATGGGTTGGATAGGAAGCAGTAGTAGTCTGGATCACACACGCAGAACGCATGGCCATTCCCGCTGTAGTGAACTGTGTAACTGCAGCTTACCTTTCTATCATCATCTTTTGTTATACAACCAACTTTTTCTATTGTTCCAGACACTTTAATATCAAAGCTTATTGACTCAACAAGAGAATTTTTAGTTTTAAAAAGGAAGACACGCTTAGATAGGCCTTCTTTATTGCCATCAATAGCTATATTGCTGTCAGTCACCATGTTTTTGTTAATGTAACTTCTTAGTATATATACACTTTCGTTCGTATCATTGTAAAATGACACATCATTATCTTTTGTTCTCATAAAAAAATAATAAAAAGATAGCACTATAAGGGCAACAAACACAGGTATAAGCATGCATGTGGTGAAACGAACCCCGCATAGTTTACATATGTACTTAGTCATTCTAGCCTTCTCCTAGCCAACCATTACGCTGCATGATGCCGTGTAAATTCTTTCACGCCACGATACAATATTGTATGGTGTGCGTTGAGCGGCAGGTTGTCGTTGCTGCCCGCGATGGCATAATTGCTCGCGGTGGCGTTCAGGTTGATGCTGGCGATGCCGGTCTCTGCCAGAGTCTTTAACTCCGCTGCTTGGCTGACGCCGTCCTGGTTCAGATCGCGCCAGACTTTCAAATTGGCGAACTGAGCATCCGCCGCGCTGATCTTGCCGTCTTTGTTCGAGTCCAACGTCGCCAGCGCCAGAAACCCATCCGCCTGACCCGTCTTATCCCCAAACAATTCCCCATGATCGTCAATCACCCCATTCCCATTCACATCCCGCGCCAGCAACCCATCATCCGACTTCACCCACGCGCTCGCCTCGCGGAAACCATCCTTGTCAATATCCCAATACACCCCATTCGGACCCGTCAACTCAACGCCGTCTCCGTCAAGATCCAACACCAGAGGCGAACCTTGCTCGGAGGCTTGGTTGAATTTGGCCAGCAACTCCGCCTGCCAACCGGGAAGCGCGACACACTGATTACCAAAAATGTTCATTACCTTGTTATAAAAAGGAATAATATCTTGACGAGAAAGTAGCGTTCCTGGGGTATCAACACCTTTAACAAAACTAGATCCTAGGCCATCATGATAGAATGCATAATAATATTCAGGGCCAAGGCCCTGGCGCTCACATTTATCTTTAATTTTATTAAAGAATGATACCATTGTCTGAATGCTTATATAAGCATCAAACTGACCAGCCTGCCCAACTGGCGTACTCACAGACGTGTTTTCTTTCCAAGTGGTGTTGATAAACTGGCCGAGACCCGCCGCTGTTGTCGTCCCAGCTGCAGCATCCGGATTAAAACCAGATTCTTCTCTTATAATCGACAATATAAAAGCAACACCACTATTGCTCATGCCCTTTTCTTGACCGGTCTGAATGACCATGTCGATAACTTTCATCTGAACATCTGGATCTGCATCGCCAACCTTGCGGCTACGTCCGGCTAATCTTCCAGCTGTACGATCAATTGGATCATTGTAGTGACTTTCTTTTATAACTTGGTCAGCTCTATAGGATCCACCTTTTTTGCTATTTACATACAGCTGATATAATTTACTATTGTTTGACATGATTATTACCTCCAGCTTGATTAGATAGGTTACATGGTTTCAATTTTACTGATTTTCCTTCGCATCTTTTAGACGCGCCCACGGTATATTATCTAAAAAAATTGACATTCCATGTTTAATAGTTTCTTTATCCTGAACGAACATTTTTTCAAAAACATCCCAGAATTTATTTTTCTTACTTATATAATCTCCAGATCGCGCAATTAATTTTCCTTTTATTGTATCAATAATAATATGCTCTTCGCAACTATCACAATTTCCGTAATTTGCTACAGAAACAATGACATATTGTCCTTTTTTTATTGATTCAATACAAGAAAAAGCTAAAACATGCATATTCATAACATTTATACTATTCTTTTTATCTAGATCATAAAACCTAATATACTTCTTGTTTGCTAAATAATCTTCCTTATTTCCAATACTCATAGTTTGAGAGATACATGTTTTATATGATTCTTCTCTTGTACACACAGAGTACAAGCTGACATCACTTCCATCAGAACACGTTGCCGAAACTGTATAAAGGGCAAAACCCGGATCAGCGCACACCCCTACAGACGCTGTAAAAACAGAGAAAACGAGAATTATAAAGAAGAACACCACTGTTCCACAAAGGTTCTTGCACAATCTGATGCCAGTACACTCCGTGTTTATTCTAGAAGGTTTCGATGTTTTATTCATAGGGTCTCCACATCTGGCTGTTATAAGTTGACCACTCACGCTTCTATCACGCCGCCAAGCGGCATGTAGGTTCTTTCACAATGCGACACGATACCGCATTTGATTGGGTTACCGGCGTATTGTCGTTAACCATATCGTCATTTCTTCCTCCACGATTTATATAGACATACCAAACATAAGACGCGCACGTAATCGTGCTTCCCAGAACAGATCTGTAGTTAGAACAGAACCATCAATATTCAAATGCGATCCTATATAATAATAAGAATCTCTGGGAACAGAAGAATAATACTCGTTATTCAACACTTCAAGGTCTGTCTCCTTCTCTCCCTTTCTTTCCCATTCGGCTATCCTCAGAAAAAGATCAGGTCGTTCGTCATAAATAGTCTTCATCACTTTATCCACCAGTTCCTGGGGGCATCTCTTAGGGTGAAACGCTTCCAACTCCGGCAGCGGCGGCAATTGGGGCTTAGGTGCAGTGGATTCGGGCTGGTCAGTCACGGTGAGGTTCTCCTCTTGTAAAGTCGTTGGTGTTGAATAGGTCTGCTGTTCTCTTTTCTAAGGTTGTGCCAATTTATCACGCCGCCAAGCGGCATGTAAATTCATTCACAATGAGACACGATGCCACATTTGTATGAGCTTGAGGCGTATTGTCGTTAACCATATCGTCATTCGCAGCCACCGGGCTGGCGGTCATCAAGTTCAGCTTGGTAAACGCCTCGACCTTCCCCAGCAGAGCGGCGTTTTGGCTCATGGCGATGGCAAGGTCGGGCAGTTGTCCATAGCCGCGCATCTGCGGCAGCAGCAATGTGCGCGGGTTCAGGGCGACGGTGCCGCCATATACCGTGTTCACATTGTCATAGGCAAACCACGCATCCACCACCTTGCCCGTCGCGCCAGTCGTGCGTGTAAAGCTGGATTCCTTGGTCACCAAGTTTCCGGCAATCGTATAATTGCTCGCAGTGGCGTTCAGGTTAATGCTGGCAATGCCGCTTTCCATTTTGGTTTCAAATCGCTAGACTGGCGCGCTGTTTCGTCCCTGCATAAGGTTCGCGTCAAGGCCCATGTTCACCTGGTCATCACTGCTGCCTACGCGCCGCGCCCTGATCATCTCGCATGACACGCTGATGATGATGTTGGCTTTGGTGGCCGCTTTGTATGCTCGCGTGGGCGGCGATGCCTTTGGTCGATATGCCGACGCCTTGACCTTGGGCCTGCCCTTACTGGCTTTGTTGTCCGCTTTTGTCTTTTTAGCCTTTGGTCTGCATCGAGGATTATGGCGCTATGTTTCGACCGCTGAGCTAGTGGTGATCGTCAAGGCCGTGACCGTGGTTGTGGCCGCCTTCTTGGCCGCGATGTTCGCCCTGACGCGGCTTGAGATTCTGCCTCGTTCCGTTCCTTTCATCCATTGGTTCATGGCCCTGGTCCTGCTGGGCGGTCCGCGTCTTGTGTACCGTATGAGCCGCGACCGACGCCGCGACCGAGACATGGCCCCAGCCGCCGAGCGCATCTGCGTGCTTTTGGTGGGCGCGGGGGACGAGACGGCGCAGTTTCTGCATGCCCTGGCCACCCGCCCCGGGGCACCCTGGCAAGTGGTGGGCATCTTGGACGACAAGGGCCGCCGCACCGGTCAAACCATTTTGGGCCAAAAGGTGCTGGGCACATTGGATGAAATGGACGAGGTGATCGCCCGTTTACGCGCAAACAATGTGGTGGTGCGTAAATTGGTGCTGACACGTCCCGGCGAGTCCGGAGATAGGATACGCAAACTATTCGATCGCGCGGATCGCCTGGGCCTGTCGCTGGCCCGTCTGCCGCCGGTCACCGAATTGCGCGAGGCCGAGAATCATCCGGGCCAAGGCCTCACCCTGCCCTCGATCTCGGTCGAAGATTTGCTGGGCCGCCCGCATGTCAGCTTGGATAGCACGGTTCTGAGCCAGATGATTTCGGGACAAAGGGTGCTGGTAACCGGCGCGGGCGGCACCATCGGGGGTGAACTGGTGCGCCAGATCGCCGCCTTGTCCCCTGCCCGGCTGATCTTGGTCGATCATAGCGAGTTTAATCTGTACTCCATCGAGACGGAATTGCGCGCGCAAGCCCATCTGCCTCTGCCCGCTTCGGCATGGCGCGGAGTGCTGGGCGATGTGCGCGATGGCGATGCGATGATGCGCCTGTTCGAACAAGAGCGGCCCGATCTGGTCTTTCACGCCGCCGCGCTCAAGCATCTGCCGATCGTCGAATCCTTTCCCTGTCAAGGCGCGTTGACCAATGCCGTGGGAACGCATCATGTGGCGCAGGCAGCGGCTGCATGCGGCTCTAAGGCGATGGTCCTTATCTCGACCGACAAGGCCGTGAAACCTTCCAGCGTCATGGGGGCGACCAAGCGTTTAGCAGAAATGCTCTGCCAGGCCCGCGACGCCCAAAGCGCTCCCGGCAGCACACGCTTTCTCACAGTCCGCTTTGGAAACGTGCTGGGGTCCAGCGGCTCGGTCGTTCCCCTATTCCAGCGCCAATTGGCCCAGGGGCAACCGCTGACCGTGACGCATCCCGAGATGCGCCGCTATTTCATGACCGTGCGCGAAGCGGTGGAATTGGTCCTGCACGCATCGGCCTTTGGCTCGGCCCAAGAAAGTGTGCGTGGTACGGTCTTTGTGTTGGATATGGGCGAGCCGGTGCGTATCCTGGATTTAGCACGCCAGATGATCCGCCTGGCCAATCGGCAGCCCGACGATCCAAACGCCATTATCTTTACCGGAACCCGTCCGGGCGAGAAGCTGAACGAAGAATTGTTCGACCCTGCCGAATCTCCGCGTAAGGTTGCCGAAGGCCTTATGGCCGCGACCCCGCCCTTGCGTCCCTTGAACGAGATGGAACGCCTGGTATCGCAGATTGAGCTTGCCGCCCATACGGGCGACGATGAGATGGTACGACATCTGGTTTTCGAGGCGTTAGAAGGCAAACAGGCGCAAGGTGCGACTTAGGACTAAGATAGATGCCAAAGAACAGAAACATTGTGCAACAGAATGTGACTGGCACTATTGTGTAGGCAAGCTAAACTGACGCAACGCCCAACCAGATCAACCAGGGATTATGCTCATGGCCAACAAACTCTTTGGAACAGACGGCATTCGCGGCACCGCCAACCGTGAGCCGATGACTCCGGCCACCATTTTGCGCGTGGCGATGGCGGCGGCAATCCATGTGAGGCGGCAGCAGCCTACCGAAGGCGCGCAACGTCATCCCCTGGTCGTGATTGCCAAAGATACGCGGCTATCGGGCTATATGGTCGAAGGCGCGCTGGAATCGGGATTCGTGGCCATGGGCATGAATGTGCGCCTGGTCGGCCCGCTGCCGACCCCGGCCCTGGCGATGCTGACTCGTTCGCTAAGGGCGGATATGGGTGTGATGATCTCGGCCTCGCACAACCCTTATGAAGACAACGGCATCAAGATATTCGGCGCAGACGGCTATAAATTATCGGACGAAACGGAACGCGCCATCGAAGCCATGGTCGCCGACTACGACTTCAATCAGGATTTGGCCACCGATGGCCGTATGGGGCAAGCGCAGCGCGTCGACGACGCCAGTGGCCGTTATGTGGAATATGTGAAGGCGACCTTCCCGCGCCATTTGCGACTGGACGGATTGCGTGTCGTGTTGGATTGCGCCCATGGCGCCGCCTATCGCGTCGCGCCGCAGGTGCTGTGGGAACTGGGCGCGGATGTGGTGCCTATGGCCGTGAATCCCGACGGCATGAATATCAATCGGAATTGCGGAGCGACCGCTCCGGCAGCTTTGTGCGAAGCCGTGGTCACCCATGGCGCGGATATCGGTATCGCTCTGGACGGCGATGCCGACCGCTTGATTCTGGTGGATGAAAAGGGTCGTGTGATCGACGGCGACCAGATCATGGCTTTGGTGGCGACGGCCCTGGCCAAAAGCGGCCAATTAAAGGGCGGCGGCGCGGTGGCCACCGTGATGTCAAATTTGGGCTTGGAACGTCACCTCGAGCAAAACGGCCTGCGCCTGGTGCGCACCCCTGTGGGCGATCGACATGTGATGGAGCGTATGCGCAAAGACGGCTTCAATTTTGGCGGCGAGCAATCAGGCCATTTGATCTTCACCGACCACGGCACCACGGGTGACGGGTTGATGGCCGCCTTGCAGGTATTGGCCGTGCTGCGCGAGTCGGGAGAGAAGGCCAGCAAATTGCTGCGTGTTTTCCCGCCCGTGCCGCAGAAACTCAGAAATGTGCGCGTCGCCTCGACCGCCGTTTTGCAAACCGCCTCGGCGCAAGAAGCCATCCGCCAAGCCGAAGATGCTTTGTGCGCTCAAGGCGGCCGCTTGCTGGTCCGCGCCAGCGGCACCGAACCCCTGATCCGCGTGATGGCGGAAGGGGACAATGCCGCCCTCGTGGAAGAAACCGTCAGCGCTTTGTGCTTATATCTGGGACAAGGGGCAAAGGCGGCTTAGGAAAAGCCATCTTTCCGTGGATTGTAGAAGATGACGGGGAAGCCGTGTAATCCGCTTGAACTCGCCGCGCCGGATTAGGCAATGGGCAAGCGCAGATGTGCGAACGGTCAAGGCACTGAGCACACTGAATAACCCTTCCCGCTCGAGCAAGCTGGGAATCTTCTTGGATACATGACGGGCATGCATTTTTGACAGATATCAGCGCTTTTATTCACTCGCTTTTGGCGAAGAAATGTGCGAAAGATCATGGACAATCAAGAGGAAGCAAGAAGGAAGAAGAGGTAACAAGAATGTTCAACATCCATCAAAAAGAAATCGAATGGGGCGGCCGCAAGCTGACCTTACGCACCGGACACATGGCGCGCCAGGCGGCCGGTGCCGTGGAAGTGCAATATGGCGACACCTTTGTGCTGTGCACGGTGGTGGCGGCCAAGACTCCGCGCCCGGATATCGATTTCTTTCCCCTGACCGTGAATTACCAGGAAAAGGCTTTCGCCGGCGGCAAGATCCCCGGCGGCTTTTTCAAGCGTGAAGGTCGCCCCAGCGAAAAGGAAGTGCTGACCAGCCGCTTGATCGACCGTCCCATCCGCCCCCTATTCGCCGATGGCTTCCGCAACGAGACCCAGGTGATCGCCACCGTGCTGTCTCACGATATGGAGAACGATCCCGACATCGTGGCCATGATCGGCTGTTCGGCGGCCTTGACGCTGTCGGGCATTCCCTTTATGGGGCCGATCGCCGCTTGCCGCGTGGGGCATGTCGATGGCGCATTTGTGCTGAATCCCACTTTGGCGCAGATCCCGCAATCCAAACTGGATTTGATCGTCGCCGGAACCACCGAAGGCGTGTTGATGGTGGAGTCCGAGGCGCACGAGCTGACCGAAGAAATGATGCTCGAAGCCGTGACCTTCGGTCATACTTCGTTCCAGCCGGTGATCGAGGCGATCATCAGCCTGGCCGAAAAGGCAGCGCGCGATCCGTGGCCGTTGCCCGAGGAATCTGCCGGCCACAAGGCCCTGATGACCAAGCTGGAAGAGACCATCGGCGCGGACCTGCGCGCCGCCTATGCCGTCACCGTCAAGCAAGAGCGTCAGTCTCTGTTGTCGGCGGCCAAGACCAAGGCCAAAGGCGCGTTGCTGAGTGCGGAAGTTTCGGACGTTCAGCTGAGCGGCGCGATCCACGACTTGGAAGCCAAGCTCGTGCGCAACGCGATTTTGGATACGGGCAAGCGCATCGACGGACGCGATACGCGCACCGTGCGTCCTATCCTGTCGGAAGTGGGCGTATTGCCCCGGGCGCATGGTTCGGCGCTGTTCACGCGCGGCGAAACCCAGGCCCTGGTGGTCACCACCTTGGGCACAGGCGATGACGAGCAGATCATCGACGCGCTGGAAGGCGAGTTCCGCGAACGCTTCTTGCTGCACTACAACTTCCCTCCCTATTCGGTGAACGAAGTGGGCCGTATGGGGTCGCCCGGTCGGCGTGAAATCGGTCATGGAAAATTGGCTTGGCGCGCGATGCGTCCCTTGCTGCCCACGGCTGAGGAGTTCCCCTATACCATCCGCGTGGTTTCTGAGATCACCGAGTCGAACGGCTCGTCCTCGATGGCCACGGTGTGCGGCACGTCGCTTTCGTTGATGGATGCGGGCGTTCCCTTGCCGCGTCCTGTGGCGGGCATCGCCATGGGCTTGATCAAGGAAGGCGACCGCCATGCGGTGCTGACCGACATCTTGGGCGACGAAGATCATCTGGGCGACATGGACTTTAAGGTGGCCGGCACCGATAAGGGCGTGACCTCGCTGCAGATGGATTTGAAGATCACCTCCATCACGCCCAAGATCATGCATGAGGCTCTGGTGCAGGCGCGCGAAGGCCGGTTGCATATCCTGGGCGAGATGGCCAAGGCGTTGGTCGGCGCGCGTGACGGTGTGAACGAAAACGCCCCGCGCATCACCGTCATCACGATCCCCAAAGATAAGATCCGCGAAGTCATCGGCACGGGCGGCAAGGTCATCCGCGAAATCACGGAAAAGACAGGCTGCAAGATCGATATCGAGGATGACGGCACCATCAAGGTCGCCGCCGTGGATCAGTCCAAGGCCGATGCGGCGATCAGCTGGATCAAAGGCATCGTGGCCGAGCCTGAGATCGGCGTGGTCTATACCGGCAAGGTCGTCAAAATCATGGAGTTTGGCGCGTTCGTGAACTTCCTGGGCAGCCGCGATGGTCTGGTCCATATTTCCGAGCTTGCCGCCGGGCGTGTGGCCAAGGTCGGCGACGTGGTCAATGTCGGGGACGAGGTCAAGGTCAAGGTGCTGGGCACGGATGATCGCGGCAAAGTCCGCCTGTCCATGAAGGCCGTTGGCCAGCCGGATGCGCCCATCTCCGATTAAGACCGGATTGAGTGTTTCCATATAAAGAAGCGGAGAGCCAATCGGCCCTCCGCTTTTTTGTGACGAAATCATATCTGTTTCGTAAAATAGACTGTCGTGATCTTTATAGGGAGTCGCCGATATGAGCACATACCAACAATATGCCGATGGCGAAGAAAGGAGAGTATTAACTAAAGATAGATTGCTCCAAAAACTCAGCAAGGAATTAATGGCTCAAAGCGAACAAAACAAGCTCATATCTATCTCAAATTAACACTCTCCCATGCGCAGCGTTTATGCGCTTCGGCGATGGGTATTTTGACTTATGGCAATACGGAACATGCACCGCCGTTTGAGAAAGTGAAAGAGTCGCTATCAAGTTTGGGGCGCTCTTACGCGCCATCGTCATCTTCCACGCGGCCCAGTGGCATAAAACAAATGGTCAAAGGCTATTGGAATCGTCTGTCGCCCACGAATGGGCAATAACGCTTTGAATGACGCGCGAAGAGCAGCTCATAAGGATGAAGAACATCGAGATTTAAAAAAATCCAGCATCGCCGCTGTTCCTTAAAAAACCATCCAAAGCACTTCGATATTCAAGCCTGGCTACGCACATAGCAACCCTACCTCTGTTGCTTTGGGACAATCCTTGATATGGTACGCGCTGGATTCTACCATCAGAATCAGCCATGAACTTGTGAGTTGGACCATGCTAGAATTGAAACGTCCTTGCCCCGTCGTGCTGTGCATCCTGGATGGCTGGGGCCATCGTGCGGAAACCATCAATAACGCCGTGGCCCAGGCGGCCACCCCGATTTTTGACCGCCTATGGAAAACATGCCCCCACAGCCTGCTGGACGCCAGTGAACGCCATGTGGGCCTACCCGAAGGACAAATCGGCAATTCCGAGGTCGGCCATATGAATATCGGCGCAGGCCGCGTGGTCTATCAGGACTTGCCGATGATCGACCTGGCTATCGCGGCCAATGAACTAAGCTCTAAACCCGCCCTGATCGATATGATCACCGCGCTTAAAGCCAGCGGAGGGACATGTCATATCATGGGCCTGGCCTCGCCCGGCGGCGTCCATGCCCATCAGGACCATATGGTGGCCCTGGCCCGGGTCATGTCAAATGCCGGCATTCCCGTGGCGGTCCATGCCTTTTTGGATGGTCGTGACGTGCCACCGCGCAGCGCGCGCACACAGATCGCGCGTTTCGCAAAAGACCTAGCCCCCCTGCCGGGCGTGCATCTATCCACATTATGTGGCCGCTATTACGCCATGGACCGCGACAATCGCTGGGACCGTGTGACACGCGCCTATGACATGCTGGTTGATGCGAAGGGCCAGGCGGCACCAGACGCCTTGTCGGCAATCGATGCCAGTTACGCCACCGACAAAGGCGATGAATTCGTCGAGCCTGTCGTGCTGCCTGGTTATGTCGGCATGAAAGACGGCGACGGCCTGATCATGGCCAATTTCCGTTCGGATCGCGCGCGTCAAATGCTATCCGCTTTGCTGGATCCCGCTTTTGCGGATTTCCCGCGCGGACGCGTGGTGCGCTTTGCCGCGGTTGCGGGGATGGTCAGTTATTCGAAGGCCCATGACAAATTGCTACCGGCCCTGTTCCCCCCCAAGCAGATTGAAGACAGCCTGGGCGAGGTGGTCTCCAAAGCGGGCTTGCGTCAATTGCGCTTGGCCGAGACCGAGAAATACGCGCATGTCACGTTCTTCTTCAATGGCGGACAGGAAAAAGTTTATGAGGGCGAGGAACGTATCTTGATTCCCTCGCCCAAGGTCGCAACCTATGACCTGCAGCCCGAGATGTCGGCCCAGACCGTGGCCGATGAGGCCGTCAGAAGCATCGAATCCGGCACCTTCGATTTGATCGTCATCAACTTCGCCAATCCCGATATGGTCGGCCATACGGGAATGCTGATGGCGGCGCAAAAAGCCGTGGAGGCTATTGACCATTGTGTGGGACGCATTGAGCAAGCCCTGCATCAAAAAGACGGGGCCATGTTCATCACCGCCGATCACGGCAATTGCGAGACCATGATTGACCCTGAAACCGGTCAGCCGCATACGGCTCATACACTCAACCGCGTACCCGCGATCTTGGTCGGCGCGCCTTCGCGCGTTGTAGGGCTAAAAGACGGCAAGCTGGCGGATATAGCCCCTACCTTGCTGAAACTGATGGGCATGAACCCGCCCCCAGCGATGACCGGAACCAATTTGCTGGTCGAGGGATAAGCATGGGCCGGGCAGCCCAGGCGCGAATCATCTGCTTGGGCCTGGCTCTGCTGCTGGGACCTACAGGGGGATTGACGGCATCGGCGCAACCCGCGCCCCATGCGGCCAATCCGCCACCTGCCGAGCGCATGTCGCAAGTCGAACGCGACCTTGAAAACAGCCGCCGCACCCTAGAGACGGTTTCCAAACAACAGGAAGACGCCGAAAAAGAACTAAGTGGCTTGCGTGAACGCCTGGTCGAGGCCGCACGGCACGAACGCACACAGCAAGAGCGAGTCTCGGCCATTGAGGACTCTCTGGCCACCCTCAATCAACGCGAACAGGTCAGCCGTTCCGCCCTGGCGGCGCGTGAGCGTGACATGGCGACCTTGATCCAAGCCATGTTGCGTCTGGCGCGATCCCCGCCGCTGAGCCATTTGCTGCAGCCCGATGGACGGATGTTGGACCGCATTCGCACCGTGCATTTGTTACAGTCTCCCATGCCGTTGCTGCATGCACGTCAATTGGCTTTGATGCAGGATCTGCGTTCCCTGGCGCGTCTGCGCCGTCAGCTGGACCGTAAGCGCAGCGAGGCCGAGGGTGCGCGCGCCGAACTCAAAAGCCGCCGCGAGGATATCGAAGGCCTGATTCGCCAGCGCGATACGCTGCTGGGACGCACCCACGAAGTCCGCGCCGCTCAAGAGAGCCTGACGGCTCAACTGACTAAGGAAGCCCAAGATCTACGCCAACTGATGGAAAAGGTTTCCGCGCACGGCTTGGCCCCGCGCCTAAAGCCGGACAACGATTCGGCCAGTCTGCGCTCAGGCCTTATTCTGCCAGTCGCATCGCCCATTCATGTGCGTTTTGGCCAAGATGATCGTTGGGGCGACAAAAGTCGTGGCCTGACTTTCAAGGCAGAACCGGGAAGCCGCGTGGTCGCGCCTTTGGCCGGTACTGTGGCTTATTCGGGGCCTTTTCGTGGCTACGGGCAAATCTTGATCCTGCGCCATGAGGGCGGCTACCATAGTCTGCTGGCGGGGATGGGACGAATCGACGTGACACCCGGCACAAAGGTGGATGCCGGAGAGCCAGTAGGGGTGACGCCGTCCGACGGCGCCGTGGATGGGCTTTATTTCGAACTGCGGCTGCACGGCGATCCCGTGGACCCGCATCACAAAGGTGGAAAGACATGAAGCGTTTGGGAACGAAGCGTCAAAGATCATGGACCCTGGCGCTGGCCTTGACCGCCGCTATTGGGTTGGCGGCAGTACCGCCCTTGGCACATCATGTTCTGGCCGCCGATGCCGCGCAAGAGGGCGAGGCCACGTTTCGCAATCTCAGCCTATTGGCCGATGCCTTTGAACGGGTGCAGGCGGATTACGTGGACGAGATCGGCGAAGAGAAGCTGACGGAATACGCGCTTAACGGCATGCTGTCTTCCCTGGATCCGCATTCCGCCTATATGAACGCCAAGGCGTTCAAGGATATCCAGACCGTCACGCGCGGCGAGTTTGGTGGACTTGGGATAGAAGTGACGATGGAAAACAGCATCGTCAAAGTCATCTCGCCTTTGGACGAAACTCCCGCTGCCAAGGCCGGACTGCAATCGGGCGACCTTATCACGCATATCGATGGCAAATTGGTAACGGAGCTGACGTTGTCGGAAGCGGTGGATCGCATGCGCGGACCACCCGGCACCAACATCAAACTGACCGTGCGCCGTGGCGGCCTCAGCGGCGAACCGTTCGACGTCACATTGACGCGCGCCATCATCAAGGTGCAGTCGGTGCGTTTCCGCGCCGAGGACAATGTGGGTTATGTCCGCATCACAACATTCAACGAACAGACCCAGCCCGGTTTGGAAAAAGCCTTAAACGAACTGGAGACTAGCATCGGCAGCGACAAGCTGGTGGGCTATGTGATCGACCTGCGCAATAATCCGGGCGGATTGTTGGATCAGGCCATCTCGGTCAGCTCGACCTTCCTGCAGCCTGGGCAAGAGGTCGTCTCCACGCGGTCACGGCACAAAAAGGACAATCAAAGCGCCACCGCCTCCGGCGGCGACCGCACCAAAGGGCGGCCTATTGTCGTTCTGATCAATGGCGGTTCGGCCTCGGCCTCAGAGATCGTCGCGGGTGCCCTGAAAGACCATCACCGCGCCATCGTGTTGGGCACGCGCTCGTTCGGGAAGGGATCGGTTCAGACCATCATTCCCTTGCCCAATAGTGGCGGTGCGATGCGTTTAACGACCGCGCGCTATTACACGCCCAGCGGTCATTCCATCCAGGCTCTTGGTATCGATCCTGACATCGTGGTGCAACCGGCCAAGCTTGAGCAAATCGCGCAATCGGGGCCAGGCATCAGCGAAGCCGATTTGCGCGGTGCGCTGACCAATGACGACAAGGACGCCGTGGAAGCCGCCCGCAAGCGCCGCGAACTCGAAGAGGCCGAGGCCAAAAAGAATCCCGATAAGAAGTCCGAGACTTCCCCATCCGCAAAGCCGTCAAGCGGCAAAGGCGACTCATCCGCCAATGACAAAGCGGATAAGGACAAGAAGGACGCCAGCAAGGAAGACTATCAGTTACAGCGCGCTTTGGACTTACTGCGTGGAGTGCGTTTATTCAGCAGGCCAGAACAGCCCGCGACCAGCGCCAAATCTGCCGAAGCCGCCGAGAGTACTGATGACACAAAGAAACCCGCCGAAGGCGGTACCAAGAAGCCCAAGATTTAGGCACATCTTCAGGGCTTGGGGATAGAGACGGGTTCTGCGTCGTTGGACACGATGCGGCCATCCGAAGACAGCAGCACGGCGATCCATTTCGTCTGAGGAAAGTGCGAGCAAATGATCATGGCGATTCCGGTCAGCGGCGTGCATAAAAACATGCCTGCCACGCCCCAAATGCTGCCCCAGAACGCCAAGGACAACAAGATAACGAGTGTGCTTTGATTCAAGGATTTCCCCATCAAAGCCGGTTCAAGCATGTTGCCCGTAATAGCCTGGACAGCACCAAGACCGACAAGAACGATCAGGAAAGGCGCCAATGGCTCGGGGAATTGGACCAGAGCCAACAAAGCCGGGAATAACACGCCCACCAATGCGCCGATGGTAGGGATAAAACTCATCAGGAAGATGACCAAGGCCCAGAAACTGGCATAATCCACGCCGACCATCTTCAAAAGTACAAAGCTAAGGGCGGAGCTTAGAACGGCGATCAAGGTCTTGACGCGCACATAGGCTTGGGTCTGCATGGCGATCTGATGTAACAGACGCCTCACTTTGTTTTGACGGTCGGCATGTGGATACAAGGCGCGCAGTTTGGAATCGAAACTTCTTTGCTCTAGGAACAGAAAGGCCAGATAGATAAAGATCAGCCCGGCATCGCCCGCCAATCCTCCCAAGGAATCCACCAACCCCCGCACGGCGACCTTTAAGTCCAAGCCGCGCGCCAGTTGTCCGAAATCCGGCAAGGGCGTTCCAAAGCGCTCTGACGTGAAGACGGAGAGTTGCCCGAGGGCTGAATCCAAATTCGCCTGATAATGCGGTGCCGCCGCCGCCACTGCGGCCACATTGCTGCTGACGATGCGACCGATCATGAAGACGCAAAAGCCTATGACGACAAATGCGGAGACCAAAGCCAGCCATCTGGGCAATCGCCATTGTTTGCTTTTACCCCAAGGACGGCCTATGGCCTGGGCCAAGGCGTTGATCAGGTACCATAAGACCACGGCGACCGCCAAAGGAATCAGCAAATCCCGTCCCAAAATCAGCGCCGCGATCATCAACGCCGCGCCCAACATAAATTGCGACGGCGACATCATTACCGTACCACCGGCTTTTTTTGTATCCGACATCATCCTCATATCCCCTCTACGACCAAGCTTTGTGAAGGCCTAGCGATATATGGCCCCATTCGCCGCCATAGCACAACAACCTGGAATCAACATTCCTCGTCTTTGAAGCGCAATCTCCTTGATTGTGTTACGGTATGTTATTCATATTCTTATTTTTCCATGGGGCTGCCGCTCTCTCCAAACCATACCCAGTTTCATGCTCCCAAGGCCCAGCTTAATGCCTGAACACTTCACCCGTCCTCGACGTATCTTCTTCTACCGCCTTTGGAGGATGCGGAACGGAGGGTTCTTCATCCGGCTCTTTCCATTCGATGGGCGAGAACGGACGCGCAAGGGCCGCACGAAGTGCTTCATCGACCGTGGCAACGGGAATAATTTTCATGCCCTTTTTCACATTGTCGGGAATCTCGGCCAGGTCCTTTTCATTGTCGGCGGGGATCAACACGGTCTTTAACCCCGCGCGCAGAGCCGCCAACAATTTCTCCTTAAGCCCGCCGATAGGCAAGACGCGACCGCGCAAGGTGATCTCGCCCGTCATGGCCACATCGCGCCGCACGGGGATGCCGGTGAGGACCGAAACGATGGAGGTCGCCATCGCCACGCCCGCCGATGGGCCGTCCTTGGGCGTCGCTCCTTCAGGCACATGGACATGGATGTCGCGCTTATCGAAGAGAGTCGGCTTGATGCCGAAACTGGTCGAGCGCGAGCGTACATAGCTTTCTGCGGCCTGCACGGATTCCTTCATCACCTCGCCGATCTTGCCGGTGACGGTGACGCGCCCTTTGCCATGCAGCATGACGGCCTCGATCGAGAGGATCTCGCCGCCCACCTCGGTCCAGGCCAAACCCGTGGTCACGCCCACCATATCGGTGGCCTCGACTTCGCCGAAACGGAACCGCTTGATACCGGCGTATTTCTCCAGATTGCGCATCGTGATGCGTACGCCCTTTATACCGCGCATCAAGATGTCCTTGATGGCCTTGCGCGCCAGATTCGCAATTTCGCGCTCAAGATTGCGTACGCCCGCCTCACGCGTATAAGTGCGGATCAACTCACGCAGCGCCTCCTCACCCAGATTAAATTCGCCCTTCTTTAAGCCGTGCTGCGTGGTTTCCTTGGGTAGCAAATGGCGCTTGGCAATTTCGACCTTCTCGTCTTCGGTATAGCCCGAGACGCGGATGATCTCCATGCGGTCTAACAGAGGCTGGGGCATCCTCAGCGTATTGGCCGTGCAGATGAACATCACATCCGATAGATCGTAATCGACCTCCAGATAATGGTCGTTAAAGCTGTTGTTCTGCTCGGGATCCAAGACCTCCAGCAAGGCCGAGGAAGGGTCGCCACGCCAATCAGCACCCAGTTTGTCTATCTCGTCCAACATGAACAAGGGATTGGAGGATTTCGCCTTGCGCATCCCCTGGATGATCTTGCCCGGCATCGCGCCGATATAGGTGCGGCGATGGCCGCGAATCTCAGCTTCATCCCGTACGCCGCCCAACGAGATGCGCACGAAATTGCGGCCCGTTGCCTTGGCGATGGATTTACCCAGCGAGGTCTTACCCACGCCCGGCGGTCCCACTAAACACAGGATCTGCCCACGCATTTTGTTGGTGCGTTGCTGCACGGCCAGGTGTTCGAGGATGCGTTCCTTGACTTTCTCCAAGCCAAAATGATCCTTGTCCAACACGCCTTTGGCTTGCTTGATGTCGCGCCTAACCTTGGTACGCTTACTCCAAGGGATACTAAGCATCCAATCCAAATAATTGCGCACCACCGTGGCCTCGGCCGACATAGGCGACATGGATCGCAATTTCTTCAACTCAGCCAGGCATTTCTCGCTGGCCTCCTTGTTCATACGCGCCTTGTTGATCTTGTCTTCCAGCTCGTCGGATTCGTTCTTGCCATCCTCGCCTTCGCCCAGCTCTTTTTGAATCGCCTTAAGCTGCTCGTTCAGATAGTACTCGCGCTGCGTCTTTTCCATCTGCTTCTTGACGCGGTTACGGATGCGGCGTTCGACCTGCAGCACGCCGATCTCGCCTTCCATCAGCGCATAGACTTTTTCCAAACGCTCGGTAACCGAGGAAGTTTCCAACAAAGTCTGTTTATCAGCGATTTTTAGTGTCAGATGCGCAGCCACGGTATCAGCCAGCTTGGCCGGACTGCTGATTCCGCCTACAGATACCATCACCTCGGGCGGAATTTTCTTGTTGAGCTTTATATATTGCTCGAACTGCGTGACCACAGCGCGCATGAGGGCCTCGGACTCAGCCTGGTCCTCGGGCTGGGATTCGTGGGTCGGTTCGGCCAGAGCCTGAAAGAATTCCTTATTCTCGGTAAAGCGAGCCACCTTGACGCGCTGCCCACCTTCGACCAGAACCTTGACGGTCCCATCCGGCAGCTTCAGCATCTGGAGTACCGTACCCACAGTGCCATACTCGTACAGGTCGTCCGGCAAAGGATCGTCTTGCGCCGCGTTTTTTTGCGTCAACAGCAGGATATGCTTGTCATCCTGCACCACGTCTTCCAAGGCGCGCACCGATTTCTCGCGCCCGACAAATAGCGGCACGATCATATACGGAAACACCACGATGTCCCGCAGCGGCAGAACGGGATACAGCAATTCTCCCTTAGGTGTTTCCATATTCTTTCTCCTGGGACAAGATTCAATCAGACGTCACGCACACACTCGAGCACGGGTCGATTCGAAGCGTGCTGCCATTCGACTCATTGCAGCGATATAGAACTGTACCATGCTCAAGCAATGGGGCAAGTTTGCGACCTCAATACGAATAAGAGGTTAACGACCCTTCATATTTATTGAAACCATTAATTCGGGCGATTCTCTTTCATGACTCCCATCTGCATGGCCAACTGGCATCCCTTCTTGCAGCCTGCTATAAGCGCCGTGGGAGAGCGGCGGCGGACGTAACGCCCGCCAACCCGGTCAGGTCCGGAAGGAAGCAGCCGTAACGGGATCGGTGCGGGTCGTCGTTCGTTCTCCCACCTTATTTTGCTTGGTTCTTCAATGGAGCGCGGATGTGTCGGACGAGGCGACGTTAAGCTTAAGCCTGGGACTGGATGACGCCGCGACCGAATCGGCCGGGGCGTATCGAGTTTTGGCGCGTAAATACCGCCCGTCGAGTTTTGAAGACATCATCGGTCAGGACGTTTTGGTCCGCACCTTATCGAACGCGCTGGAAAGCGGACGTTTGGCGCAAGCCTGGATGCTGACCGGCGTGCGCGGCGTGGGTAAAACCACCACGGCGCGAATCATCGCCAAGGCTTTGAATTGCGTTCAGGGACCGACGCCGCATCCGTGCGGCGTGTGCGAAACCTGCATCGCCATCGCGGCGGATCGGCATGTCGATGTGATCGAGATGGACGCCGCATCGAATACCGGCGTGGAAAACGTGAGGACGGTGATCGAAGGCGCGCGTTACGCGCCCGTCTCGGCGCGTTTTAAGATCTATATCATCGACGAAGTCCATATGCTCTCGCGCCAGGCGTTCAACGCCTTGCTGAAGACGCTGGAAGAACCGCCGCCGCATGTGAAATTCGTCTTTGCGACCACCGAGATTCGCAAAGTTCCCGTGACTGTCCTGTCGCGCTGCCAGCGATTTGATCTGCGCCGCATCACCACCGCCGAGCTTGCCGATCTGCTGACGCGCATCGCCACGAAAGAGGGCATGACGTTAGAGGAAGATGCCGCCGCCCTATTGGCGCGCGCGGGCGATGGCTCGGCCCGCGACGCCATCAGCCTGTTGGATCAGTCGATCGTGCGCGCGGAAAGCGGCAGCGTGACGGCCGATGCCGTACGCAACATGCTGGGGATCAACGCGCGTGACGGGGCAGCCCTATTGCTGGATTGCCTACTCACAGCCAAACCCGCCGAGGCATTGGAACAAGCCGCCGATCTGCGCCAGTCGGGTGCCGATGCGGTGACCGTGCTTCAGGATTTGGCCGGACTGGTGCATCTGTTGACCCGTGCGCGGCTGGCTCCCCAACAGGCCTTGTCAGACCCACTTCTGCCGCAGGCCGAGCGTGAATTGGCGCAGCGTTTAGCTCCTGGCCTGTCATTGGCCGAACTGACACGCGCCTGGCAGATTTTGCTCAAGGGTCTGGGCGAAGTGCAATCCGCGCCCGATTCATGGGCGGCGGCCGAGATGGTCTTGGTGCGCCTGGGTTATGCCGCCAGTCTGCCTACGCCGGCCGAGTTGATCCGGGAATTGCGCCGCGAGCCGCCAAGCCTTGGCGGCCCTACCCTGCCCGCCTCGACTGGCGGTGGACGTGTTGTGGCTGGCACCTCAATCTCTGGAAACGAGGGAGGCGCCATCGCGCTGTCCCTGCCCAGCCATCGGGCACAGGGCACGCAAACCGTCGCCACGCGCGGCAATCTGGCTTTGGCCATCACGCCTTCCCAATCCGCCAGCCCCGAAATCGCCTTGGCCCCCTGCCCTGTTACCTTTGAAGATTTGGTGGTGTTGTTCGAGCAGCGGCGGGAACCCGTTCTACGCGCCCAGTTGTACAAACACGCGCATAAAGTCCATATCGAGCCGGGCCGCTTGGAATTGCGCCTAGAGGCCGATGCCGCGCCCGATCTATCCAGCCGCGTGGCGCGTTGCCTGACTCAGTGGACGGGGCAGCGTTGGGTTGTCAGCCTGGCCAGTTCAGGCGGCGACCCGACATTGGCTGAACAAGAAGAAGCGCAAACTCAACGACTGCGCGAACGCGCCCTGGCCACGCCGATTGTGCAGGAAGTGATGGCGCAATTCCCCGGCGCTACATTGGCCGCCGTACGTCCAGCACCTACGCCCACTGCGCCATCATTCGAAGAATCCGGCCCGCTCACAAACGATGGCATGGTCGAGACCGATATGGATTTAGGCTCTTTCCTCTTCGATTGAAGGCAGAAGAATCTTGGGCTATCGGTTTCCCTGCATGGCTTTGACCAAGAGCGTCACATTGTGTCGGAACATTTGCTGATAGGTTGACGCTGGCCCCTTCATATCGGACAGAGAATCCGCATACAGTTTGCCGCCCAGCGCGGCACCTGTCTCATTCACCAATTGCTGCATGATCTTTGGGTCCGACATGTTCTCTAGAAATAGCGCGCGGGTTCCGCCGTTACGGATTTGCTGGATCAACCTGACCAATTCCTTCGCGCTGGGCTCGGCTTCGGTACTGACACCCACGGGGGCCGTAAACTGCACGCCATAGGCATTGGCGAAATATCCGAATGCATCGTGCGAGGTGATGACAGACCTTTTGGCGACTGGAACAAGGGCGATCTGCTCCCTTACCCATTTGTCGAGGAATTCCAAATCTTGCGCCATTTCTTCGGATCGCTTGAGATAAAACTGGGCATGCGGCGCGTCGATCTGCGCCAGCGCACGGGCAATGTTTTCCACATAGGCTTTCCCGTTGGCCAGATTCTGCCAAGCATGCGGATCATGGGCACCGTGATGATGGTCGCCATGTGATTCCTCTGTATCCTCACCGTCAAGAACGACCGGTATTTCATCACTGGCTTGAACGATCTTACCCGAATAACCCGAAGCCTTGATCAAACGTTCAAGCCATCCTTCAAAACCCAGGCCGTTCACCACGACCAATTGCGCCTTGGCCAAGTGCCGCGCATCGGAAGGGGAAGGTTGATAGGTGTGCGCATCTCCGTTAGGTCCAACCAGGCTTGTGACTTGGACATATTCACCGCCGATCTGACGCACCAGATTGTCTAAAATCGAGAAGCTGGCGACGACCTTCACAGGCTCTGCCGATGCAGGGGAAGCCCCCGCCAGAAATACAGCCAAAGCCCATGCCAAAGACTTCATGGTCGCCCTCTCCCTAGTTCGTGAAGTGCTTGCGCGTGAAGTATCTAGCCCGAACGCTGCCCAACGGGCCGCAGAGCAGCGAGACCATATAGACCGCCCCGGCCGTTAAGATGATCGCCGGCCCCGATGGCACGTTATTGTGATAGGACAATAACAAGCCAAAATAACCAGAGAATACGCCGATTCCGACAGCCGTGCCGGCGATGCCCATGAATCCATGCGACCAAAAACGCGCGGCGGCGGCAGGAAGCATCATCAGCCCCACCGACATCAAGGTCCCCAAAGTCTGGAACCCCGCCACCATATTGATCACGACCAGCATCAAGAACATCAAGTGATACAAAGTCCCGTTCCGATGCACCATGCGCATGAAAAGCGGATCGAAGGATTCGGCGATCAACGGACGATAGAACACGGCCATCAAGCTTAACGTCACAGAAGTGATGCAGGCCATGAAACCCAAGGACACGTCATCCGCAGCCAGCACCGAGCCAAACAACAGATGCATCAAGTCTATCGACGTGCCGCGCCATGAGATCAACAAGACGCCAAGAGCCAAGGCGATTAGATAAAACGCCGCCAAATGGGCGTCTTCCTTCATCTGGGTTAGCCGTGTTGCCAGGCCCACCAGAATGGCAACGGCCAATCCTGCCAGCATGCCGCCAAGCCCCATGGCAGGCACGGAAAGCCCAAAGAGTAAGAATGACGCCGCGATCCCCGGCAACACCGCGTGCGATATAGCTTCGCCCATCAGGCTCATGCGCCGCAGGATCAGCAATACGCCAAGCGGAGCAGCCCCCATGCTGAGCAGACAGCACCCAACCAACGCCTTACGCATAAAAGCGAAATCCGCAAAGGGCGATAGAAATATATCCATCACGGTATTCATGAAGCGTCCTGCCCTTCATCCACATGACATTCATCGGCATGGTCGTGCCAGATATTGGCCATGCTGGCTGCCTTGCGCATATGGGCCTCGGTCAGCACATCGGCGGTTTTACCGAAAGCGATAACCTCGCGCGCCAAGAGCATCGCTTGAGGGAAATAATCTTGCACCTGCCGCATATCATGCAGCACACATAACACCGTCTTGCCGGCTTCTTGCCATCCCCGAATGATGGCCAGCAAATCCTTGGTGGTGCGGCTGTCGATGGCCGAGAAAGGTTCATCCAGCAAATAGCAGGCGGCATCCTCGACCATCAGCCGGGCGAACAACACGCGCTGAAACTGCCCGACGGACAACGCCGCGATAGGCCGGTGCGCGAAGGCCGACATACCTACTTGTTCCAGGGCTTGCGCCGCCCTTTTTCTTTGCCGAGTCGTCAAACGAGAGAAAAAGCCGCTCTGCCGCCAGCATCCCATCAACACGACATCCGTCACGCTCATGGGAAAGGACCGATCAATCTCGCTCATCTGGGGTAAATAGGCCGTCTTGCAACAGGCGGCATGTTGACCAGAAAAGACAATCTCGCCCGACATAGGCGGAAGCAATCCGACCAGAGCCTTAAGAAACGTGCTTTTCCCGCCGCCATTGGGACCGGCGATCGCCGTCAACGACCCATCTTCAAATGTTGCGCTGATATGATGTATGGCGGGGCGGCGTTCATACCCTGCCGTCAAGTTGGAAACGACCAAACTGGACATGCCAACTCCTACCCTTTGGCCCACAGCACGGCCAGCCACGCCAAGCCAATCAAAGCTAGTACGTAGGCAAGTCGGCCTATGGCCGAGAAGGAAAGGATCGTGCGGGGCAATAATGAGCGGTGCATCGCTTTTTAACTAGCATGCCCGTGCGCCTTCCACAATCCAGATGTTATCTTATATCGTGCCTTGTCCGTGCCGTCTTCTACGGTGGCGCTGCGCGCCGATCTCGTCCAGATCAGCCGTGGCGCGACGTTGTTCTTCTTGGCGTTCCTCGGCCTGCTTCTTATCCTGCGCGATTTCATAACGTTTTTGCTCGGCGAACGCTTCCAACAGGATGGTGCGGGATTTCTCCACAGCCTCTTCGGCCTCGCGCAAAGCCCGAGCCAAAGCCCGACGCCGCGATTGCCCCGCTTGCAGATAAGCCCCAAATGTCACGCCGACTTCCGGTTTTTGGCGCAAGATATCGCATTCACGCGCCAGAGACTGACGTAAGGATTCATCTTCCTGGAGCAAGGCGTCGTATATGGCCTGCTGCGCGGCCAGTTCTTTTTGGCGTTCCTTGACGCGCCACCGCGACAAACGCACCAGGATCGGCAAAGCGCGGCGCATGATCCGGACTATCCTTTGATGAGGGGGTTACGTCGTTTCCTCATCCCTAACGGCCCTGCGGCGCGTTTAGCCCCAGTATCTGGGCCAGTTTCTGATAGCCCAAGGCCAAATCCGACCGCTCACTCTTGTCCTGACGCAGAAAATCCTCCAATGCGGCGCTGTACAGAATGGCTTCATCCACTGCCGCATCACTGCCCTTGCGATAAGCGCCCAGACGAATAACTTCGGCCATCGAGTCGTAATCGGCCAACAGCCGCCGCGCGCGGGTGACCAATTCGTTCTCATCATCCGCATTGCAGCCAGGCATGGTACGCGAAACGCTACGCAAGACATTGACCGCCGGATAACGGCCCCGCTCGGCAATCGCACGATCAAGAACAATATGGCCGTCCAGAATGCCGCGCACGGCATCGGCAATCGGCTCGTTGTGATCGTCGCCATCCACCAGGACCGTGAACAATCCCGTGATGGTGCCGCTTCCCGCCGCGCCGGGACCTGCACGCTCCAACAAGCGCGGCAATTCGGCAAAGGCCGTCGGCGGATAGCCCTTGGTCGTGGGGGGTTCCCCCGCCGATAGGCCAATCTCGCGCTGCGACATGGCAAAGCGCGTGACGCTGTCGATCAGACACAACACGTTCTGGCCTTGGTCGCGGAAATACTCGGCCACCGCCAAGGTGACATAGGCCGCTTGACGGCGCAGCAATGACGCCTCGTCCGAGGTTGCCACCACCACCACGCTGCGGGCCAGACCTTCGGGGCCCAGATCATCATGCAAAAAGTCTTGGACCTCGCGTCCGCGCTCGCCCACCAAGCCAATCACGCATACATCAGCCGATGTATAACGGGCGATCATCGACATCAGCACCGACTTACCCACGCCCGATCCCGCAAAAATGCCCATACGCTGGCCTAGGCAACAGGTTAGGAAGGTATTCAAAGAACGAACGCCAAGATCAATCTTCCCGCCCACGCGCTGGCGCGTATGGGCAGGCGGCGGGGCGTTACGAATCGGCACGGCGGCAGGGCCGGCGGGTAGCGGCCCCTTGCCATCCAACGGCTCGCCCAAGGCGCTGACCACCCGCCCCAGCCAAGCCGCAGTCGGACGGATGCATGGTTGGGTCTCTGCCACTTCGGCCCTGCATCCCACGCCGATTCCGTCCATGGCCCCGAAAGGCATCAGCAAGGCGCGTTCCTCGCGGAAGCCGACAACCTCACACAGGACCTTTCTTCCACCCCGCGCGGCGACATAACATCTTCCGCCTATGGAAAGATGATGTTCCACACCCGAGACTTCAATCAAAAGCCCCATGACCGAGGATACACGGCCAAAGATACGGTGGGACGGCACAGAATCTATATCGAATCTGAACCGCGACAATATTGCAGAGTCAACGTGTTGTGCGTGCTTGTTCGTCATGCACCAGTCTTGGCAGAAGCTGGTTTACAGAATATTAACGAATGTGGTGTTTGGTAAGCGTTGAGTTAAGAGTCGTTCACAATTGCGTGGGTCCAATTCTGGAGCCACGCTGCCACCAATAGGGGGACAGCATGCGCGTCCTGCTCGTCGAAGACGATGCCTCGGTTTCCAAGACGCTGGAGCTATTGCTTCAAGCCGAAGGATTTGTCGTGGATATCACGGATCTGGGCGAAGACGGCCTGGAGATCGGCAAGATCTATGATTATGACATCATCATCTTGGATCTGATGCTGCCGGACATCGACGGCTATGAAGTCTTGCAACGCTTGCGCCAAGCCAATGTGACGACGCCGATCATGATCTTGTCGGGCTTGTCTGAGTTAGAAAACAAGCTGCGCGGTCTGGGCCGTGGTGCCGATGATTATCTAACCAAGCCTTTTGACCGGCGCGAATTGGTGGCGCGCATCCACGCCATTATCCGCCGCAGCAAGGGACACTCGGAAAGCATTATTAAGACCGGTCGCCTGACGGTCAACCTGGACGCGCGTACCGTGGAGATCGAGGGCCAGCCTCTGCATCTGACCGGCAAAGAATATGGGATCATCGAACTGCTTTCCCTGCGCAAGGGTACGACCCTGACCAAGGAAATGTTCTTAAATCATCTGTATGGCGGCATGGACGAGCCGGAATTGAAGATCATCGACGTATTCGTGTGCAAATTGCGCAAGAAACTAGCCCAAGCCACCGGAGGCGATAACTATATCGAGACCGTCTGGGGCCGTGGCTATGTCCTGCGCGATCCCAATAATCCGGGAGGCATCGCGCCGATCGGTGATCTGACGGCAGATTCACAATCGGGCGGCGGACTCCCATCGTCATCGTCTCCCACGCGTAAAGCCTCTGCTACACATCAAATCGTCGGCTAAAACATCACTGCCCAAATCCGACATCCCGCCCAATGATTGGATTGGGCGGGATGTTTCTTATTGCTGTAAACATTACACACTCATAGAAAGTCGATCGCGTTTGCAGCCAGAATCAGGGTGACAGCCATAATGGGCAGCCATAGCGGATAACGTCCGCGCCGCGCCATGATCACGAATAGGCTGGCGAATAAGGTCGCCGATAGCAGCAGCAGAGCGGCTTGCAGGGTTAGGCCGAAAATAGCCGCCAGGATCGCACCGCAAAGTCCCATTCCCAAATCGAACGCCAATGCCTCTATGCCAATGGAAGTATGGCAGGTACGGCAGCGGCCCTTAAAGATCAGCCAGGAATAAACGGGGATCAGGTCGCGTGAGGTCAGTTTCCGCGCGCAAGCGGGGCAGTAGGACGGCTTGACCAGAATATCCTCGCCCCGTGGCAGACGATAAGCCAGCACTCCCGCAAAGCTGCCAAGGACAGAGCCCAGGGCGAACCCCGCCAGGAACAAAAAGATTGTGGGAAGCGATGCCATCACGATGCGGATTATGGCTTAGCGGAAATTCACTAGCAAATGCCTATATTTTAGTGGCCAACCCATTCCGCGCCTCCGAAAATTACGTCCTCGCGGTTTACCACGGAACTGAGCGGCGGCATGTCCAATACTGCACACGCTGACCTCTCTACAATAAGCTCCGGATTCGTTCGTGCCTTATGTTTGGGGGGAAGGGAAATCAGTTCCTTTGCACTAAAGGGGGCTGATACAATACGCCGCTGAACATATGCACCTCGCTTGAATAGGGTCGGGTAGTTGTTCCAGTTCACGTCTTTTGCATGAAGCATGTCGTGCTTCTGCTGGCTACTTTTTCCTATAAGGTCCTTGTGGCTATAATATGCGCTTGCTGCCATGCTCAAGCTGTTTTTAGTGGCGTCAATTTCGCGCCATAGGAAAACGTTAGCAGCTTCTGTGCGGTTTGGAACATTCCATACCCGCGCGTCGAATGTCGGCATTTTATCGGCGTATATCGGCATTCTCTCAAGAATTAAGCGATAGAATACCAAAGTTGCCTGCGCAGCAAGCTGACTTGTCATCTTGGCCACGCGCCCATCAAACCAAATTTGACTCTGGAAAGTGTCGCAGTGCCAAGTCAAGGTTATCTCGTCGCTTTGTGTATAGCCCATACATGCGCCGGTATCGCGAACAAGTGCTAATGTTGTGTCAACCATACATCCTGAAAACGTCGCATCGAATGGTCGGTCCATACCACGTGTGAAGTTGTGAAATGATCTACCGTCAATCCGTGCCATAGCAGGTAACATTGGCATCAAGCGCCGATTCGCCTCTATCCCCTCATACAGCTTCATTCTGTTGCCAAGAACGTCTTTTATTGTTCTAAGCTTAAGCATCTAGTTCTCCATTTGGTTCCACGCAGAATTGCCACAGAGCCCTTCCATAATTCAACATTCTGAATTGATTATTCACAAAATTTTGTATTCGTAAAGGTGATGACGGCATTTGTCTGCTAACAAGGTTACAATGGCCACAGATGGCCCGACACCATCAGCATGCGTTAGATTATATATGCACAAGATGGAGCCGCGCACAGACGGCAATCATTCCTGCCGTGCCTATTGCTGGCGGAACATGTTAAGTTCGAAAAATGATCGTCCTTGGAATCGAAACAAGCTGTGACGAAACCGCCGCCGCCGTGGTGGATGGTGATCGCCGCATTTGGGCCAATAGCCTGTTTTCGCAGGCCGCCGATCATGCGCGCCATGGCGGCGTGGTGCCCGAGGTGGCGGCGCGGGCGCATCTGGAGGTCTTGGACGGCCAGATTCGGGCGGCCATGGAGCAGGCGGGAATTGCTTGGGACTCCCTGGACGCCATCGCGGCGACATGTGGCCCGGGCCTTATCGGCGGGGTGTTGGTGGGCGCGACGACCGGCAAAGCTTTGTCCTTGGCGTTGGGTAAGCCCTTTGTGGCCGTCAATCATCTGGAAGCCCATGTGCTGACCGCGCGTTTGTCGAATGACGTGCCTTTCCCTTATCTGTGTCTGCTGGTCTCGGGCGGCCACTGCCAATTGATCGAGGTGGAAGGGATAGGGCTCTATCGCTGCCTTGGGACCACGCTGGACGATGCCTCGGGCGAAGCCTTTGATAAGGCCGCGCGTCTCTTGGGTCTGGGTTATCCTGGCGGACCGGCGATTGAAAAAGCGGCAATTGGCGGTGATCCGACACGTTTTGCTTTGCCGTGCCCGATGTTGGGACGGCCTGGATGCGATTTTTCGTTCTCGGGCCTTAAGACCGCCTTGCGTCTGGTGGTAGAGAAACTGCCTTACCCTTTAAGCGAAGCAGATCGCAAGGATGCGGCCGCCGCATTTCAGAACTGCGTGGCGCGCGCTTTGGCCGACCGTACCGCCCACGCCGCGGAGATCTTTTCTCAGCGTCACGGCCCAGGCGGCACCTTGGTGGTCGCGGGGGGCGTGGCGGCCAATGGGGCCATTCGCGCGGCTTTGCAACAGATAGCCGAAAAAGCCGGCTTGAACTTTGTGGCACCGCCCGTGGCCTTATGCACGGATAACGCCGCCATGATAGCCTGGGTCGGTGTGGAGCGGCGGCGATTGGGGCTTAGCGATTCCTTGGATATTCAACCTCGACCGCGTTGGCCGCTTTCCGAACTAAAAGGTGCCGCCTGATGTTTGACATCGGATTGTCAGAACTGATCCTGATTGCCGTGGTGGCCTTTGTGGTGCTGGGGCCGGAAGAGATGGTCCATACATTGCACCGTCTGGGGCGTTTGGTGGGCAGGGCGCAACGATGGGCGTATCATTCCACGCGCGAATGGCGCGATATGACGGGCATTCTTTCCCAAACCGATGATCCGCCGCCTCCTTCGCCCAAGCCCATTGAACCCCCCGCGCATGAGAAACGACATGACGGATAACACGCCGATGCAAGAGGCCGAAGCCGACAAACAGCACATGACCCTTATCGGTCATTTGTATGAATTGCGCCGCCGCTTGTTATGGTCGTTGGTGGTGTGGGCCCTGGCCTTTGCGTTGGCCTATGTCTATGCGCGCGACATTTATTCTCTGTTGGTTCAGCCCTTGGCCGCCGCGATGGAGGGCGAGAATCGTCGCCTGATCTATACCGGCCTTGCCGAGGCCTTCGTGACCTATGTGCGACTTGCGCTTTGGGTGTCCGGGATGGTCGCCGCGCCGTTCATCCTGGTGCAGACATGGCTGTTCATCGTGCCGGGCCTTTATGAGAAAGAGCGCAAACTGGCAGCCGGGATGATGGCCTGCGCGCCGGTTCTTTTTGCCCTGGGCGCTTCCTTCGCCTATTTCGTCGTGATGCCCCTCGCATGGAAATTCTTTGTGGGTTTCGAGATAACCACCCCGCGCGTGGGCAGTCTGCCCGTGGAGCTTGAGGCCAGGGTCAGCGAATATCTCGGTTTCGCGCTGGGCCTGATGATGGCGTTTGGATTGGTGTTCGAATTGCCGATTATCTTGCTGTCCTTGGTGCGCGTGGGGCTGGTGACGCCGCAGACTTTGCGTAAAAATCGACGTGTCGCCATCGTCGCGGCCTTCGTCGTGGCGGCTGTTCTGACTCCTCCGGACGTGATTAGCCAGATCGCCCTGGCCATGCCGATCATCATTTTTTACGAATTGTCTATCCTGTTGGCGGGAATGGTGGCCCCGGTGCATAAGCCATGAAGGTCAGACTTTACGTCCATCATGACCTGTCCGAAGGTGCGAGCCTGCCGCTGGGCGAGACGCACGACCATTATCTGCGCCATGTGTTGCGCCGCCAGTTGAATGACACGGTTTTCCTGTTCAATGGCCGTGACGGCGAATGGCAAAGCCATATTCATAGCTTGGATAAAAAGGGCGGCGCTCTGCTGGTGGAATCGCGCGCGCGTGAACAATCCGTGGCTGTGCCCCTCGGGCTTGCCTTTGCCCTTATCAAGCGTTCGCCCTGCGAATGGATGATCGAAAAAGCCAGCGAACTGGGTGTGACCGAGCTATGGCCCCTGACAATGCAGCGCAGCGCCGTTCATGACGCCAACATCGCCCGCCTGCAAGCCATCGCCACCGAGTCGGCGGAGCAATGCGGTCGCTTGGATGTTCCCGTGGTGCATCCTGTGCAGTCGTTGGAAAAGTTTCTAAAGACGGCGCCTACTGGCCAGAGCATCTTCTTTGCCGCCGAGTCAGGCCAGGCGCGCCCGTTGCGCGATGTTATGAATATGCAGCCTGCTTTGTTTCTCATCGGTCCGGAAGGTGGATTTTCAGAGCAAGAACATGTGCTGCTGCGCCGGATTGATCAAGTCATCCCCATATCGTTAGGTCGGAATATTCTAAGGGCGGAAACGGCGGCATTGACGTGTCTGGCTCTGCGCTGCTGTGGGGACGATGGCATAAAAATTAAGTGATACCAATAAGATGATAAAGAAAACCAGCCGAAACAAAGAATATGACTAAGGACGATTAACTAATTCTTGGTCAATTGCACCTAGTGTGATCGGGCGTAGCCTGGCTCTGTCAAGATGGGTGCATTTGTGAGTCAATCAGTCACCGTAGATCATTCAGGGGAACATCTGGAAATCCCCAAACGCCAATTTCAATTGGCGCTGGCCGAGCAGGGCGTGCATGCGGCGAAGGGACGTCATTTCACAATTCCCGAGATATTGCAGCGCAATGGCTTTTATTCGTTGGTTCCTATCTCGAAGGAACGCAAATCCTCTAATGGCGCAGTGCGTGATGACTTGACGGCTCAAGGATTGCGTCTTTATGTTCCCGCATCCATGCAGACGGCTATGGGCATTTGTTTACTGGAATTACGCAAAGGCGTATTGCGTATTGCCGCCGGAGACCGAGTTTCAGACGACGATGTCGAAAATATCCGTCATGTGCTGCAGATATCCAGCCGTGATGTCAATCGGGTCGAAATAGAACCCTGGGACCGCGCCGATCTTGCGCGACTGATGCGCGAACAGTCAGAGGTTCCCAGCGAACGCCTATTGCGCATCTTTAATGCACTATCCAAAGATCCTGACGACGCCACGCTTGTTGAACAAGCCGTGAATGACATTCTGGCAGAAGCCTTGCAGTTGCGCAGTTCGGACATTCATTTGACCTTGCTGGAAGAAGACACGCGCTGCTGGATTCGTTACCGTGTGGATGGCGATATCATGTATCGCCATTTACTGCCGCATTCCGTGATGGCTCCTATTGCCACGCGCATCAAGACTGACGCCAAGATGGACGCCGCTGATCGTCAGCACCCTCAAGATGGTCGTCTTGGCTGTGACTGGCAGGGCCACAATATCGACGTGCGCGTAGCCTGTCTGCCTATTGCTCCTGCGGGCGAGAAATTGACCTTGCGCCTTCTGGATCGAGAAAATCTGCGCACATTTAATGAGCTGTTCGCCTATACGCCCAATGTCGCGCAGCGTCTGCGTAGAGCATTGCACGGGCATGTGAAGGATGGCGGCATCATCATCGTTAGCGGTCCGACTGGCTCGGGAAAATCCACGACGCTTTATGGCGTCATTCAAGAAATCGACCGCTCGGCACGGGCCGTGTATTCCATCGAAGCGCCCGTTGAATACGAAATGCCGCTGGTGGATCAGACGTCTGTGACGGATAATTCGGCCAATACGATCGCCGATATGATCCGCGCTTTGATGCGACACGACCCCGATGTGATCATCATCGGTGAAATGCGCGATGGCGACACGGTGGAAGCCGCGCTGCGTGCAACGGAATCAGGGCATCTTGTGGTCACCACCTTGCACGCCGTGGATGCCATTCATACCATCGACCGCATTGACGGTTTCTTAGCCTCCAGCTATCGCACCAGCGGCCTATATATTCTAGGCCATGCGCTTGTGGCCAGCATTTCGCAGCGGCTGATCAAGACAGTATGCCCAGCCTGCCATGAAATGGTATCTGCCGGAGAAGTATTCGAGAACGATGCGGAAGTTCTGTCGATCCTGGAAATGAATGCAGCCGACAAGGTGGCGCGCGCGCATCCAGGTGGTTGTGACCTGTGTAACCATACTGGATTTTTGGGTAGAGCCTTGCTGCTCGAGGCCTTGTTTCCTCCCGACGACCATGCAGGACGCCGATCATTTACGGAGATGATCCTGGCTAATGTGACGAGTTCGGTTACAGATATCCCCGGCACTCTATTCATTCCCCGCAGCCGATCAATTGCCGATCTGATGCAGCGTCAGGTGGTGGATGCAAACATGGCATCAAGCTTGTTGTTCGAAGAAATGTCATCCAAGAGGACTCGTGAATCGTCATGAAACTTTGGCATGCCAAATATGCTACGGTATTACCCAGCGGCCTGGTGAAGGTCGACGAGGAAGACTATTACCTTCCCACCATGAACGATGTTCGAAGGCAATTGCGTACCCATGGTCATTGGCCCATTCGCATCGAGCAGCGTCGCAAGCCGCTGTTGGAATGGATGGATGTGCGTACGCGGGCTTGGCAGTTGCAGTTGTTGCGTGCCCTACGCTTTCAGACAACAACAACCTCTGCCGGCACCGCTCTGCTTAATATTATCGAGAACGAAAGCGATGCTCGCCGCCGTGTGGCTTTTCTTCCAACCCGTACCGTGCTGAAAGGCGGCGGCGCGTTCGCCTCGGCACTTAAGGAATTGCATCTGTTCGATGCGGCCACGCTTGCTATCATCCTAGCAGGCGAACGCGGCGGCGATCTGAAAGGCGTTATTAATCATGCCATTCAGCATATCGAAGAGAAGGGGCATCAGATTAAGGCGTTTACGGGCGCATTGGGCTGGCTGATGTTTGATATCATCTCCGTGATCGGCTCTCTCTGGGGCGCTCAATACGGATTCATTCCGTATCTACGTGACGCTGGAATCAAATCTGAAGATGCGGCTGCCGTTGAGAAATTTACTAAATCCTTGAACCTAGCGGCCACAGTCAATGGCTGTTTGATGTGGCTGTCTACCCTTGTCAGCATCGGTGCCGCCTGGGTGGTTTATTCCTTCTGGATGAACCGCCATAAAACGGACCACTTGGCTGCCCGAATCATGACGCGGGTACCGTTCTTCAGCGCATATTTGCAGAATAGCTCTTTCCATGACACGGGAAAACTGATGGCGCGACTGCTGCGTGGGCGTGTGCCATTGGACGAGTCGATCCAGATCCTGGTGGGTTCATCGGTTGAGCCGAGTGTCAGAGATTACTGGTCGGGTTGCCACCGGCGCATTATGGCCGGTGCGGATCCCATGCGAGCCATGGCACGTCATCCACTGAACAAGGCGGAACGCGACCATATGGCGAAGATTCAGTCTGTAGACCAGCTGGCGGAAGTGTTTGAAGCCATCGCCACCGAACGTCAGTTGGCTGCTAAGGATGATCAACGTCGAATCATTCTTATGGGCATTATGGCCTTAGTATTTTTGTTCACAGCGGTCGTACTAACCATGATTTATCTACTGACCTTGCAAAACCAGGGCCTTAATGAGAGCCTTAAGGGCATGCGAGGAGGCAGCTAATGTGGGGTCTGGACGGATTCTTGCAACAAAAAACTCATAGTCAGGAAACAAGCCTGGCTGTGGGAGAGGCAAGCTTACCTAAAGAAATATCGCTGACGACGATTGAAGCGCGTGAGGCATTCTTGCCGGCAGGCTTGACGGGAGGATGTTGCCCCTATGTGGATGGCGAAGCGGAAGTCATCGCCTGGCATGCGGCGGCAGAGGCGTGCGACAGTGAACGCTTGCACCTTGTTTGGACCGTTTACGAGAGCCATGTCTGGTATCTTGCCGTGCCGTCCGCCGATTTGTCGTCGCATCCGGATAGTTGGTGTCCTTTGGTGGCCTTTCTGCCTGGAATGCCGCAGGCATCAGAAGGCGCAGGAACATACATTTATGGTGATGTCGAAACCTCCGCCTTGATGGCGTTGTCTTCCAACAGTTTAACGATTCATCGCGGCACACCCGCCGTGTTGAAGGCCAAGGCCGAGAAGGTCAGTCGTGAACTCGGCGGAGTGCCGCTTGTTGAGTTGACCGAGGAACGTTTGTTGCAGTTACGCCCAGTGGCCTGGAAATCCCTGTCGTTGATCGAAGACACAAGTCGTCGTTGGTTGACCCGCATGGCAATTTTTTGCGGCTTAGGCGTTGCGACTGTCGCATTGGGTATCTCTCTGCTGGCCGGAAGCGCCTTGCTATTCAGTCAACGTGAATTAGCAGAGACCAAAGAGAACACACGGAAACTATCTCAGGAATTGCTGTTGAATGCACATAACGCAGCCATCAACCCACTGCGTAATCAAGTGGCCGATTTCGTTGATCTGAACCAATCCCTGGTTAATCTGGGATCGTGGCTTAAGCGCTATGAGATTAAGGCGGGCAAGTTGCGCTGGGTGGCCATGGTACCGCTAAGCGTCACTGCTGACCGCATTCGTGCGATTGGCGGCTATGTCCTGGAAATAACGCCAGAGGGGGCCATTGTTGGTAACCAAGGGGAAGTAGAGGCGCGCGAAAAAGAGCGTCAAGGGAGCAAATCATGAATACCACCGCCGAAAATGGAAATTTCCATAAGATGATTCTGCCGAATCATCTGAAGGTTACCTCGATGGTGGCCTTAGATAGAGCGACCATGATGTTGTTGATAACGGTGTGGCTGGCCGCATTGCTGATGGTAGGCATGGCAGTCTTTACTACCGGCATGGCTTTTGAAACCATGAGGCAATCTCACGAGGCAAAAGCTATTATTCCGATTGTCCCTTCAATCCGCTCGGCGGCAGCGAATTCAGACCAGGTTAAAGAAATAGGGAAAAGGATTGAAAAAATGTTCACCGGCATTAAGACTGAGGCGTCTTCGAACACTCTAAGAATATTTACCGGAAGTGCCGATATGTACATGAGTTGGGTGACATCCCTAGGCTATGTGGATGTCATTCAGCGGGATGTGCGCTGGTCCATTCGGGACATGTGCGTGGGAAGCGAATGCTCGGGTAGTCAGAGCAGCCTGATGTCAGCGCTTTTGATCGCTGAAAGTTTCACCTTCGAGGAGAAACAATGAGACTTGGTTCTGTCAGACCCCCTAACATGCAGCCATGAACGACTAATTGAATGATGATTTACAACACAAAAAGGGCCGGTCAACGACCGGCCCTCGCTGTAGGTGGGCAGATACATTTAAGCGATACGTCTTCGCTGTTGATCAAGTGCGTCTTGATTAGAGATCATACGCTGCATGCTGGCGATAAGGTCTTTCAGTGAAAGTTTGCGGTGTTTAAGACTTGCAACCAGGTTCTGGTCCGACCATGGACGGGCCAGCTCCACCGCAAGGCGGGCATCCACCTTGGCATGTTGCCGCTTGAGTGATTGAAGACGCTGTACGATTGGCATTTTCCGGCCCCCCTCTTGCTGGTTTAGGTGCAATCAACGGGATGACAGTGCGCCATGCTCCTTACACGAAGCATGTGGGAACATACTAGCCGATTTTAGGTCTAGGATCAGCAAGAATCTTTTTGCACTGACACATGAGGCCATACGGCCTCCATCAACACGAATATTCGCTTATCAATCAAAAATATCTTAGACTGCCGACCACACGGAACTATCCGCTTTGCATAGCTACAAGCGAGGTTCGATATGACAGGACGCATTATTGCCGTCGCTCAGCAAAAGGGCGGATCGGGAAAGACGACGTTGGCGGCGCATATGGCGGTCGCCTGGGCGCAAATGGGGCATCGGGTCGCCACGATGGACATCGATCCACAAGGCAGCCTCAGCCGCTGGTTCGCGGTGCGTGAGGCGCAAATGGGAAACGAATCCGGTCTGGTGCATTGCCAATTGGCCGGATGGCGCGTGCAAAAGGAAGTTGAGAATTTGGCGGCGCAGCACGATATCGTGTTGATCGACAGTCCGCCCCATACCCAGACCGAGGCCCGTCTGGCTCTTCGCGCGGCGGACCTGGCCTTGATCCCCTTACAGCCCAGCCCCATGGATATGTGGGCCACTCAGCCCATTTTAGACCTGGCGCAAGACGAGCAGACCCCTGCCCTATTGGTCCTAAACCGCATGCCCCCGCGCGGAGCCTTGGCCGAGGCAGCCGTGGCGGAATTACCGAAACTGGGCGTACCCATCGCGCGGACGAGACTGGGCAACCGCATCGCCTATGCCGCCGCCTTGGTCAGCGGCCGCAGCGTCACCGAAACCGGCGGCTCCCGCCGCGCCAGCGAAGAAATCAGCGCCTTGGCGGAAGAGGTCTTGAAGCATATCATCCGCCTCGAACGGAAAACTTCATCTACAATGCGGCGCAAAAGCGCGTGACCGATAGGAAGAATCCACGACTCAGCGACAGCGTTGATGGCAAGTGATGGATGCTCGCCTACGCGGGCATGACTAAGTTGTGAGGGTAGATTTCATATGAATACGGCAAGCCTTGTCGTGAGTCTCCCTCTCCTCATGCGTCACTCCCGCGAAGGCGGGAGTCCATCTCCTGCCCTGGTCGATAGTGCTGGGGTTTAGAAATAAGCCCATACCGGCAAAACTCATCAGCAATTCGACGCTTTATCTCGGCGCAAAAGCGCGTGATTGCCCAGCCATCCTATCCAGGGCCATATTCAGCTCCAGCACATTGACCCTTGCTTCGCCCAAAAGGCCGAATTGTCGGGGCGCGGTGTGCGCGGCCACCAGAGCGCGCAGGGATTCCGGCGTCAGGCCGCGCACGACAGAAGAAACTTATTTGAAGTTTCAAGAAATTCGAAATTTTTATTAAATTTATATTTACTCTTTGATGGTAAATAGATTAATACTCAGTAAAATATCAACTTTGTTGAAGGAAAGGATCATCTTCATGATTAAAACTTTTATTATTTCGTTCCTCTTGGTTGTTTTCGCAGGCTGTTCAAGTGCATTCGCCACATCAGATAACTTTTCTGACACAGAACAACTTAACCGTTGGATCACATACTATTATTCCAAACCAGAACCTCTGCGCGTGGCTGATGCGATAAGCGCTGCCAGTTCCAAAGGCTTGACGCATAACGGACAAGAGACAACACCTTTTATTGGATTTATTGCAGGTGTAATTAATAAAACTCCTTCTATGGCACAACATTTAGCCAAATATCTTGTATCTTTACCCCATGCGGATCAACACATGGTGATTTTGAGTATTTGGTATTCCTCATATCCTGATGCAGAACATCTATTGCAAAATATCAAAACATCAATACCTCAGCACAAAGAGATTATTGATAAACTGTTAGCCAATAATCGTCCTAGCCTTCTAGAATTGCCTATGGAGAAAGGGCCTTGGGTGCTTGATATGCTTTGGGGTTATTTCATGGCTACTGGAGACGAAGCGCCAGTCGTGAGAATTATTACCGCACTACCATGGATTAACATTCGTGACGACACATCGCGTCTCTTGGTTGGCGGCGCGGCAAGATGGTCACTTACTTCAAACGCCACCCAGCATGAGCGGGTCATGGCGATCTGCCGCAAAGAAGTAGAATCTCAACCTGATGAGGTTAAGACGCTTCTCCAAGAGGTCATCACATCAGCAGAGAATGACATTAAACAAGACAAGAAAGGGTGAGACCTTCTTGCCTATCACTTTAGAAGTAAGCTTGGCGGATCAGCAGCAAGAAGGCCAGTCACATGCGGAATCACCATTTATCCCTCGCATAAGCGTGACTATTGATGATTCCTATCCAGGGCCATGTTCAGCTCCAGCACATTGACCCTTGCTTCGCCCAAAAGGCCGAATTGTCGGGGCGTGGTATGCGCGGCCAGCAGGATGCGGAGCTGTTCCACCGGCATACCGCGCACGCGCGCCACGCGCGGCAACTGATACTGCGCTGCCGCAACGGTGATATGCGGATCAAGGCCGCTGGCCGATGCGGTGACCAGATCGACAGGCACCGGCGAGTCATTTCCCGGATCGACATGTCTAAGTGCCGTCACACGCTGCGCGACATCGGCCAGCAAAGCGGGGGCGTTCATTCCCCAATTGCTTGCCCCTGAGGCGGCGGCATTATAAGGGACCATCATGGTGGCCGAAGGGCGTGACCAGAAATAACCCGGCGCAGAAAAAGACTGACCGATGAGCGATGATCCCATCAGCCGCCCCGTCGCATCATAGATCAAGCTACCCTGCGACTGCTGCGGGAAGGCCCCTTGCAGCACAGCCGTCACCAATGCCGGATAGACCAATCCCAGCAGCACGGTAAAGGCCGCCAACAGTGTCAATGCAGGGCGCAAGGCTTGCCGGATCATCACACGGCCCCCATCATTTTAAGCATCATATCCACCAGCTTGATTCCCACAAACGGGGCCGCCACGCCGCCCAATCCATAGACCAAACTGTTGTGCCGCAACAACGCCGCCGCGCCGATGGGCCGATACCGCACGCCGCGCAGAGCCAGAGGAATAAGGGCCACGACGATCAGCGCATTAAAGATCACCGCCGACAAAATGGCACTGCCGGGACTGGACAGCTGCATCACATTCAAGCGCATCAGTCCCGGATAGGTTCCGGCCAAAGCGGCGGGGATGATGGCGAAATATTTAGCCAGATCATTGGCCATGCTGAAAGTCGTCAACGCGCCGCGAGTCATCAGCATTTGTTTGCCGATCAAGACCACCTCGATCAATTTTGTGGGGTCGCTGTCTAGATCGATCATGTTCCCGGCTTCCTTGGCCGCCTGGGTGCCGCTGTTCATCACCACCGCCACATCGGCCTGGGCCAAAGCGGGCGCATCGTTGGTGCCATCGCCCACCATGGCCACCATCTCGCCCCCCGCTTGCATCTTGCGGATATATTCCAGCTTGGTCTTGGGCGTGGCCTCGGCCATGTAATCATTCACCCCCGCTTCGGCGGCGATGGTGGCGGCGGTCAGCGGATTGTCGCCCGTGACCATGATGCTTTTGATTCCCATGCGGCGCAGATCAGCCAGTCGTTGGCGAATGCCCGGTTTGATGATGTCCTTTAGATGAATAATGCCCAGCACCTGCGCGCCATCGGCCACCCATAGCGGCGTGCCGCCTTGACGCGCGATCTGTTCGGCCAGGTTACGGGCATCTTGCGGCACGACACCGCCCAAGCTGCGCACATGACGCTCTATGGCATCGCCCGCGCCCTTCATGACGCAATGGCCGTTGCCCTTGATTCCGGACAAACGGGTTTCAGCGCTAAAGGGAATAAACTCGCCCTGCGGAAGCGACGCATCCGGCGCGACCTGTCCCAAAGACTGGGCCAAAGCCACGATGCTGACTCCTTCGGGCGTGTCGTCGGCCAGTGACGACAGCATCGCCGCTTGGGCAAGCCGAGCCGAGGATACGCCTTCGACCGGCATAAAGGCCGCCGCCTGACGATTGCCAAGGGTGATGGTGCCCGTCTTATCCAGCAACAACACATTTACATCGCCCGCCGCTTCCACCGCGCGGCCTGATTTGGCGATCACATTGGCGCGGATCAACCGGTCCATGCCCGCAATGCCGATGGCCGAAAGCAAACCGCCGATGGTCGTAGGGATAAGGCACACCAGCAAGGCAATCAACGTCACCACGCCCACGGAAGTCCCCTGCCCCGCCCTTTGCACGGCAAAGATCGAGAACGGCAGCAGCGTCACCACCACGATCAGAAAGATCAAGCTCATCGCCGCCAGCAGGATCGATAAGGCGATCTCGTTGGGAGTCTTCTGCCGTTTCGCGCCCTCGACCAAGGCGATCATGGAATCGAGAAAGCTTTCCCCCGCCCCTGCCGTAATACGCACCACGATCTCATCCGACAAAACGCATGTGCCCGCGATGACCGAATCGCGGTCGCCATTCGCTGCGCGGATCACCGGCGCGCTTTCACCCGTGACCGCGCTTTCGTCGATTGAGGCCGCGCCTGCGATCACCTGACCGTCCCCGGGCACCATGTCGCCCGCGCAGACAAGCACGATATCGTCCCGCTTCAAGGACGTGGACGAGACGATCTTATACAATTCGCGTTTATCGGCGTTTGCTAGCAATTTGGCGGGCGTGTCTTGCCTGGCGGCCTTGAGCGTCGCGGCTTGGGCCTTACCCCTGCCCTCGGCCAAACTCTCGGCGAAATTGGCGAATAGAATCGTCACCCATAGGCACAGCGCAATCGACACCACGAACCAAGAAGGCTCGGCACTTCCAGGCATAGGGAACACGGCGCATAGGGTGCTGACTAGGGCACCCATATAGACGCAAAACATCACCGGATTGCGCAACTGGTGCATCGGCCACAGACGCTTAAAGGATAACAGAATCGCCGCGCCCAAGATCGGGCCGGAAAGCAAAGCGGATGATGCGGCAGGGTGGCGAGGCATGATGGGTGCGGTGGCTCCTTTTACTGCTCAATCATGGACAAATGCTCGGCCACGGGTCCCAGTGCCAGACTGGGCACATAGGTCAGCAAGCCCACCATCACCACCACGCAGACCAACAAGGCTCCGAACAATGGCGTATGCGTGGGAAGGCTTCCCGGCGAAGGCGGCACGGCAGGTTTTGCCGCCAGAGAACCGGCGATCGCCAAGACGGGCAGGATCACGCCAAAGCGTCCCGCCAACATCACAAGCCCCAAGACGATGTTGTAAAAAGGCGTATCGGCGGACAGCCCCGCAAACGCGCTGCCATTATTGGCGGCGGCGGAAGTGAAGGCATAAAGCACCTCGCTAAACCCGTGCGCGCCGGGGTTAAGAACGCCCGTCCGGCCCGCCTCGCACATCACGGCCAAGGCCGTGCCGCCCAATGTCATCAAAGGCGGGATGATGATGGCGATCGAGGCCATCTTGATCTCGAAGGATTGAATCTTCTTGCCCAGATAATCGGGCGTGCGGCCTACCATCAGCCCCGCCATGAATACCGTCAGCAGAACAAAGATCAACATGCCATACAGGCCCGATCCCACACCGCCAAAGATCACCTCTCCCATCTGCATCAACAGCAAGGGCACCATCCCGGCCAAAGGCGCAAGGGAATCATGCATGGCATTGGTCGATCCGTTCGACGTGGCCCCCGTGACGGTGGCCCATAGCGCCGAAGCAGAGGGGCCGTGGCGCACTTCCTTGCCTTCCATCGAACCGCCCGATTGAGCCAGGCTGGCCAGTTGATCCACGCCCAACCGGGCAAAATGCGGGTTCCCGCCTTGTTCTTGCAGCAAGACCAATATCAAGAGCGGAATCAGAATCACCGTCATCACGGCCAGGATCAATTGACCCTGCCGCGCATCCCCGGCTATATGGCCAAAGCTGTGACACAGTGCCGCCGGGATCAGCAGGATGGCCAGCAACAACAGGAAATTGGATAGCGGCGTCGGGTTTTCAAAAGGATGCGCCGCATTGGCGTTGAAATATCCCCCGCCATTGCTGCCCAACTGACGGATAGCGATTTGCGAGGCGACGGGACCAAGGGCAATCTTTTGCTGTGTAACAGCCTGCCCCTCCTGCCCCATCACCGGCTGTGCAAGCTCGACCGTGACGGATGTTTGAAAGGTCTGCACCACGCCTTGCGATCCCAGCGCGATGGCAAACACCAAAGACAAAGGCAGCAGGATATAGAGCGTCCCGCGAGTCAGATCGACCCAGAAATTCCCGATGCCTTGGGCGTCTCCTCGTCGTGTCATGCCGCGCACAAGAGCCATCAAAACCGCCATACCCATCGCCGCCGACAAAAAGTTCTGCACCGTCAGCCCCAGCATTTGAGAAAACGGACTGAGGCGGGCTTCGCCGCTATAAGACTGCCAGTTGGTATTGGTGACAAAGCTAACCGCCACGTTAAAAGCCAAAGCCGCGTCGAGTCCCGGCTTGCCATCGGGATTCAAAGGCATCGCGCCTTGCAGCATCAACAAAGCGAATAGTGCCAAGAAACGAAGCCGCCACGAAGACCATCATATGTAGGGCATAGACGGACCAGCCCATTTCCTGATCCGGCTTGATCCCTGCCAGGCGATATAAACCGCGCTCCAACCTACCCAAAATCGGCGTTAAGAACGTGCGTTCCCCGCCATAGACCCGCGCGATAAAAACTCCCAGAGGCCGAATGCACACAGCCAACACCGCGACATACAGCGCCAATAAACCCCATGTGGCACTGGCGGGTAGGGCTATCATGGAAACATCTCCGGTTTCAGCAATGCCACCAATAGATAGACGAAAAGCCCTCCGACCAAGAGGCTTAGAGCAAGATATGCGACGGTCATGACGAATGCTCCATAACGAGCATAAAGCACGCGAACCCTAGCCAAGTCAGCCGATGGGAAATCGCCTGAGGGAAGATGCGCCTTGCGTCCAAATCAGGTTCTCCAGGATTCGTGTCGCGACTCTGTTGTTTAGGATACCTTAATCCCGCTCTTATGCCAGCCGTGACAGCATAAATATTTCATGCAGGGCTTGGAGCTTGATAAAGGGCACGTCTAAGACCGTATTGATTTAGGGGGTAAGTTTCGATTCAAAAAATCCCGACAGTCGTGAAGATACCAAACGATAATGCCCTTCTGGAAGAAAGACAAAAAATCCCATAGGCACTTGACGCGCCATCATGGCCCCTTGAATCTTGCGTCCAGTTGCATGTTGTTTCGTGTGTCGGCCTTCGCTATATCAGCATAATTATTTGTAATATAAGTTCTATTAGAAGAAATTGGCGTCCCCTACGGGATTCGAACCCGTGTTGCCGCCGTGAGAGGGCGGCGTCCTAGGCCTCTAGACGAAGGGGACAGACACGTGTTCGTCTAGCTTAGGATGACGGTGAAAGCAAGAAAAAGCTGTGTGCGGCACTTCTCCCCTGAATTCCCCCCCAAACTGTCCAGTTTTTGGAGGCCAGATGACTTGATCTTGGACATCCGGTTGTCAAGGCCGTACAAAAAGACCATGACCGATATTCGCTTCTATCACCTAACCCGCACGCCGCTTGAACATGCCCTGCCCGATTTACTTACCAAGACATTGGACAAGGGCTGGCGTGCCGTGGTGAGAACATCCTCGCCCGAACGGTGCGAGGCTCTGACCCAGGCTCTATGGACCGCCAGGCCCGATAGCTTCCTGCCTCATGGCAATCGCCAGGACGGCGAGGCGGCGCGTCAGCCCATATGGCTGACCGATCAAGACGACAATCCCAACGGAGCCACCGTGCTGTTCCTGACCGATGGCGCGTCTTTGGCGGATGCAACGGGATATAACCTGATCTGCGATTTATTCGATGGCCGCGACCCCGAGGCCGTTCAAGCCGCGCGGGCAAGGTGGAAGGAAAGACAAACTGCGGGACATAGCCTGACCTATTGGCGGCAGGAAGAACGCGGCTGGCAAGAGGTCAAGAGCGAGCAAGGAAAAGACACCGCATGATCGCCATTCCCATCATCCAATCGACGCTGATCGCTTCGGCCACCGCAAGCTTAGGTGCGCTGGCGGCTATGGCCCTCAGTGGACGTGACCTGACCGCCGATACATCGCCAAACACGGCCCGCAGGCTCGGCCTGACCCTGCCCCCCGTCGCGGCGGCTTTGGGCGCTGTATGGGGCTGGCGTTGCGGACTTCAGGCCGAGCCTTGGGACGTGTTATTGTTGGCCGCCGCCGCCATGGGCGTGCTGGTGACGCTGGCCACCATCGACGCGCGTTGCGGCCTGTTGCCCAACCGGCTGAACTTGACATTGGCTCTCCTGGGCTTGGCGTGGGCCTTCTTGGGTCATGGGCATCTATGGAACCTGGCCAGCGCCTTGTTTCTGGGCGGAACGGGCAGCCTGGTGCTGCTGATCGGGCGAAGATGGCGCGGCGTGGACATGATCGGCATGGGCGATATCAAATTCCTGGCCATGGCTGGGCTGTGGCTGCCGCCTTGGACGGTGGGCTGGTATATGGCCGGGGCGGGGGTCATGGGCGTTTTAACCCATGTCGTTTTGGGGCGACTGGAACGCAACCAGGCAGCACCCTTTGGCCCTGCTCTATGCACCGCTCTAATCCTTGCCCTGCTGGCCCTGCACTGGTAGTCTGGCCGCAAGAACTGTTTCGGGAGCGGATATGGGTATCGAGAGTCACGTCACTTCTTTTGCGCCTGAGGTGGTAGACGCCACGGGGCGGCGCGATCTGGTAGGATTGTCGCGCGAAGAACTGGTGGCGGCAATCGCCGAGCTGGGCATGGAGTCCTTCCGCGCCCGTCAGCTGTGGCATTGGATCTATCAGCGCGGCGTGACGGATTTTGAGTCCATGTCCACTTTGGCCAAGGCCGCGCGGCCCCAGATGGCCGAGCATTTCGTGGTTGGCCGTCCTCAGATCGCCCAAGACATGAAATCGCAGGACGGCACCCGCAAATGGCTGGTGCGCCTGGAGGACAAGCACGAGATCGAGACCGTGCATATCCCACAAGAAGACCGGGGCACCTTATGCATCTCGTCGCAAGTCGGCTGCACCCTGGCTTGCCGATTCTGCCATACCGGCACGCAAAAACTGGTGCGTAACCTGAATGCCAATGAGATTCTGGGCCAGTTCATGCGCGCCCGCGATGTGCTGGATGATTGGTCGGTCAAGCCGGGTGATCGGAAGATCACCAACATCGTCCTGATGGGCATGGGCGAGCCATTGTACAATTACGAGAACGTCGCCAAGGCCATGAAGATCGTCATGGACTGCGACGGGATCGCCTTTTCGCGGCGGCGCATCACTTTGTCTACCTCGGGCGTCGTGCCGATGATGAACCGCGCGGCGTTAGAGCTTGGGGTCAATCTTGCCGTCAGTTTGCATGCCGTGACCGATGAATTGCGCGACCAGCTGGTGCCGCTGAACCGCAAATATCCGATCAAGGAATTGCTGGACGCCTGCCGCAACTACCCTGGCACCCACAACGCGCGACGCATCACGTTCGAATATGTGATGCTCAAAGGCGTGAACGACTCGCCCGCCGAGGCCCGCGCCTTGGTCAAGCTGTTGCGCGGCATTCCTGCCAAGGTCAATCTGATCCCCTTCAACCCCTGGCCCGGCGCGCCTTACGAGCGATCGACCAACAAAGCGATCCAGGCATTCGGCGACATCGTGAACCAGGCCGGTTACGCCAGCCCCGTGCGTACGCCGCGCGGCACGGATATCCTGGCCGCTTGCGGCCAGCTGCGTTCGGAAAGCGTAAGGCAGCGCAAATCGGAGATATCGGGCGCGCCAGGTGCTTGAAATTAAACCTCGAACTTCCTTATAAAATACAATCACCGACACGGGTTAGGTCGATGTTCGATGCAGCCATAACCTGACATAACCCCATCTGGAGATGAATGGCCATGTCCACACAGCCATGTTGGAAAGACAGTTTGATGAAAGTGGTTCTATTGCGTGAGGGCATTCACGATCATTCCGTCCCTTTCGTCTCATGGCATAGATACAATACTGACTGCAGCTCATATGTATTTACCCCCTATGGATTTGTACAGGAGAATTTCCACACAAAGCTCTATTACGCTCGACGAAAACTGCTGAGACAGGGAATGGATATGGTCGTCTGGCTTGCCAGTCTCACTGAGAAACAAAAATTTTGTTTAGCCACAGAATACAATGACCGCGATCCCAACCAGCAGGTGATGTCTCTGGGCAATTTCTATACAGGCCATTTCGCATGTCATGCAGCAGACATCCACTATATGAAACCCGACAACGTGCCTCGTTTCATTCAACTCGTCAGAGACGGAAAGCCAGAACAGTTGGCCCAGTTTATTGAGTTGAATCCGGATGTGTGTCCTCGTGCATTGCCCGATTCATTGAGCCTGCCGCCCGATATATTCTCGCAAGAAGCGCAAAAGATTTGTGACGTTATGACCGCCCATGGGATCAGGATGCACCCCAATTTTCCCTGGCATCATGATCATATTGGCGGCGTTGATCCTCGTTCTCTGATGATCATGACAAGTCTGCCAACTCCTGCCCAGGTCGTGGAAAAGCCTAGCGGAGCGACATATATACTCCGTTCCATATCCTTTCCATCGCCATAAAAACGCCAGGCGGCCTATAAGCCGGGTTCTGTCCGCCCCTCGCCTTGCGACGCGAGGCGGGATGACCATTCCTCTTGGCGGGGCATCGCTGCCTCGCTCACGCGGCCGACCCGGGCGAGAGACGGGGAAGAACCGCCCGGCCATGGTTGCCCATGACCGCCTCGCCCCTATTTGGCCTTGCTTCCGGTGGGGTTTGCCCTGCCGCTGCCGTTGCCGACCGCGCGGTGCGCTCTTACCGCACCCTTGCACCCTTACCCCTGCTGTCCGAAGACCGCAGAGGCGGTATCGTTTCTGTGGCACTTTCCCTGGGGTCGCCCCCGTCGGCCGTTAGCCGACACCGCTCTTCCCTGAAGCCCGGACTTTCCTCCCCCGCGCACCGGCTGCGCCCGCAAGGAGCGCACGGTCTGACACGGCAGCGGTCATCCGGCCGCCTGGCGGTTTTGATGATGTCATGTTTCGCCTGTGAATGAAACATCTTGCATTCGGCCCCCGGCTAGGGGAAGAAATGGAGTTCAGCTTGGAGAGTCCGCAACCGTTGTTAAGCCATCACGTCGATCCCCCGTTAAAGGAACCACCCGCCACAGGCGCGACGGATGGAACGCTGCGCGGCCGCCTATTGCGCTGTCTGCGCGCGGCGTTCGAGGGGATGGGCAAACCGGTTTCGGAAAGCGATCTTCAAATCTCCGGCCCCTCTTTATCCGAGACGCCCGGTTTGGCCGAGATGGCCTTGATCTCGCGCCGTCTGGGCTATCGTGCGCGGGTGACGCCATTCGACCCCGGCCATTTGGACCGCCTGCCCTGTCCCTTTGTGCTGCTGACGCGCGATGGGAAAACATGCCTGACCGTGCTGCGCGCCGATAACGACCGAGTCCTGGTTCATGATCCCGCCACGTCGCGCACGGAAGACACATCGGCGCGTGATCTGCCGCAGGGTAAGGCCGATATTCTACTGCTGAAGACCGGTGGCGAGGAGGTCAGCTGGCGCGAGATGCTCTGGCGACAAATCCGGGGCGTGATGAGGCCGATCATCGCCTCGTCCGTGGCGATCAACATCTTCGCCCTGCTTCTGCCTTTGGTTTCCATCATCGTCTTCAACAAAGTGATCGGCAATCGGGCGCTTTCAACCTTAGACGTCTTAGCCATCGGTGCCAGCGTTGCCTATATCTTCGACACCGCCTTGCGCGCGTTGCGCGGATATCTTTCCGTCCATACCGGGGCGCGTCTGGACGCCCAGATTGGCAGCCAGGCGGTGGCGCATCTGCTGCGCCTGCCATTGACCTATTTCGAGAACACGCCCACCGGTTTGCAGTCCGAGCGTTTGCGTCAACTGGATTTCATTCGCACCTTCCTAACCGGCCAAATGCCCATGGTGGTGGTGGATTTGGTGTTCGGCATTGTGTTGTTCGCCGCGCTGCTGGCCATCGATGTGCGGCTGGGTGCGGTGGTGCTGGGCAGCGTTCCCATATTCCTGTTGCTGTCGGTGTGGGCCGACCGTTCGCAGCGTGCGCTGAGCAACAAGACCTTTGCCGCGCAAGCCGCGCGTGGCAGCTCGCTGAACGAAATCTTGCACAACGCGCATACCGTCAAGGCCTTGGCGTTGGAAAGCGACATGGAGACGCGCCACGGAGAACGTCTGGCCCGCTCGGCGCAAGCCGGGTTCGAGGCCAGCCACCACAGCAATATGGTGCTGGCGCTCAGCAACGGCCTGATGATGTTCATCAGTCTGCTGGTGCTGTATTTGGGGGCGCGTTTCGCCAGCGACAACACCCTGACCCTGGGCGAATTGGTGGCCTTTAACATGCTGACGGTGCGCGCTTTGACGCCCATTCGTCAGGTCGTGACCACTTGGCACAGTCTGCGCGAAACGCAAATGGCGTTCCGCCGTATCGACGAGCTGATGAACGAGGAGCAGGAACCCGGCATCGCTCAAATGGGTTCCTACCCACGCCTGCGCGGCACCTTACGCGCCGATAATCTGGGCTATACCTATCCCGGCACGACGCGGCCGGCCTTACGCGGAGTGAATTTCGCACTGCCCACGGGCACCATGACGGGGATCATCGGGCCATCGGGATGCGGTAAAAGCACCTTGGCCAAGATCATTTTGGGGCTGTATCCCCCCGGCGAAGGGCGTGTGTTGGTGGATGCGTTCGATTTGCGTCAGATATCGCCCTTTACCTTGCGCCGCGAGATTGGTTATGTGCCGCAGGACAATCATCTGTTCGCGGGCAGCGTGCGCGAGAATATCGTGATGGGCGCGCCCGACACCTCGCCCGCCCGCGCCATGATGGCGGCGCAATATGTGGGCGCGCATGACTTCATTCAGCGTCTGCCCCAAGGCTATGACACCATCCTGACCGAGGGTGGCTTTGGCCTTAGCGCCGGTCAAAGACAGCTGTTATGCGTCGCGCGCGCTCTGGCGCGTGAGCCGCGCATCTTAATCTTGGACGAGGCCACATCCGCCCTAGATGTGCAAACGGAAGACCGCTTGCTGCGCGCCTTGCGTCAGGCGACCAAGCCGGTGGGGCTGACGGTTCTGTTCATCACCCATCGTCTACCTACCTTGCGCATCTGCGATCAAATCGTGATGCTGCGCGACGGCATGGTCGAACGTGCGGGACCGGCAGATCATATCTTGAACGCCTTGATGGCACCGCCGCCGTCTGCCGCCCCCACAGAATCGCCCCTGCCCGCCTCGGACAAGAACGGGGGCGCGGCGTGAACGATAAAGCCTTGCAGCCATTTGATCCCTATAAAGACGAAACGCCCGGCAAGAATCTGCCTGCGCGCATCGGCTCGGCCCTGATGGCACCTTGGAAGGCCGGCGAAGAAAGCTACGCCGAGTTTTTACCCGGGGCCTTGGCCGTCACGGAAACCCGCCCATCCCCCGCCGCCGCCATGACCATTTGGATCATCAGCGCCAGCCTGGTGATATTTCTGCTTTGGGCGGCGCTGGCCAAGGTCGACCAATCCGTCGTCGGCCAGGGCAAGGTGCGTCCCTACAGCCATGTGCAGGTTATCAACCACTCGGTAGGTGGGCGCATCAAAGACATTCATGTGCATGCTGGTGATGAAGTGAAAGCGGGTCAAAAGCTGCTGAGCCTAGACCCCGAATTGATCGACACCGAAGTGAGCAAGCTGTCTTCTCAAGTCGCCACCCGGCGAGCCGAAACCGCTCGGCTTGAAGCCGAGGCCGAGGGGAAATCCACCATGGAGGCTCCCGAGGATCTGGTGCGTGCTTACCCCGATGTCGTCGCCAATCAACGCCTGTTGCTTGAGTCGCGACGTCTGGTACGCGAACAGAAATTAGCCAGCGCGCGCAACATCGTCGAGCAACGCGCCAGCGATGTGACCCAGGCCGAATCCGCTCTGCGCAACGCCCGTAAGGGACTCTCCTTGGCGCAAGAGCAAGGCAAGGCGATCGCCGAATTGACGGAAAAAGGCTATTTCCCACGCGTACGCGCCTTACAGGTGGAGCGGGACACCGTGCAACAAAAGGGTGAGTTCGAACGCGCGCAATCAATGCTGGAATCGGCGCAGGCTGCCAAGGCTTCTGCCGATGCCGAATTGGAAAAGGCCGCCAATGACGACCGCAGCCAAGTCTTGAACAGCCTGTCCGAAACCCGCACCGAGCGCGACCGCCTGCAAAACCAGTTAACCCAGGTGATCACGCAGCAAAAGAACCTGGACTTGATCTCGCCGGTGGACGGCTTTGTGGAGAATCTGGCCGCCACCAATATCGGCCAAGTCGTACAGTCGGGCGAGGCCATCATGCGGATCGTGCCCAGCGAAGAAAGACTGGTCGTCGATGCCCGCATCGCCAACCGCGACATAGGCCGCATCAAGCCGGGTCAAGCGGTGCGCCTGAAGATCCACGCTTTCGATTACGCCCGCTATGGCAGCATCAACGGCCATGTCATCCGCGTGGCGCATGACTCGCAGGCCAATGACCGCACCGACAAATCCAGCTCTGAGGCGGGAGCGCAACTGCCGCCCGGCCTATTCTATACGGTCGAAATCGAACCCGAGCATATGTATGTGGGTTCCCACCCCGATTCCACCCACCGCCTGCGCCCCGGCATGACCCTGGACGCCGAGCTGCACACAGGCCGCCGCAGTATCCTAGGCTATCTGCTGGACGCCATGCTACGCACCACCGATGAGGCCATGCGGGAAAATTGATCCCGGTTGCTGTTTTTTACCGATCAATCTCGCCGAACACGATATCCAAGGACCCTAGGATCGCGACGGTATCGGCCAGCATATGCCCCTTGGTCATGGATTCCAGGGCTTGGAGATGCGCAAATCCGGGAGCGCGGATGTGGCAGCGATAGGGTTTGTTGCTGCCATCGGCGATCAGATACACGCCGAATTCACCCTTGGGGGCCTCGACCACCGTATAGGTCTCGCCCGCCGGGACGTGATAGCCTTCGGTGTATAGCTTGAAGTGATGGATCATGGCCTCCATCGAGGCTTTCATCTCGGTCCTTGGAGGCGGCGCGATTTTATGATCATCGACCATCACGGGGCCGCTCGGCATTTCGTTGAGGCATTGGCGGATAATGATCTGGCTTTGACGCATTTCCTCCATCCGCACCAGATAGCGCGCATAGCAATCGCCCGTGCTGGCCACGGGAACGGCGAAGTCCATGCGGCCATACACGTCATAGGGCTGTGACTTACGCAAATCCCAGGCCACGCCAGAGGCACGCAACATAGGCCCAGAAAAGCCCCAGGCCAGCGCCTGTTCGCGCGTCACCACGCCGATATCCACGGTACGCGATTTAAAGATCCGGTTATTGGTCAGCAGCCCATGAAGATCGTCAAGAAAAGCGGGGAATGAGTCGTTATAAGCCGCCATATCCTCCATCAGTCCATCGGGCAGGTCCTGATGCACGCCGCCGGGGCGGAAATAATTGGCATGCATACGCGCGCCGCTGACACGCTCGTAAAACTCCATCATCTTTTCGCGTTGTTCGAAGCCCCACAAAGCGGGAGTGATCGCCCCGACATCAAGAGCGAAAGTCGTGACGTTCAGCAGGTGATTCAGCAGACGCGACACTTCGGCAAACAGCACCCGAATATACTGTCCCCGAGGCGGCGGTTTAATGCCCAGCAGCTTTTCCACAGCCAATGCGAAGGCATGTTCCTGGCACATGGGGGCCACATAATCGAGGCGGTCGAAATAGGGCATCGCCTGAAGATAGGTCTTATGCTCGATCAGTTTTTCCGTGCCACGATGCAGCAGACCAATATGCGGATCGGCGCGGGTGATGACCTCGCCTTCCATCTCTAGAATTAGACGCAGCACACCATGCGAGGCCGGATGCTGCGGCCCCAGATTCAACACGGACGGTTCTATGACCACTTCGTGTCGTTGGTCTTCAGGCTGGTTGGGATCGCTGATGGTGTAGGACATGACGGCAGGGAGGCTCGAAACAAGGGGCATTCATCCACGCCCCTTGTCTAGCACGGACAGCCGGTCAGGGCTACTACAGCCGCTGAGCCAGGCGGAGATCGTAGAAAGGGCTCATCTCGCCGTTCTCTCCACTGACCATCCGTCGTGCCTCTTCCTCGGCCGCCGCAATGGCCGAAACAGCCGCGATAGACGAATGATTGGCTGCCATCGCAGCTGAGATGCTTTCATTGGCAGGGGATTCGCCGCGCGACGTGCCCTTGTCACGCGTTCCGCCGCCTTCATTATCCCCATGGATTCTGATTTGGCGCGCCATCAAGGTCATCAGGCTGGCGCTGATGGTAAACAGGGCCATGGCCTCCTCCGCCGATAATTCGGCCTCGGGCCGCGCCAACATCGGGTCACGATAACGTTCCTTGACATGAGCCAGCATCTGAATAACGCCGCGATCTGGCGTACGGTCATGACCGCGCGCGACGTCTTCTTTCCCAGATGGGCGCGAGGCATCTTCATGCAAGCTCATCAAACGCCGCAGCAGCAAGGCCCAGTCGCGATCCGCGCGTGGCAAGGGGGAGGATTCCAGAAACACCTCGGCATAGCGGATCAACATGGTCTCGGTCGCGCGCACTAGATAGTTCCCCGCCGCCGTGCTCAACCCAACCGCCAGACAGCGACCCGCATCTGTGACGCTCTGACGGACAAAAGACGGGATGGTATCTAACAGCGAATCCGGGAAAACCGCTTGGGCATTTCCTACCAATTCCTCGACCGCAAACAGTCCTTGGCGCTCAAGGGCGTAGCACGGCATATGCTCCAGCTCACCAGCCAGCGATTTGTCAAACGCCTCCAGCAGCCCTTGCATCAGGCCCAATTCATGTGCCTCCAGCTTCTCGTCGCCTGAAGGAAAGCGGAATTTGCGCGTGGCGGAATCAATAAAGAATTGCTGAAACAGCGCGCCGACCTTAGCCAATAGCCGATGACCATCTTGGCGCGCCTGACGAGTCAGGGTGACAGGATCACCTTTTAACAACGCATCCAGCGCCGTTTGAGCCTCCATCATCGGCATGAATAAATCCGTAGTACGGACTGGCGCGCGCAGCGCGCGCAGCGCCGAGAGCTTATTGCCCAGTTCGTAGAATTTGTATGAGTTGACGAGTTTCACGAGAGCAGTCCGATAAAGTTGAGGGAATGGATAAGGATGACAAGCACCCTACGGCGTGTGTCATCAATTTCACCGCCGTTATAAGCGCAGATAGGGAACCTAAGCAACATCGTAAATGCTTTCTTATAGTTAATGTCTCTTAGTTAACATGCGCACAGTCTGCGGGCATTTACGGATGTTCCTTGTATAACTCGGCAGCCAATCCGCACAAGATGGCCCGGCACCCACACCTATGCCGATAAGGTGTGTGCATGAAAGCACGGCCAGGGCACTATGAAACTGCTGTTGCTTCAGCACAACTCCCTAACCTCGGTCCTGCACGATGCCTTTGAGCATTTCTAGGACCACGGACAAACTCCCACACAGAACACTTGCCCGAAAGCCGAGGGCAACCTCTATGATTCGCCAAAGCTCATCACGCCGCTTCCGTGCGCGAAACCGCACCTGAGGCGTCCACAGCCGAAGCTGCCAAGATAGCCATGGTGACAATTTCTGATACGCCAGCCGTCATGGGCACGATCTGCGCCGGGCGTTCCAGTCCGTGCAAGATGGGGCCAATGACTGTGCTGCGTGCGCTGCCTTGGGTTTGGCGCAACAGCTTGGTGGCGATATGTGCGGCGTCCAAGCTTGGCATAATCAGAATATTGGCGGGCCCCGATAAGCGACAGAACGGATACAGCGTGCGCATATGATCAAAGTCCATGGCGACTTCGGCCGTCATCTCTCCATCATATTCAAAATCCGCGCCTGATTGATCCAGTAAGGCCACCGCCTCACGCGAGGTATGCGGTTTTTCAGGACGGATCGACTGGCCGAAATTGGTATGTGAGAGGAAAGCCACACGCGGAGCCGCGCCTTGATGGCGCATTTCCGCCGCCGCCACACGGGCAAATTCAGCCAACTGCTCGGATGTTGGGAAGGCATGCACCGACGTGTCCGCCACAAAAGTCATGCGGCCCCGCAGCAACAGCATGGTCAAGCCAAACGCGCCACAGGGCGAACGCACCGGCAGCACCTTACGCACATCTTGAAAGCACGACATAAAACCACGCGTCGCTCCCGTAACCATAGCATCGACATGGCCAGCCGCAGTCATCAGACCCGCAAAGATGGTTCCATTGGTATGGACCATGCGCGCGCACTCCCGTAGCAGCACTCCACGCCGATGCAATCGCTGATACAGGTGTTGCACATAGTCTTCGTGGTCATGCTCGGGGTCGGCAATCTCGAGTCCGTCAGTGCCTTTGATTCCTAAATCTGCCAATCGTTCGCGGATGATCTTTTCCCGCCCGATAACAACCGGCGTTCCAAAGCCCGACGAACGGAAAGCGATAGCCGCGCGCAAGATACGTTCTTCCTCGCCGCCCGTGAAAGCCACGCGCTTGGGAGCCGCCTTAAGGCGTTCGCAGATCAAATCCAAAGCACCCGAGCTGGGATCCAGACGAGTCCGCAGCTCGGCCTTATACCGCGCCACATTCTCCAAAGGCCGCCGCGCCACGCCCGTTAATACCGCAGATTCCGCCACCGCCATGGGGATGGCCGTGATCAAACGCGGATCAAAAGGCACCGGCAAGATATAATCGGGACCATAGGCCAGACGACGGCCCGGATAAGCCGACTCCACCTCGTGCGGCACGTCCTCGCGCGCCAATTCGGCCAAAGCGCGGGCAGCCGCGATCTTCATGGCCTCATTAATGGTACGCGCACGTACATCCAAAGCGCCGCGGAAGATATAGGGAAAGCCCAGAACATTGTTGATCTGGTTCGGGTAGTCCGAGCGGCCGGTAGCGACGATAGCATCCGGGCGCACCGCGTGGACCTCTTCAGGCAAAATTTCAGGATTGGGATTGGCCAAGGCGAAGATGATCGGACGCGCCGCCATGGTCTTGACCATCTCGGGAGTAAGCGCTCCTTTAACTGACAAACCCAGGAATACATCGGCACCTTTGATCGCATCGGCCAAGGTGCGCGCCTCGGTATCCACGGCATGCGCGGATTTCCACTGATTCATGCCCTTGGCGCGGCCCTGATAGATCACGCCCGTCTGATCGCACACGATAGCATGGTCGGAAGGCAAACCGCTGGCCTTGATCAAGTCGATACAGGCCAAGGCCGCCGCCCCTGCCCCGCTGACCACCACGCGTACATCTTGCAAACGTCGCCCTGTCAGTTCCAGGGCGTTCATCAGCCCGGCCAAGGCCACAATCGCCGTGCCATGTTGATCGTCGTGAAAGACGGGAATGTCCATCAGTTCGCGCAAACGCTGTTCAATGATGAAGCAGTCTGGAGCGCGGATATCCTCAAGGTTAATGCCGCCAAAGGACGGTCCCAGGTAACGCACGCTGTTGATGAATTCCTCGATATCCTCGGTGCCGACTTCAAGATCGATGGCATCGATATCTGCAAAGCGCTTGAACAGAACGGCCTTACCTTCCATCACCGGCTTGCCAGCCAAAGCTCCCAGATTCCCCAGGCCCAGCACCGCCGTGCCATTCGAGATCACCGCGACCATATTGCCGCGCGCGGTGTAGTCATAGGCGCTATCGGGGTTGTCGCGGATACGCAAGCACGGCACGGCCACGCCGGGCGAATATGCCAAAGACAAATCGCGTTGCGTCGCCAACGGCTTGGTCGCCACAACCTCTAACTTACCGGGACGCCCACTGGAATGCAGATCCAAGGCTTCTTCATCGGTAATCCGCTTGTCCTCATGGCTGTCTTGACGTGTCAACGGAACACTCCATATACATGAATGTGAATCGGATGGGAAAGCATAGACCGATGTGGCCTATGACGCAAAGCAACGCTTTAGATGGGCCGCTTGATAGGCCATATTCTCTTGGGTGGATTTCCATTGGCATCTGGAACCAAATCGCACCATTGATCTTGTGGTCCCAGAACCGGCGGCAGTCCTATTGGTAAGAAAGGTCCCCCGCGCGGCAGACATAGCATCATGATCGAGATGATATTTCTGCCCCAAATATTTGTTGGATTCTGACGAATATTGTTAGGGTTGAACAAAGGTGCCAGATGCCAATAGGCGTCATAGCCCAGCTCGGAAATTGTCTCGATCAACTCGGCGGAATTCTCCAGAACATCGTTTTCCACATATAAAACAGGCCGACAGCGCGTGATGGTGTCCTTGCCCGACAGCAGAACCTGGCGGTCCGCACCATCTGTATCCACCTTGATAAAGCGACAATTGGGCAGGCCCATCTCGTCGATGGCAAATCGGCGCAAACGCCCCAGACCATTCAAGGGTACGGAATCCGCCGTCCGAGCCTGGGCCTGAATGGCCTCTACATTTTCAATTTCGTTCAAGGCCATGTTGGCGCATAAGATCCGAAAGTGAAGTGGATCCGGTTCGAAGGCGAAAACCTTGCCCGTCCGTCCAACAATCTGCGCCATTGGCAGTGTCAAGTCACCGATGAAGGCACCGACATCCACGACCGTATCCCCCGGACGCAGATACACGCGCAGCACACTTACTTCGTTTTCGCTATATTCGCCATAAGCAAGAAACGACCCCCCGATGAAGGTATCCGTCAAATGCATCATGGTACCGTAGCGTGCCTTGGTGATCATGCATCGGCGAGGACCCTCGGACATTTCTACACCGTCTTAGAAGCTTCCATAACCGAGTAAGACAGTCTGATGCCCTAAGAATTCGTAAAACTACGAAACGGTCACAACTCAATATCCATGGGTCTACCCGACTCTTGGAAAAAAGCTTTGGATATGCTGATTGTTGCGATGAGAAACATGCGTTTTTGCAACATTGGGGGGGGCAGAGATGTTGCTGTCTGAAGTGGGTAGGACTATCTTCGGCTGTATGAATGGGCCGTGAGCATCTTAACCAAGACTTAGGATGTAACGACTACTCGATGGAAGATGAGAGAGGCCCACGCGGATCGAAAGAACATCCCATTAGCTATGAAGTATGGAGCGAAACTCAGCGTCATGGACGCTCACGCAACAGCGTTCCGCCAATCCGCTTCCCATCCCTTGGGACGACGATCCTACTTGTCTTGGGTCATCATGTTTATTGGGATGCTGTTCGCACTATTACTGTTTTCTCTGCTTCTCAATCAGACCAGCATCTTTCTGACTGAGCGTGTCATCGGCATGCCCGAGCGCTTGGTAAAAGACGCGCAACAGAGCATCGATACCAACGATAATCTGCTGGATGTGCTGGGCAGCATCAACGATATAACGGATGAGGAAATTGCTAATATTCAGCAGCGCATGCGCTTTGTGCCGGGATTGTTGGCATGGGTCTGGTTTAACAACAAAACGGCCTCGAATCAGGATAAGAACGCCGCTTGGCTTCGTCCGCCATCCACGACAGACACCAAAGAAAAAGAATTCCTTGAACAGATGGCACGTCAGCAGTTGGAATTGGCGGATCAACAATACCCCCTGACCGACACGCTAAGGAATTTCCGAAATCGTGCGGTCGTGCGACATCAATACAGTGATGGCCGCGACGAAACGTATTTTATAACCGTCATCCGCACCAAGCACAGCTTTTCGGCGCATCAACCGCAAGACGGAGAAACGCGCACAGGCATCGTCAGTATCTTGCCCTTTTCATCATTGTTTTCCCAAGCCGGAATGCTAATTGCTCAGGGGCGTTTGAAAACCTTCGAAATCCATGACGATGTAGAGGCAGACCGCTCCAGCATGAATCCCCCTATTTGGGGCTTGTCTGCGCCGGTCGAGGCCAGCGCCGTCGCGCGTTCGCCCTGGGCCAAGATGTTGAATGATGCTTGGAAAGGAAGCGATATTCTTTTGATTGATAATCGCATCTGGTTGGCGCGTTATATTCTTTCGATCGGCGCCGCCGATGCCCCGATCTTACTGATTCCGTTTTTGACCTTTGTCGCTTGCTCGGGACTAACCGTGGCCTTGGCCTTATATATCGTGGTGTTCCGTCGGCACGGGAGGGAGATGGCAGAACTGGCTGAGTCTTTGGCAACGGCAAATCGTGAACTGCACGAGCGCATTGTCGAAGGCGAGCATATCCGTGCGGCGCTAGGCGAAAGCGAACGCAATTACCGGAACATTTTTGAAAATGCCATGATTGGAATCTACCAGGTCACGGCCAACGGCAACTGGATCAGCGCCAATCTCTCTATTGCTTCGGTACTTGGCTATGACAGTGCCGAGGCTCTGTTGCTAGCCCAACCTGATCGCATGGGCAAGCTATATGCGGATGAGCAGGATCGCATCCAATGGTTCCGCCTGCTTGATCGCGGTGCGCATCACAACTTTGATACACGCATGATCCGCTACGATGGTCAGGAAATTTGGGTCAGCATGAGCGGTTATGCCGTGCGCGACGACGACAATCGGCTGTTGTTCTACGAGGGAACGCTGATCGATATCACCGAACGGCACAAGGCCGAGCAAGCTTTGATCGCCGCCAAGGAGCAGGCTGATTTCGCCAATCGCAGCAAATCGGAATTTCTGGCCAATATGAGCCATGAACTGCGCACGCCTTTGAACGCCATTATCGGGTTTTCCGAAATTATCAAGGACGAGCTGTTCGGCAAGGTTGGGCAAGCCCAATATGTGGAGTATGCGCGCGATATCTATGACAGCGGCGAATTGCTGCTGTCATTGATCAACGACATTTTGGATATGTCCAAGATCGAAGCGGGTAAGCGCGAATTGGCCGAAGCCCCCGTGGATATAGGCCGTGTGGCCCAGGCCACCATCCGCCTTGTCGCCGCGCGCGCGAAATCGGCACGTTTGCATCTGGTGGCGCGTGTGCCCGAAGGCTTGCCGATGGTCATCGGCGAGGAACGGGCTTTAAAACAAGTGATGACCAATCTTCTGACCAACGCCATCAAATTCACGCCCGAAGGCGGCACGGTCACATTGTCGGTGGACCGCCTGGACGACGGCAGTATCAGCGTATCGATCTCGGACACGGGAATTGGGATCGCGCCCGAGGACATTTCCAAGGCGCTGGCACCTTTCGGCCAAATCGAAAGCGCCCTCAGTCGCAAGCATAAAGGCACGGGGCTTGGCTTGCCCCTGACCAAAGCCTTAATTGAATTACATGGCGGCGAAATGCGTCTGGAAAGCACGATGGGCGTGGGCACGACGGTCCATGTCATTTTGCCTCCAACCCGAATATCGCCCAAGGCGACCTAGACATCAATTACTAAGTCCGATCAGACCCCATTTACCCTAACGGACTGACCCCTTGAGCCTATTTCAATCTCTCTCCCCTGAGACCCAAAACGGTCTCATTTAGCCTCGCCGCACACATGCCGTATAAAGGCTTTGTTTTAGGACAACTATGTGCTACGTTCCGTCACCGAATCTCGCCTAGGGCTTTATGCCTTGGGCTCGTTTCTGCTTGTTCGTTCAACCTTGAGAAAAGAGGGAAGACTGTGCAGGTCCTCGTACGCGATAACAATGTTGACCACGCTTTGCGCGCCCTGAAAAAGAAGCTGCAGCGTGAGGGTGTGTTCCGCGAAATGAAGCTGCGTCGCAGCTATGAGAAGCCATCAGAGCGTCGTGCCCGTGAAAAGGCCGAAGCCGTCAGGCGTCTGCGCAAGATTGAGCGCAAGCGCCGTGAACGCGAAGGCTATTAAGCGCCTCTGCGCTGATAAGCTAAGCTTTCCTGGTGACACCCAACAACAAAGGCGCTACCCCTAGTCGTAGTGCCTTTAGTTGTGTGTTGTTTATTTAATGGACGCTCAGCGGTTCCATCTCGTACTGACGAACAGTGGCAAAAGCCACTTCGCGGTCGTCGAGAACCGTCAAAGGAGTGCCGTCGGCAGCGTGTACCGCATGCACCTTACGGCCGTCCAGCACGATTGATTTTACATAGGCCAAGTTATCCAGTCCGTAGGAACCGAAGTCCGTTGGCAATGGTGCTTGCTGGTGAGTTTCATGCCTGATCATTGAGCCAACTCCCCTTCATTTCTCCGCTTGCATATATCGTAACGCTAATGGCATAAATATCCGTTAATATGACGGGGTGAGCGTTAATTTGTAAGCGTCCACCATCCTAAATCGATTAGAAATCTCTCCGCAACAATGCCCAGCGTGAAGGCTTCAGTGCGTTGTTGAATCACATTAACTCGCGGAAGGCATAGTCAAACACTCATGCCCCTTACGTGAAAGGACTCGGCAAGCGGCGCGGGCCGAAGAGGCGTCCAAACCGAGCCATTGAGCGCGCCAAATGGCACCACGATGTGTGGAAACTTTCTCGATCCTAGGTTCCGCATCCGCCAACAATTTAGGTAACTTGCTACGCGCAACTTTCAGCGCTCGCTGGCCATCTGCACGTTTTCGAAAAGATCCGACCTGGATGCCCCATTCGTTATCCCCGCTGGAAGCTTGCTGGACTTCGCCTTTGTCGCCTTCGCCCCGCTGTTCAGATTGGGCCAGCGCATAATCTTTGGTATTACCCTGCCAAGAAGCTGTTCGCTGTGGCGATTGCGTTTCTTTCTGGCGTGAAGGGGCTTGGATACTCGCAACACGCGACTGAGAAAAATCCCCTGCAAAGCCACGATCCAACAAGGCCGCCACCTGTGCATTGCGACTTTGTGTCGATTTACCACCAAGCACAACGGCGATCAAACGTGTCTGCCCTCTCACTGCCGATGCAACCAAGTTAAAGCCCGAGGCCCGGATGTAGCCCGTTTTCAGACCATCCATCCCCTCGTAACTGTTCATCAAGCGGTTATGATTATGGAAACTGCGACCATTCCAATTGAACCGACTGTAGCTGAAATAGGGATAATAGCGGGGAAAGTGCATCATCAAGGCGCGCGCCAGAATGGCCATATCGCGGGCGCATGTCACCTGACGTGGGTCGGGCAAGCCCGATGCATTGTAAAAGCGCGTACGAGTCATACCCAAAGCTGCGGCCTGCTGAGTCATTCTTTGGGCAAAGGCGGATTCGCTGCCGCCCATAGCCTCCCCCAAAGTGGCCGCCACGTCATTGGCCGATTCGGTGACCAGGCCCAAAATAGCATCTTCAACCATGATGCCCTGTCCCGGACGCAATCCCAATTTCGAAGGTGGTTGCGAAGCAGAGTGAGCCGAAGCCGTGATGCGCTGATCAAGACGCAGACGTCCATCATCCAACGCCTTGAATGTCATATATAATGTCATCATCTTGGTCAGCGATGCCGGGTGCCGCAAATCGGTCGCGTTCATCTCGCGCAGCACCCGTCCTGTGGCTGCATCAACCACAATATCCGCATAGGGGGCGGCATAACCGGCCGCAGGCGTCATCAAAAAGATGACCGCACCCAGTGCCCATGCCCATCGTCGAATTCGAATCTGCATTCGTCCCAGTATCCACATAAGCTCGCAAATTGCCATATCTCACCGTCCAGGCCAAGTATGATGCACATGATGCGTTGTAGGAGATACAAGCCGTTACCTATTCATTGTTATATCGCAGACCATAGCACCGAACATTACATCCAGAATATAATTAAAGATCAATTATTTGCGCCGCATTCTGAAGTCAAGACATGGCTTTAGAAATATTTTTTACATGCTCACTTTCGATAGCGGCGAAGCATCCGTCTCGTTCTGTCTTATCCAACTGTATTCGATACCTCAATGCCGAGGAAGACCCATTTTTCAATGATCTATCCACTTGACGTAACGGGAAGGCTACATTACAGAATCACGCGCAAGCGACGCAAATCAAGGAGAATCGGATGCCTAAGGCTTTGGTCACAGGGATAGGTGGTCAAGATGGCGCTTATCTGGCCAAACTTTTGCTGGATAAGGGTTATACCGTTTATGGCGGGTTACGTCGTTCGTCTCAGGGTGACCCGTGGCGTCTGCAGGAATTGGGCATCGAGCAAAAGGTCAAATTGGTACCTTTCGAGCTGTTGGAAATGTCCAACCTTCTCAGCCTGATCCGTGAGATTCAGCCCGACGAGATTTTTAACCTGGCAGCCCAAAGCTTTGTAGCCACTTCATTCAAGCAACCTCTGTTTACCGCTGATTCCGATGCCATGGGGGTCTTGCGCCTGTTAGAGGCCGTGCGTATGGCCAAACCGGACGCTCGCGTTTATCAGGCTTCGACATCGGAGATGTTCGGCAAGGTTCAAGCCATGCCGCAATGTGAGACCACGCCTTTCTACCCGCGCAGCCCCTATGGCGTGGCCAAGCTGTTCGGGCATTGGATGGTTGTGAATTACCGCGAGTCCTATGACATGCATGCCAGCTCGGGCATCTTGTTCAATCATGAATCGCCTTTGCGCGGCGAGGAATTCGTGACGCGCAAGATCACCGTGATCTTAGCTCAACTGGCCCATGGCCTGCGTCAGGATCCGTTGGAGCTGGGCAATCTGGCCGCCAAGCGCGACTGGGGCCATGCCCGCGATTATGTGCAAGGAATGTGGCTGATGCTGCAACAGGACAAGGCCGATGATTATGTCTTGGCCACAGGCCAAATGCACAGCGTGGAAGAATTCGTCAACGCCGCCGCCCCGGTAGCCGGGTTTGATCTGGTCTGGGAAGGCGAAGGCGTGAACCGTTTGGCACGCGACCGCAGCAACGGCAAGGTGATCGTGCGTGTGAACCCCGAATTCTTCCGCCCGGCCGAGGTGGACGTTTTGTGCGGCGATCCCAGCAAGGCACAAAAGGCATTGGGCTGGAAGCCTGCCACCAGTTTTGAGAAACTGGTGCAAGACATGGCCATGCGCGATATGGAGCGCGCCGAGTGCCGCAAAACGGAATCCGCCAAACTGTCTGCGCGCGTCGCCGCTTGATCGTTTCTTGGTAAATATGGCTGCCCATATTCCACGCGGACGCGATCCTAGCGTTTGCGTGGATATGGCTTTCGTTTTGATCTTGGCACCCATCCTGATAGAGCGTTAATGTCTCACTGAGATCGACCCGCCTGGGAGTCCCGTTATGACCTACGATTCCAGCAATGTGTTTGCCCGCATCCTCAAGGGCGAGATTCCTTGCAAAAAGCTGCATGAGGATGCCCATAGCCTGGCCTTTCCTGATATTTCGCCCAAGGCAGATCTGCATGTGCTGGTTCTACCCAAAGGCAGTTATGTGGATTTCAGCGATTTCACGCAAAACGCCTCCGATGAGGAAATTGTCGCCTGGGTACGCGCCATAAACGTCGTTGCTCAGCAACACGGTATGGACAAAACCGGATTTCGCCTGATCGTCAATCAGGGCGCAAATGGCGGTCAGGAAGTCCCACATCTGCATGCCCATGTCCTGGGCGGACAAAAACTGGGGAGCATGTTACCCGAATAATGATTCTCATGCGAAACTATAATTGATTTTTTATGCCCGTCATTTCCGGAAAGATGGGGGCTGAATAAAAAAACGGGCCAATTTTTTGCTTTTCTTAATTATTACATAGGTATGTAGAGGGAGACCAACTTCCGTCCTTAGGGCAGGAAATGACCGATACTGAAACTCCACCGTCCACTCATACACAACCGAAGCCCCAGACCCTATCCGTCTTGGAGCCTTATGGTGGGGATCCCTATGAGAATGCATGCGAATGGGCCAAGGAAGCCCTTAAAAGACTGGTATCTCAACACATCCCCCCCAGTCCCGATCACTTCACACTGTTCTATCACTATGTCTGCGGCCGTTCGCCGGAGATAAAGCAGAGCATCGACCATTTCAACGAGCACCATATCACTCTGACGGTCGAGCAGTGTTCCGTGCTGTATCAGCGGTATTTCGGATCTGACCCCGAGCACCGCGCTTTCAACGAGGCCAATCAGAGCATCAACACCGAATTGCGGAAGTTGATGGAAGCCTTGGAGCGTGCGAGTGAACGCAGCGAATTGTTCGGTGAAAGTCTGGACTCGAGTTTTAAACGCCTGGGCCTTCCCATCAGCGCCGACGAGCTGCGCGATATGGTCAGCCAATTAGCCCGCGATTCGCGTGATATGGCGCAAGAAAACAATCAGCTTAAAGAACAGCTGAGCGACTCGCTGACCGAGGTCAATGACCTTAAGCAGAATCTGGAGAAGGTGCAAAAGGAGACCATGATTGACCCGCTCACACAGGTCGGCAATCGCAAGTATTTTGCACACGAGATTGAACGCACCATGCACGAGGCAAAAGAGCTGCACACATCGTTAATTCTATTGATGATCGATATCGATTTTTTCAAGAAGTTCAACGACAACCATGGTCACCAGGCTGGAGATCAAGTGTTACGCCTGGTAGGACGCACATTGCGAGACAATGTGAAGGGCCGAGACATTGTCGCCCGTTATGGTGGCGAGGAATTTGCCATACTTCTTGTCGAAACCCGCCTGCAAGACGCTATAAAAGTTGCAGATAATCTTAGAATATCAGTTGGTTCCAAACAAATTATCAAGCGCCCAAGCAATATCTCTCTCGGCAGTATCACTTTGTCGGTAGGTATAACGGAATACGCTCTAGGAGAAGATATCAGCGAGTTCATCGAACGCGCCGACAGAGCGCTTTATGCCGCGAAATCCAATGGCCGCAACCGATCAGAGGTCGAGACAACCAACACGCCAATGGCACTTACAAAGCCATAAAGGGACCGGGATTCTGGCGGATGCGAGGGAAAAGAAGTCCCGGCGCATGGTTTGGTGCTCGCGCGTTGATGGCCGAGTTCAAAACCGCATGTGCTAACTGATACTGCCTTTCATTGTCCCGCCCCCAGCCAAGCCCACACGCAACACCTACAGCCCTTTTTTGCCCTCGATGGACTTACAACTTGGTCCTATCTTTACTCCCTCTCCGCTGAGAGAAAAACTGTCTCATTTAGCCTCGCCACACACAGCGAATAAAGCTCCGCTTGATTTCATGTGCAAAAATGCGCTAAACAAGCGGCGCGGCAATCAGCCGTATCCTTGCCTACGGCGCAGATCGTGGGCTTTGGTCTGATGGGGAGACCTGTTCAGGCCGCAACCCGTAAGGAGGTCGTTGAAATCTATGGCATACTACGAGTCTATCTTTATTGTCCGTCAGGACGTTCCCGCTACTCAGGTTGAAACCCTTAGCGCCACTCTGGCCGAGGTTGTTCGCGGCCTGGGAGGGACGGTCACCAAGACCGAGCAATGGGGCCTACGCAGCCTGGCTTATCGCATCAAGAAAAACCGCAAGGGTCATTATGTGATGATGAACCTGGACGCCCCCTGGGCCGCCGTCGAGGAATTGTCGCGTCAGATCAAGGTGAATGAGGATATCTTGCGTCACCTGGTGGTCCGTGTGGACGCACTGGAAGAAGGCCCCTCGGCCATGCTGGTCAGCCGTAATGAGCGTTCACCGCGTCGCTATGACGATAGTGACGGCCCGGTCGCCGCTGCGTTCTAATCACTCCTCAAAAATCAAGGATTCCAGACATGAGCATGCCTCAAACCGACGAAATGTCCTCTGCCTCAGCTGGTGCCGGTGGCGCCCGCCGTCCCTTTTTCCGCCGCCGTAAATCGTGCCCGTTCAGCAGCCCTGAAGCGCCGGTGATCGACTATAAGGATGTCCGCCTGTTGTCCCGCTTCCTGTCCGAGCGCGGCAAGATCGTGCCCAGCCGGATTTCCGCCGTCTCTGCCAAGAAGCAGCGCGAACTGGCTACGGCGATCAAGCGCGCGCGCTTTCTGGCCCTGCTGCCTTACGCCTTGCAAGGCCGTGCAGGCGGCGCCTGAAGACATCTCGAACAATCTTCCTGACTAAGGAACAAAGATCATGATTGAACTTATCCTCCTTGAACGCATCGAACGCCTGGGTCATATGGGCGATGTGGTGCATGTAAAGCCCGGTTTCGCGCGCAATTTTCTGCTACCGCAGCAAAAAGCCTTGCGCGCCACGGCCTCAAACAAATCCTTGTTTGAGGCCCGCCGGGCCGAGCTGGAAGCCGCCAATGCCGATCAGCGCAAGGCGGCCGAAATTCAGGCCCGCAGCCTGGATGGTACGCGTCTGACCGTGCTGCGTCAGGCTGGCGAAGCCGGCCAGCTCTATGGCTCGGTATCCGCACGCGATGTAACCGAGGCCGCTCAGGCCATCGGTGTGACCATCGATCGCCGTACCGTCGTCATTGACGTGCCGATCAAGACCATCGGCATGCACAAGGTGCGTGTACGTTTGCACCCCGAAGTCAACGTGCATGTCGAAGTGAACGTCGCCCGCAGCGAGGCTGAAGCCGAGGCCGCGCTGAAGAACATCGCCAAGGCCGCCGAACGGACCGCTGATGACTCCGCCAGCGCCGCTGCGGCTGATGCGGCAGCCGAATCCGCGCGGCTGATGTTCGAAACACCCACGACCGAGGGCAGCGAAGCCTAAAGCGGTATCTGCCGATGGCAGGACCCGTGGTCATCACGCCGTTCTTCTCCCATGGTGGAGAAGAACCGGCGGCGATGGATGAGATGGAAATTCTGCGCAATGCGGCAGGAGAATGGTTAATCATCCTGCCGCATGAAACCCTGGGTCGCCGTGAAGTCCCGGGGTTCGCGCAGATTCGTCTGGAGAGTCACCGCTTGGTGTTGGTTCCCGAAAAAGGCCGTGAGTTCCCTTGTTTCCATAGCGGCCTTTCCGAGATCATTCACACGTTGCATCAGGAAGCCCCGCTTTCCGTACTGATCGCCGAAGTAGATAGCGAGGGCGTGCAGCGCCTGTGTTATCGCCTGCCTACCACAGCGACATACATCATCTAGGACAAAGCCAAATATGCCCAAGCGCCGCGAAAGCCCACAGGCGTTTTCATCTATGGCTTTCGTTCCCCCCTCCCGTCCCGCTTTCTCTAAACGTCAGAACGATCAATTGGGCCGCCGCGCCGAAGCTTGGTGCCGCCTGTTTTTGCGTCTTAAAGGGTACCGGATTCTCACTCAGCGCCACCGAGGCGAACGGGGCGGGTCTTGGGGCGAGATCGATATCCTGGCCCATCGAGGCCATGTCCTGGCCGTGATTGAGGTCAAGGCACGTCGCAATGCCGCATCGCACGACCTGATCGCCCCGCGCCAGCAACGCCGCCTGATCCAAGCCGCGAGGGCCTGGCTGTCCGCACACCCACAACATGCCGCCGACACCATTCGCTTTGACCTGATGCACGTTATCCATCGTCCTGGCCTATGGCCCAGTATCCGACACATATCGAATGCCTGGCAGGAAGACGTATAGCGCCATGACGCAAAGCCTAAGCAAATCGAAGTGTTTCTCTGACGGCGACGATTGAACCGCTTATCCCGCGCTTTTGGCGGTCTCCGTCACGCTCAACATCACTTGTTCAAGTCTTTGCCGCACCCGATCTGCGCCCAGCACCTCGATCACCTCGGGCAAAGGCGGCGTGCGGTCGCGGCCCGTCAGGGCGACGCGCAAGGTCATGAATGCCTGCTTGTCTTTGGCCAAGCACATGTCCTTGGCAATGGCGCGCAAGGTGGCATCCAGGCTTAGATGCGGATCGGCTTTGAACGCATCGGTAAAGCGCGACAGGATCCCAGGCACATCGGTCAAGGCCGCTTGTTTGGCCAACATCTCGGGCGAGGGTGGAACATAGCCGCAATCATACAAATAGGCGTTGTCGAAAATCATATCCGCTAAGCGGTGATGTCGTCCCGGCTCGATGGATGAAATCGCCACGGTACGTGCGACATGCGTGCTGGCCTCTTGACGCAGAAGGCGCAGGAAATCGGGATCCGTCTCGGTCACCGATGCGGCGAGCGGGTCGATGGTGCTGGATGCCGACAGCCCCTCTACGATCAAATAATCCAGATAATCGATAAAGACCTTGGCCCGTTCCTCGTTGCTCATGGCGGTGATATAGCGGTTGTTGATGAATTGCAGCAAGGTCATATCGGCCACCGGCCCGGTGCTGGGCAGGGCCTTTGTGTCTAAAAGCTGCACGAATTCCTCGAACGGATAGATATCCTTATTGCCCGGATGCGCCCACATGACGCGCGTCAGGAAATTGCGGAAAGCAAGGCTTAGGAATCCCTGACGCCTGAACCAGGTGAGCGAGGTATCGCCGCTGCGCTTGGACAGTTTGCGCTTTTGCGGATCGCGCAGCAGCACCGTGTGTAGGAATTTGGGCGGTTGCCAGCCAAAGGCGCGATAGATCAACACATGCTTGGGCGTCGAGGGAATCCATTCCTCGCCGCGCACCACCGTGGTCACGCGCATGAAGTGGTCATCCACCACGGCGGCCAAATGATAGGTGGGAAAGCCGTCGGATTTCAGCAAAACGCCATCGTCCAGCGCGGAAGTGTCAAAGACGATCTCGCCGCGCACCTCGTCGGTGATGGAGATTTTTTCGCGTTCGGGTATTTTCTGGCGGACGGTGAAAGACTCGCCCGCTTTCAGCTTCGCGGCCACCTCATCGGCGCTTAGATGCAAGCAATGCCTGTCATATTTGGGAGTCTGGTGATTGGTGGTCTGGGTTCGCCGCACCATATCCAAACGTTCGGCCGAGCAAAAACAGCGATAAGCATGGCCCTGATCCAAAAGATACTGAGCGGCCAGACGATATAAGGGGAGGCGTTGGCTTTGGATATAGGGTCCATAGGCCCCGCCATTCACGCAGCCTTCGTCGGGCGCGGCCCCCAACCAATTCAAGCCTTCAATGATGGCGTCTTGCGCGCCTGCGATGGTTCGCGCTTGGTCGGTATCTTCAATGCGCAACATAAACACGCCGCCGCTGCGATCGGCCAAGGCGCGGTTTAGAATCGCCTGCATGGCGGTGCCGATATGTGGCATGCCGGTGGGGCTGGGGGCCAGGCGGGTGATCTCTGCGCCCGGGGCTAGGCCCTGCCGAGGCGGATACAACGCCTCCGCATCGTCCAAAGTCTTGCAGTTCTCCAAATCCATGCCCGCCATCGTCTATTCTCCGCTTATGAGTGCTAAGCGGTTATATAGCAGATGACAGGCATATCCTAGAGGCGGCGCATGGTATGGCAACGGAGGTTCTTGGCACTGTTCACAAAGGTCTATGAAGCGGCGTCAACCGCTGTGATGGAGATGAAGAATCTGCAATTCAGCGACAGCGTGAAAGACAGGTGATGGATGCCCGCCTGCGCGGGCATGACAGGTTGAGAGGGTCATTTTTATATGAATAGAGCATGCGTTGTTGTTAGCTTCCCTCTCCTCGTGAGTCACTCCCGCGAAGGCGGGAGTCCATCTCCTGTCTTGGCCGATAGTGCTGCGGGTTAGAATGTCCACGCATGCAGCCACCATTCATTCCAAGCTTTGTGACTAGCGCCTAGGGAACCTATTCCAACGCTAGGCGCAAAGAAATCGGCTCTTCAGGCAAAGATAGGTTTTCGGCCAAAAGTTGCTCGTCCGTCAGCTCCATCTCACCCACGATCTTGCCTGGCTCTTTTTCGGCATCCTCGCCCGGGGCTTCGGCCACGGCGCAAACGCGGATATTGGTGCTGAACAAGGCATTGCGGAACAACACCGTCGCGGACAGCATAAAGCGGTTGTCGCGCCCCAAGCTCTTATAGGTCAAGGGTTGGAGCAACTGATTCACCCGTTCCTTGTCCTCTTCCGAGGCATCGGGCAGCCAAGCGATGTCTTCGGGCTTTTCAACGATGATGAAGCGGCCATATTTGCCGCGCACCAGGTCGAAAAAGAATTTCGCATAGGCCGGCACGGTCTCACGGTTCAAAACCACCGGTGCCTTTTGATTCAGCAGATAGATCGGCACGTTGCTGCCATCAAGCGGCAGAAATTCGCCATTGCCGCGCAGGAAAAAAATCGCCGCGCCCGGCTGACCAGGTACCGGCATGCCGAATAGCTTGTAATCCGCATAAAAGGGCAGCGCAGCCACTTTGAACGCCATTTGTTCTTTGGGCGGGGCTGGTTGCAAAATCCGGGAAAGCTCGACCGCCAATTCCTCGGCCTCGTTACCTTGCACATCGGTCCAGATAAAATCGCTCACTGTGGTCTCCTATGATCGATGATGGGGAGCCTTACCCCAGGACCATTTAACCGTGCCAGATAGCATGAAAGCAAGCCTTGGGGATTACAAGCTTAAGCGATACATTCTAAAATTATACTAACATCAAGATATATAACGATATCATGCTTATTCTTTCTTAGCCGTGGCGACCGCAATACACATTCAAGAGCCCCTCATACGCCTGCGCGTGTGGAAAAGGCCGGGCATCCGCTGGGCGTGGGCGGGTTTGTTCAAAGGGAATGATACGGCTTAGCCATATAAGGCTGTGGAAATCCAGACGGTCACTGTTTAATGGACGCCCGCCCGCCGCCAGATATCCGTCAAGGCAAGCCTGGAATAAGTCCGCATCGGCGCAAAGCCAACCTTGGGCGTCCAGCCGGGTCCAGGCGCGCAACTTGGCGAAATCGCGCTCGGCACAACCAATGACCGCATTATCCCAATCGATCAGACGCGCGGGGCCATCCCGTTCCAGAATCACATTGGTGGGCTGAATGTCGTTATGCACCAGGACGGGCATGGAATCGTCGAAAAAGCCGGGGCGGGTTATCAAATCTTGCAAAGCAGGTTGGATATCTGGCCGGTGTGCGCCTTCGGCTCCGCAACGCCAACGCCGCAGGCCATCGACCATCAGATCATGAAGATGCGCGCGCATATCACAGGCTTTGGCCGGATCGGCATAAAAATCGGCATAAACGGCATCAAAGACGGGGCGATGCAGTCGCGCCAAAGCCTCACCCAACAGGTGATAGGCGGACGCATCGGGACGCCGGGTCAAATGCTCGCCTTCCACATGCCCCATCAACAGCCAAGGCATGGCGGTATGCGGCGCGCATTCATAGGCAAAGATATCGCCCCATAACGAACAGGCCATCGGTCCATCGCTTGGCATAAGCCGGTCATCCACGCGAAAATCCGACGCGCCCAGGATTCGCCCTTCGCGTTCATGGGCGACCAGCAGCGCGGCCACGATGGGTTCCTTAACCAAGCCCTGCTCATACTGAAAGACATGCGCCCGACTACGCAAACGCAGCACACAGGCAGCAGAACGGGCCGGATCGCCCAGCAAATAAACGTCATTGATGGTGCCTTGGGCCATCAGGACGGCATCCGTCACCAGGCCCAGCCGGCCCAGAATATTCCCCACCTCATGGGGTAGGTCACGAATTGCCTGCAGATGCGCCGGTGCCGATATCATGCCCGGATTTTAAAGCACAAGAACCCCGCTTGGCCAAATATTACATTCCGGCTAAAATGACGCGCTTTTGACTCTATGATCGGACGAATGATGAAGACCTTGACCGATATCCGCGCCGCGTTCCTGGGCTTTTACGGCAAAAACGGCCATACCGTGGTGCCGTCCAGCCCGCTGGTGCCGCGCAACGACCCTAGTATGATGTTTACCAATTCGGGCATGGTACAGTTCAAAAACGTTTTTACCGGAGCCGAACAGCGCCCATATACCCGCGCGACCTCGGCGCAGAAATGCGTTCGCGCGGGCGGCAAGCATAACGACTTGGACAATGTGGGCTATACCGCGCGGCACCACACGTTTTTCGAGATGCTGGGTAATTTTTCATTCGGCGATTATTTCAAGGAAACGGCGATTGATCTGGCATGGGGATTGGTGACCAAGGAACTGGGCCTGCCAGCCGACAAGCTATGCGTGACCGTCTATCACGACGATGACCAAGCCTTTGGCCATTGGCGCAAGATTTCGGGCCTGCCGGAAGAACGCATCATCCGCATTTCGACCGATGATAATTTCTGGCGCATGGGCGATACCGGCCCGTGTGGTCCGTGTTCGGAAATCTTCTATGACCACGGCCCCGCGATTGCGGGCGGCCCTCCGGGCAGTCCTGATGCCGATGGCGACCGCTTTATCGAGATATGGAACCTGGTGTTCATGCAGTATGAGCAGGTCACGCCCGAAAAGCGCGTATCCCTGCCCAAACCCTCTATCGACACCGGCATGGGGCTGGAACGCATGGCCGCCGTGCTGCAGGGCGTGCATTCGAATTACGAGACCGATCTGCTGCAAGCCCTGATCCACGCCTGCGCCGATCTGACGGGCGTCGCGCCCGAAGGGCCGCATTCGGCTTCGCATCGGGTCATCGCCGATCATCTACGCGCCATCTCGTTCCTGATCGCCGATGGCGTTCTACCCTCGAACGACGGGCGCGGCTATGTGCTGCGGCGCATCCTGCGCCGCGCCGCGCGTCACGCGCATCTGCTGGGGGCGCGTGAGCCGGTGCTGCATCGCCTAGTGCCTGAACTGTCGCGGCAGATGGGCGCGGCCTATCCGGAACTGATTCGCGCCGAGGCTTTGATCACCGAAACCTTAAAGCTGGAAGAAGCCCGTTTCCGCCAGACTTTGGAACGCGGACTGAAATTGCTGGAGGAAGAAACCGGTCGCCTCAAACCGGGCGGCAGCCTGCCTGGCGAGGTGGCCTTTAAGCTATACGACACCTATGGCTTCCCTCTGGATCTGACGCAAGACGTGCTGCGCGGCCAGGAAATGAGCGTGGACACGGCCGGATTCGATTCAGCCATGGCGCGTCAGCGCGAATTGGCGCGGCAAGCCTGGTCCGGATCGGGCGAGACCAAGACGGATCGCATTTGGTTCGACCTGAAGGAAGAATTGGGCGCCAGCGAATTCTTGGGCTATAGCACGCAGCGCGCCGAAGGCATCGTCCAAGCCATGTTACAAAATGGTCAGCGCGTCCAAGAGGCGAAGGCGGGTGATGAAGTCAGCATCATCGTGAATCAAACGCCTTTCTACGGCGAATCCGGTGGCCAGGTCGGTGATAGCGGCATCATCCGCGTCCTGGCCGATGGCGGCGTCACCAAGGCGGAAATCAGGATCGAAGACACGCAAAAACCCTTAGGCGCTTTGATCGTCCATAAGGGCCGCATTGCCAGCGGCGCGATCAAAATCGGCGACACGGTCTTGATGATCGTGGATGACGAACGCCGCGCCAGCATTCGCGCCCATCATTCGGCCACGCATCTGCTGCACGCGGCCTTGCGCCGCCATCTGGGTGCGCATGTGACTCAAAAAGGTTCCTTGGTCGCCGCCGATCGTCTGCGCTTTGACTTTAGCCATCCCAGCGCGGTGACGCGCGAACAGATGACCGCCATCGAAGACGAGGTGAATAACCGTATCCTCGCCAACGAGGAAGCCGTCACCCGCCTAATGACTCCCGACGAGGCCATCACTCAAGGGGCCATGGCCTTGTTCGGCGAGAAATATGGCGAGGAGGTGCGCGTGGTCAGCATGGGCGGCGCGTTCGAGGATTGCGCGAATTATTCGGTGGAACTGTGCGGCGGCACGCATGTACGGCGCACCGGCGATATCGGCCTGTTCAAGATCGTGCGCGAATCCTCGGTTTCCGCAGGGATTCGCCGCATTGAGGCCGTGACGGCCCAAGCGGCGCGACGTTGGTACGAAGAGCGCAACGCCTGGCTGGAGTCCGCCGCGTCACACATCAAGACCACCCCCGCCGAATTGGGCGGCAGGCTGGAGGCTCTGACGGCAGAGATTAAGAGCCTTCAACAACAACTGGGACAAGCACGACGACAGGCTTTGTCTGGCGCAAGCAGCGGGACGGATTCCGCCGATACCCAAAGCCGAGAGATCAACGGGGTGCGTTTACTAACCCGCACGCTTCAGGATGTACCAGCCGCCAAGCTGCGCGGCCTGGCGGACGACGCCAAGGCGCAAATCGGCGCGGGAGTCGTGCTGGTCATGGGCAAGGAAGAGGGCAAGATATCTCTGGTCGTGGCCGTGACCGCCGATCTAACGGCGCGCTTTAACGCGGTCGATCTGGCGCGCCGCGCCGCCGAAGCCGTTGGCGGCAAAGGCGGCGGCGGTCGCCCCGACATGGCCCAGGCCGGCGGCCCGGGCGACGGAGACACGCAAGCGGCCATTCGGGCCGTGGAAGAGGCACTGAAGGCGTAACTTTTCTGCAATACCCGATTGGCTATGATATAACCTCGCATCATTGCGTGGGCCTGTAGTTCAGCGGTTAGAACGCACCGCTCATAACGGTGTTGTCGCAGGTTCGAATCCTGCCGGGCCCACCAAACTTCTCTTACCAAGAATCCACCGACATCAAACCCCGCCTATCTCGATGGATGGTTCCAACAATTCCTTCAGCGCCAAGCCATGAGAATGGATGAAACTTAACGAAGGCAGATGCGCCATCGGCACCCATTGCAGACGGTTCCCCTCGGGGCCTGTCCAGGTGACGGTGACGGGATCGGGAAGCGGGCCGGGATAGTCCATGACCCAGTATATGCGCGTGCAGGCATAATAGCGGTGAGGGTCCTCGTCCTCGTGGTAAAAGCCAAGGACATGGCTGTAGGTCTTGGTCGGCTCGCCCCTGGGCAGTGTTAGCTCCGTCTCTTCCCTCAGCTCACGGGCAAGGGCAGCGCGCAGCTCCTCGCCTGGATCGATCCCACCGCCAGGAAATTCGGCCATACCCGGCGCGTAATCCTGCCATGACAGCAGCACATGGCCACGACAACGCAACAGCGCATAGATCGCCGTGCGCTCATAGATCATATCCTGCGGCCCAGGGAAGCACCGCTTGCCGCGTATGTCGTGGAATTCGGTGATGGTCGTCGTCATGGCAGATACTCCGGCGCGATCACGTGCAAAGCCCGTGCATGCGGATAGGTGATGCGGACTGAGCCTAGGCTTTCTAAAGAAACCCATTGCAACCGATTGCCTTCGGGTCCCGTGAACGCTGTGCCTATCGGATTCGGCAATGTCCCTTCATAGTCCATGACCCAATAGGTTTGATGGTGAATGGAGTAGCTCGGCGGGGTGCCTTGGATGTGATAGACGCCGTTTTTTTGATGGTATTCGTTCTGGGGCGACGCATCCGGCAACACCAGCCCCGACTCTTCAAGGACTTCACGGTGCAAGGCGTCGCCGATGGATTCGCCCTCATCGATCTTGCCGCCGAGCAGTTCGGCTAAATCCGGCGCGTAATTCTGCCAGGACAGCAGAGTGTGCCCTTTGGCAATCAGGAATACATAAACGCCGTGCCTGTCATGAATTTCCTCGCCCGGTGCGGGATGGTATTCCCGGCCCCAACGATCATAAAAAGACATAGGCTCATTCATCGTCATGCCCTTTCATCAAAAATTCCGCCGCTTTCTGATGGATAAAATTGAACGTCACCCTAGGCAAGTCGGCGCGCGCCACCCAACGCAAGGTGCTTCCATCATTGCCGCGCCATGCTTCCTGATTAAGGGCGCAGGCCTCACCCGAAAAATCCGCCGCGCAATACACATGCCTCAAGTTCCAAAAGCGACCGGATTCATAGGCATCCGTATAATGCGACAAGGTGGTGCGCAAACAGGAAATCAACGCATCGGGCGGCAGATCCATACCCGTGGCCGCGCGGAATGCAGGGCGAAGGGCATGTTCCTCGCTCTCGCCTATTTTGATACTGCCACCAGGGAATTCTGCCAAAGTCTGCGCATGAGCGGGCCACAACAGCAGCACACGACCTTGAGACACGCAGATCGCATACACACCCAGCCGGTCCCGAATGGGCGAGCCGTCCCAGCTGCGCGGCTGACCTTCGGTATCGTAAAAGACTTCGCTTGGATTCATCTTAATCTGCCTCGACGCCCGTCTCTAGCGAAGCGGTGCGCGACTTCAGCCACAACACGCCCAGCACATCGACGATCCCCACCAATCCGCGTCGCCAGTTGGTGTATTTGGTATGCCCGCGCCGCCGGGGTCGATGACGCACAGTGGTCAGCGCCACATGGTGGCCATATAGCTTGAACAGTGCCGGTTCATAGCGATGCATGCCCTCGAAGAAAGGCAGTGCCATATGATGTTCGGGACGGAATAGCTTGACGCCGCAGGCGCTGTCCGGACAGCCATCCTTCAAAAGCATTTTACGAATAGAGTTGGCGACCGCGCTGGCCACACGTTTGCTCCAGGCATCATGACGATGCACGCGCAGTCCGGCCAGCAAGATGCCGCGCCCGGCCATATGCTCCTGGTCAAGGGCGGTATCGAACAGCCGAGGTAGATCGCTGGGATCGTTCTGGCCGTCGCCGTCCATGGTCATGACCCAGGCCCCACGCGCCGCCGCAATGCCGTTACGACGCGCCCGGCTTTGCCCCAAAGGACGGGAATGACGGATCACACGCACGCGGGGATCACTGGCGCGGCAGGCCAGCGCTTCCTTGGCTGTCCCGTCACGGCTACCGTCATCCACGATGATGATTTCATAGTTTTCGCCCACCAAGGGCTGACGTTGGGTTGCCGTCTTAATCTCGGCCACCAATGGCTCGATATTGCCCTCCTCGTCACGGGCCGGAATGACAAAAGAAAGGATGGGCGCGGAAGTTTCGCTCATAGGGCGGTGTCCTGATTTTGCGTGTATCTTGCTAGGAAGTCTAACCGAAGCCACGCGAATCTGCACAATCTGTGTCGGGACGCTCAAAACTTATCCAATACTTAACCGAAACGTATCATGCTATCCCGGTCAGCCCAAGGGATAGGCCATGACCACACTGCACGCACAGATCACCCCAGCCCTGATATGGGAACTGGCCAGAAAGACCAAGCGGTTGGAAATGACCTCCGACCGCCTCAAAATATTGCGCCGCAAGGCCTTTGACCCCAGCGTGGCCAGCCCCGACAAACCCCAATCCGATAATCCCCGTCATGCCAAGTTGCTGGGCGAGATTGAAATTGCCGAAGAACAAGAGCGCCGACTATTGAATCGCATCCGCAAGATCGAAGACATACACACCCTGGCTCAAAAAAACCGCCGTCGCAAACCCGAGGTCAGCCTGTCTCCCAGCCGCTTTGAAAACCCAAAACGCAAGCCCAAGGATCCCCGACTGTTAATCCTCTTCCTGTTGCTTTTCATGCTGAATTGGTCGGCCATCGACAAGCGCCAGATGGAAGCCAAGAAAATGCAAAGAGAAAGGCAAGCCAAGACACGAATCTCCCGCCAAATGGCTTTATCCATGCCTGGAAGCGGCAGATCGGGACATCAGACGGCCTAAAAAATTCCCTCGCGATAACCGTTAGTCCTGAAAGCAAGGCTTTACCTTTACAGACGGCGAACTAATTGTTAGTTTCAGCGGAAGTTTCAATAAACCTCCGTGCAAGGGGAACTGCCGATGGCTCGCGTTACCGTTGAAGATTGTGTCGAAAAGGTGCCAAACCGCTTTGAGTTGGTGATGGCTGCCGCCCATCGCGCACGCGCGATCGGCTCGGGGGCGATGATCCATGTCGATCGTGACCGCGATAAAAATCCTGTCATAGCTCTGCGAGAAATCGCCGAAGAAAAAATCAGCCCGGATGAGCTGAAAGAGAGCCTGATTCGTGGTTATCAAAAGCGCCTAGAAACAGACCAGCCCGAGGCAGAAGAACAGCAATTGGCTGAATTGATGGCTGATGAAATGACTTGGGCAGGCCGCGACTCACGCGAGTCCGAGATATCTTCGGAAATGTCCACCATGGACGAGGAGGGCGGAGAGATCATTGACGACACGGGAGATGACGTTCAAGACGAATAGGTCTGTGACTCGGACCCTTTCACGCCTCGTTAACCTTAACGGGCAAGACTGAATCCATGACAGAATTCTCCGTTCCTGCCCCCCCCACTACGGAGATGTCGCCCGCCATCGCTTTGTCGGTTTCAAACACCGCAAAGCCCCAGACGGAGTCTACTCTTTCCCCCGTCTCATCATGGACATCGCCCGAGCCTTTGATCGCGCGCGTGCGTGCCTATGACCCCGATTGCGATGCCGATCTTTTACGGCGCGCCTTTGAGTTTTCCCTAACATCGCATGGCACGCAGCTCCGCGCATCGGGAGAGCCTTACTTCTCGCATCCGGTAGAAGTGGCCAACATTCTGGCCGATATGCGCCTGGACACCGAATCCATCGCCACCGCCCTGCTGCACGACACGCTGGAAGACACGCTGGCCACGCCCGACAAGATCGAGCAACTCTTTGGATCTCAGGTTCTGCGTCTGGTGGATGGCGTCACAAAACTTTCTCGCATCGAAATCCAAAGCGAGCAACTTAAGCAAGCCGAGAATTTCCGAAAATTCGTGCTGGCCATGTCGCGCGATATTCGTGTGCTTTTAGTCAAACTGGCCGACCGTTTACACAACATGCGCACCCTGCGTTTTCTGTCGGCTCCCGAAAAACGCCAGCGCATCGCGCGCGAAACCATGGAAATCTATGCGCCCTTGGCCGAGCGCATGGGCATCAAACAGATGCAAGAAGAGTTGGAGGATCTGGCCTTTCTTGAATTGCATAGCGACGAGCGCGCGGCCATCTTGGGACACCTGGGCCAATTGCGTCAGGAAGGCAGCGGCCTTATCAGCCGCGTGATCAACGAACTGCGACGCACCTTGCAAGATGGCGGCGTCCAGGCCGAGGTCGCCGGGCGCGAAAAAACACCCTGGTCAATCTGGCGCAAGATGCAGCGTAAGAATGTCGCTTTCGAACAGCTCTCCGACATCATGGCTTTTCGCATCATGGTCGATAGCGTGGGCGAGTGCTATCAATCCCTTGGAGCCATCCACAGTCATTATTCCGTGGTGCCGGGACGGTTCAAGGACTACATCTCGACGCCTAAGCCGAACCACTACCAAAGCCTACACACCACCGTCGTCGGCCCTGAAAAACGGCGCGTGGAGATCCAAATCCGCACCCGCGCCATGCATGAGATCGCCGAGCTGGGTATCGCGGCTCACTGGGCCTATAAGCACGGTGACGAGGCGCGTGAAGGACGGCAATATCGCTGGCTGCGTGAATTGCTGGAAATCTTGGAGCATGCCGGTAAGCCCGAAGAGTTTCTGGAACATACCAAGCTGGAACTGTTCCAAGACGAGGTGTTCTGCTTTACCCCAAAGGGCGACTTGATCGTTCTGCCGCGCGGCAGCACACTCATAGATTTCGCCTATGCCGTGCACAGCCGCATCGGGGATTCCTGCGCCGGAGCCAAGGTCAATAGCCGCATGGTGCCGTTGCGCACCGCGCTGCGCAACGGCGATATGGTCGAGATCGTCACTTCAAAGACCCAAAACCCCTCGCCCGAATGGGAGCGTTTTGTGGTCACCGGTCGCGCTCGTTCGCGCATTCGCCGCTTTGTCAGGCAAAAGCAGCGCCACGAATACATCGCTCTTGGTCGTGGATTATTGGATCGTCTGGCTAGCCAGGAACACAAGGATATCTCGGACAAAGCGCTCGAACCCCTGCTCAAGCAATTCCAGTCCGCCACGGTCGAAGACCTTTACGCCAATATCGGTGCCTCGCTGCAAAGCCCGCGCGAGGTCTTTTATACCCTCTTTCCCGATACGCGCCCGCGCCCGGTCGAAAAGCTACCCAGCGTCTCGCACAAGATCACGCATGCGAAATCCGAGCCGGCAAAGGTGCCCAACGGTAAAAAGGCCACGCCTTCGCCCCTGTTGCTGCGCGGATTGATCCCCGGCATGGCCATTCATTTCGCGCGTTGCTGCCATCCCCTGCCTGGCGATCCCATCGTCGGAATCGTGACCACCGGCAAAGGCGTGACCATCCACACATCCGATTGCGGCACCCTGGACAGTTTCTCGCAAAGCCCCGAACGTTGGATCGATGTAGCATGGGAGGATCAGAATGGGCGACCGGCCAAGATGGTGGGACGTTTGAATATGATCCTGGCCAACCAGCCGAATTCTCTGGCCGCCGTCACCGCCTCGATCGGCAAACACAACGGCAATATCATCAATTTTAAGATCACCAACCGCGCCAGCGATTTCTTTGAATTGCTGTTGGATATCGAAGTGGAGAATGTGAAACACCTGAACAACGTCACCGCCGCCTTGCGATCCCTGTCCGCCGTCTGTTCGGTGGATCGTCGGCGCGGACGCTGAAGAAACATGAGCATTCAAATGGATTCCCGTATGCGCGGAAATGACGTTGAGAGAAGCAAGAATCTAAGAAACGCCGTTTCTGGCTGTAAGCAGACGTCCCTTTCAGAGTCACCCCCGCGAAGACGGGGGTCCATCTCCTGTCCTGGAGGTTGGCACAGAGGTTCAGAAAATTCCGCGATCCCACAGGATCGTCAACGGCAGGTGATGGATTCCCGCATGCGCGGGAATGACATTTGCGAGGTAAGAGATAAACCAATAAGTGTCATCCTTCGTGTTACTCAGTATGTCTGCCCCGTTCATATGAACCAACGGGCCCTGGCGATATGATTCTTGGCATCGGCACCGATCTTGTGGATATCGACCGCATCGAGCGCATGTTGGAACGCTATGGTCCTCGCTTTGCGCAGCGTCTGTTCACCGCACATGAACGCCAGCGCGCCCAGGCCAATGCCCGCCCTGCCGCCATCTATGCCAAACGCTTTGCCGCCAAGGAAGCCGTCGTCAAGGCGCTGGGCACGGGCTTTCGCCAGGGCATCTCGTGGCAAGACATTGAGGTGGTCGAAGACGATCTGGGCAAGCCCTTGTTGCGCCTACATGGCAAAGCTGCCCAGCATTTGGATAGAATCCATTTGGAATCAAATAAATATATCCATCTCTCCCTCAGCGACGAACCACCCTATGCCCTGGCCTTTGTGGTCATTGAGATTGCGGAAAAGCTTTGATCCCATCGATCAAAGATGGCTATTCTTTCCGCTGGTCGGGTTTACTCCCTCAGCTTTCGTCCGTGGGGATGAAAGCACCACAAGAAGCCCCTGACTCTTGGATTGGAACAACGTGCGCCATACTCAACACACCAAAACCCAGACCGACCCGGCCAAGCTGCACGACTCTTCGGACAGCTTCGGTTCTTTGATCCGGCTGATTATTTATGCGGCGTTGGTGGCTTTGGTCGTGCGCGCCGTGGGGCTGGAGCCGTTCACGATCCCCTCTTCCTCGATGGTGCCGACATTGTTGGTGGGAGACTTCGTGTTCGTGTCCAAGGGCAGTTATGGATATAGCAGTATGTCCACAATGCCCCTCGTTCCTAAAATGTTTGATGGCCGTCTGATGTTCACGCCGCCCAAGCGGGGCGATGTTGCGGTCTTCAAATTACCGCGCGATGGCAAGACCGACTATATCAAGCGCCTCATCGGCATGCCCGGTGATCGCATCCAGATGCGCGAAGGCCGTTTGTATATCAATGGCGAGATGGTGGCGCGCGCCTATATGGGCACGGTGCGCATGGCCTCGCCCTATGGCGGCCCCGGAGCCTCGGCCACCGTGTATCGGGAAACCCTGCCCGGCGGACGCGAACACATCATCTTGGAAGAATCCGACCATCACCCCTTGGATAACACGCCCGAATATCTGGTGCCCGAAGGGCATTATTTCATGATGGGCGACAACCGCGACAATTCTCAAGACAGCCGCACGCAATTGGTCGGCTATGTGCCGCTTGAAAATCTGGTGGGACGTGCCGATACGCTGGTCTTCTCCATCCGCGAAGGCACGTCGGTATGGAAGCCTTGGACATGGTTCACCGCCCTGCGCGGGTCGCGGTTCTTCCTGGATATCCAAACTTCGATGGCCGCGCCCGCTCAGATGATGCCATGACTCCGTTGGAACAGACCCTTGGTTACGTCTTTCACGATCAACAGCTTCTGACACAGGCGCTGACACACCCCAGCGGCAAGCGCCAACCGGGCCAGGCCAGCCCCTATGAACGTCTGGAATTTCTGGGCGATCGAGTTTTGTCCCTGCTGATCGCCGAATGGCTGTTCGACCTGCACCCCAACGCGCATGAAGGCGATCTGGCGCGGCGTCACGCCGATCTGGTCAGCCGCGACAGCGTAGCAGAGATGGCCGAGACGCTGAATTTGTTCGAGTCCCTGATTCTGTCGCCAGGCGAACGCATATCCTTAAGCCAAGATAGCGGACGGGGCCGCCGCGGGGCCTTGGCCAATGCCGGAGAATCCCTTATCGCCGCCGTTTATCGTGACGGCGGGTTGGACGCGGCGCGCGATATGGTACGTCGTCTATGGCAAAAATTGATCGACCGCCAAACCGCCGCCGCGCCGCAAGACTCTAAAAGCCGCCTGCAGGAATGGGCGCAAGCGCGGGGATGGCCATTGCCTGTTTATGAGGCGTTGAGTCAAGAAGGGCCGCCTCATGCGCCCATTTATCGTATTCGTGTTCGCATAAATGGACACGATGCTCAAGGCGAAGGCACGTCTAAGCACATTGCCCAACAGGCCGCAGCCGCCGCTGCCCTGGAACATATCAAAGGGAGCACCAAGGCGTGAAGCCATCATCGGAACAGGATTCCTCGCCCAAGACGCGCTGCGTCTTCGTCGCCCTCATCGGCGCGCCCAATGCGGGAAAATCGACCTTACTCAACAGGCTTGTGGGCGAAAAAGTCTCGATCGTCAGCCGCAAGCCGCAAACCACACGCTGCCGCGTGGTGGGCATCGTGGCGCGCCAAGAAACCCAGATCGTTCTGGTTGACACCCCCGGCATCTTCGCCCCGCGTCGTAAATTGGACCGCGCCATGGTGGCCGCCGCCTGGGAAGGCATGACCGAAGCCGACATGACCTTGCTGCTGGTCGATGCGTCGCGCCCTCGTCCGGCCCATGCGGTCATGCCCGTTTTGGAAGAACTGGCCAAGCGTCAGCGCAAGGTGATCTTGATCCTGAACAAGATCGACCGCGTGCCGCCTCCGCATCTGCTGCCCCTGACCGAACAGCTGATGGCCACTGGCGTCGTGACCGATGTGTTTATGATCTCGGCCATGACCGGCGACGGCGTGGAGGATGTGATGACCCATATCGCGGGCAACGCCCCCGAAGGCCCATGGCATTACCCCGCCGATCAGGTGACCACCTTGCCCTTGCGCCTCTTCGCCGCCGAGATCACGCGTGAAAAGGTCTTCGAGGCGCTGCACGAAGAATTGCCCTATTCAGCCGCCGTCGAGACCGAGGCCTGGGAAGAATTCAAGAACGGCAGCGTCCGCATCGTGCAAACCATCTTCGTGCAACGCGACTCGCAGCGCGCCATCGTCCTGGGCGCGGGCGGACAACAATTGAAACGCATCGGCCAAGCCGCGCGTTTGGAGCTTGAAAAAATTCTAGAAAATCGCGTGCATCTGTCCGTCCATGTCAAGGTCAAGGCCGATTGGGCCGAACGCGCCGAGCATTTCCGAGACTGGGGCCTGGATCCATCCGCAAAAGGATAGGCGGCAAGGTAGTTTGGTTTGCTTCTCCCTAGCAGTTTCCTTACCGTTTCTATGGGCGTGTTCAAGCAAACAAAAACCTCAGCCCAATCACCACCGTCAAGATGCGGCCATATCTTCGATGGTCAACTGAACCTCCTCGCGGCCTTGCCACGAGTCGATCTTCAGCGTTCCGGCGACATGGCATGACGGATAGCGCGCGGGCGAGAATAAGGCTTGCCCCAAAGGCGTGTCGGCACAGCGAAAGGCGATGGCCTTCAGCCACGATCCCGCGCCGTCGCCGATCATGCAGCGTACATGGCCATCGCCCACGGGCGCGGCCTTGAACACACGGCATTCGGCAAAGGCAAAGCGCGGCTGAGGATGGCCATTGCCGAAGGGTGCCAGGGATTCCAAACGCCGCACCAGATCGGCCGTCGCGCCGCTGGGTGTCAAGATGGCATCCAGTCGCAAACTGGGACTTCGCAGTTCTTCGGAGTCGAGGGCGCGGATGCGTTCGTCCAGAAAATCTTGGAAATCCGCCAGGCGCGACCGATGAATGGAAAAGCCCGCCGCCATGGCATGTCCGCCCGCTTTGTCCAATATTCCGGCCTGACGCGCCGCAATGACCATCTGGCCGATATCCACGCCTTTGACCGACCTAGCCGAACCCTTGCCGGCATCGCCGTCAAGCGCCACGACAAAACTGGGACGCGCCAAGCGTTCCTTCAGCCGCGCGGCGACGATGCCGATGACTCCAGGGTGCCATCCCTGCCCCGCCACAAGGACGCATGGGCCTTCGCCATCGCCCCATATCTGGTTGGCCTCTTCCAAAACGGTCAGCTCGATGGCGCGACGCTCGGCATTGAGCATGTCTAAACGCTGCGCCAGACTATGCGCCTCTTGCGCGTCTTGCGTACTCAACAGGCGAGAACCCAAGGACGACTCCCCCACCCTGCCCCCCGCATTGATGCGCGGACCCAGCACGAAGCCGGCGGCATAAGCGTCCAACGGCTTGTTCATCGCCCATCCTGCCGCTTCGGCCAAGGCGGCAACGCCCAGATTGGCGCGCTGATTCATCACGCGCAGTCCCTGAGTCACCAAGGCACGATTGAGGCCCGTTAACGGCATCACGTCGCACACCGTCCCCAACGCCACCAGGTCCAGCCATCGGCGCAAGTCGGGTTCGGGTCTATCACCTGAGAAAAAGCCGCTCTCGCGCAAATGTCGATTGGTGGCCACCAGCAGCAGGAACATCACCCCTACCGCTGCCAAATGACGATGCGGCGTCGTTTCATCCAAACGATTGGGATTGACGATGGCATAAGCGTGCGGCAAAGCCGCCTCGGCGGCGTGATGGTCCACCACGATGACGTCAAGGCCCAAAGCCTTGGCTTCGTCCAAAGCGGCGTAACTGGTGGTGCCGCAATCCACCGTGACCACCAGTTTGATCCCCTCGCTCGCCAAAGCCTGCATGGCTTGAACGCTGGGGCCGTAGCCTTCGACCATGCGATCGGGGACGTATAAACGCGGGGCCACGCCCAACGCCCCAGCATAGCGCAAGAACAGCGCGGACGAAGTGGCCCCGTCCACATCGTAATCCGCCAGAATGGCCACGGCTTGTCCGCGACGTAGCGCATCGGCCAGACGCTGCACAGCAGGCGTCATATCGATCAAGCTGGACGGGTCCGGCAGCAAAGCGCGCAAAGTGGGATTAAGATAATCGGCGGCATTGTCGATATCCACGCCGCGCGCCGCCGCCACGCGCCCGACGATATCGGGCAAACCATGACGCTGCGTCAGGGCCAGCACCATGCGTTCATCGGTCTGGGCCAGACGCCAGCGCCTCCCGGTGAAGGATTTATCAACGCCCAATAAGGACTGGGTCACGCGCACATCCTTCATCTGATCCGAAAGGCCGCTCACGAAGCTTCGCGCTGCGGGCCTTCATCTTCGCCTTCATCGGCGGCCATGGTCAAGGCGCGGGGCATTACGGCCAAGGCATCAGGCGCTTCGGGGCTTTCCTCGCCATGCATCTGAGCCAAACGCCGCGCGCCGGGCAGCAAGCGCCGCTCTAACCAACCGACCAAGCTGTTGTGGTCCTCGACGACTTTGCCCAGATGCTGGCCGTTCTTTCCCAAAGACTGATACAGCTTGGTCAGCAAGGCATGCAGGTCACGCCCCAAACGCGCGATTTCCATCGCCTCTGTAGCCAGGCTCTCTTGACGCCAGCCATAGGCGGCGGCGCGCAACAAAGCCAACAGCACCAAAGGCGTTGCGATCAAGACGCTGCGGGCAAAGGCGTGTTCGACAAGATCGGGATCCTCCTCCAGCGCGGCGGACAGAAAATGATCGCCGGGCATGAACATCACCACAAAATCCGGAGAAGGGCTGAACTGCGTCCAATAGGATTTGGCGGAAAGGCTTTGAATATGATTCTTGACCTGCCTGGCATGACGGGTCAGGGCCTCGCGCTTGGCGCTGTCCTGCTCGGCGGCCAGGCTTTCCACATAAGCGTCCAGAGGAGTCTTGGCGTCGATCACGATCATCCGGCCACCGGGCAGATGAACCACCACATCGGGGCGCAAACGCCCGTCCCCTTCCCCGCCCTGTACATGGACTTGGGTTTCAAAATCATTCGCGTGGCGGCTCATCCCCGACATTTCCAGGATGCGCTGCAACTGCATCTCTCCCCAGCGTCCGCGCATCTGCGGCATGCGCAGCGCATTGCCCAACTGGCCGGTTTCGCGCAACAGGCTTTGAACCGTCTGATGCAGTCCTTGATAAGCCCCCGCGCGGGCTTTTTCCATGTCCTGAATCTGGCTTTCTAGTTTGTTCAAAGATTGCGCCAAAGGCTCCGTCACGCGCAAACGGGCCATCTCGGCCACCTGTTCGCTGTTGGCGCGCAAGGCCTCGCCCGCCAAAGCCTTAAACGTGTCGGGCAGCGTTTGTTGCAGCCTTTCGGTCCATAATTGGCGTTCCTGGGCGGCGGCGCGCAGTTCCTTTTGCGTGGCCTCAAGCTCGGCCACGCGCAAGGCCGAGGCCTGGGCCGTTTGCTGTATCTGTGCGCATTGCGCCTCAAGCGGTACGACGCGCCCCGCCTGCTGTTCGGCCACGGCCAGACGCGCGCGCAACCACAGGCCGACGGCCAGCCCGCCCAAGGCCATGCCGCCGCCCACCGCCATCAGGAGCCATAAAAGATTCATAACCCGCTATCGCACCCAAAGGACGGACTCGTCAACATATCCGAACGCCGCACGATGCCTTGCTCACACAATGCCGGTTCGATCTGCGCCACCGCCTCGCGCCAGACGGCCCAGGCCTTTTGTTCCCTGCGTCGCTGAGGTTGTGGCGGACTGCGACGGCGGCCATAAAACGCCAAAACGCGCAAATGGTCGCTGAATAGGCGTCGCTGCCGATACAAACGATCTACGATGCGCATAATATCTTGAGGCTGAGGCGCGGGCGGTGGCGGCGGCAAAGCCAAACCGCTTAAACACGTCGCCGCCCATAACCAAGCCTGCCCCGCATCCTGGAAACAAGGAGCAGGTGCCGTTCTTTGATGGATACTGAGAGCATTGATCATTGTCGGTCCTCCATGTTCGCTTATTAAACACTTTGTGTTCTTGTTATGTTCTTATTTATGACCTGAGTCAAGAGGGCAGATTGTCATGAGTTATCCACCGCCTCCTCAGATAAACGCAATCGTAACGACACAATGATATAAATGAGTCGGTGAGGAATCGATGCCGAGGATCGGGGCATGAGCAGCGATACAGTCTCGGCTTCTGCCCACCTAACGGTGGCAGGAGCCAGTGTTTGGCGCGCAGTCTTGAAGAACGAGCCGGAAAACGGGCGTTCCTCCGGCTCGTCGCGCGCCTCCACGGTGGATGGCAGCGTTCTGCGCGAAGAAACAAGCCGCGTGGCGCGGATGGAGGCGCTGGCGGACGCCAAACGCTTGGCGCAACTGACCCAGGCTGCCGCCGAGGCTCACAAAGAAGCCGCACTCAAGGCGCGTGAATCGGTCGGCCGTCTCTTGCGTGAGCGTGTCACCGCCTCTGAAAAGAATGACGAGCTGATCCGCATGCGCCAAGCCATTCAAGAGGCCCAGGACGCCACCAAAATGGCGCGCATGAATGATGTCAACCTGACGGACGGCACGCGCCCAAGCGGCTTTTCCGTGGATTTACGGGATGGGTCGGTCAGCACCGGCTCGGACGCCCTGGATACGGAAAGCGGACATAGCGTGCGCCTACGCGGCCAGGATCTGCGTCAGGCGGCCCAAGACTTGCGCTCCGCCTTGGAGAACCTGGACGTCAATCAATCGGATGCCGTGAATACGGCCATCGACGCCATCTTAAAATATGAACAGGCCGCCGAATCGACGCGCAACTCCATGGTTGATGCTCAAAAACGATTAGATCGGGAAAGCCAAAGCGTGGCGCAAGACGGCGATCATTTGGCCCAAGCCAATGGCAGCGTTCCCGAAACGGCCAACCAAGCATTGACTCTTGCCGAGACTTTGCGCAAAGGCGTGGCCTCGACCGTCGCCAGCCTGGCCCCCACCAGTGCGCAAGACTTGCTCTTCAACATGTCCTCTGGCAAGTAATTATAGGTTAATTCTCATAGCGTGTTGATCCAAGGATTGAGTTTTAATTCAAAGAATTCAGGCGGTATTGAGAAGACAGGGCAATGAAGTAGGCCGGATTTTTTGATTTAGCGGAGCGACAAAAGAAGCTATTGGTGATGCGGGATTTCTGAGTTGATCAACCGGATCGTGGATTGGGAACCCTTGCCAAGCCAAGCTAAGCCCTTCTATCCTCTCACCGACCGATGATGGGAGGATACCCTGGCCGACAGCCCCTATACTTGTTGGATCCTGACCGATGGCGCGGCAGGGTCTTTGAACCAATGCTTGGGACTGGCCCAGCATCTGGGCGTGACGCCTATCATCAAACGCATCCAGCTGCGCAGTCCCTGGCGGCAATTGGCTCCGCATATCCTGCGCGGCGCATCGCGCGCGGCGCTGGCGGCTACGAGCGATCCTCTGGACCCGCCCTGGCCGGATTTGGTCATCGCCAGCGGACGGCGCACCATTCCCGCCGCCTTGTATCTGCGCAAAGCCAGCCGCAAGGGCGGGGCTAAAGGATGCCTGACGGTTCAGATTCAAGCGCCACCCCTGGGCGCACGCGGCTTTGACTTGATCGTCGCGCCCAAGCATGACCGATTGCGCGGACCGCAGGTCATCAACACGCTGGGCGCTTTGAACGGCGTCACCCCCGAAGGGCTTGCACAAGCGCGGCGCATATGGTCACCGCGATTTGCGCATCTGCCGCGCCCATTGGTGGCGGTGCTGATCGGCGGCAACAGCCGTTCCCATCAATTGCCGCCCCAGGCCGCCGCCGCCTTAGGCATTCGTCTGGCCGCCATGAGCAAGACCAGCGGCGCGGGGCTTTTGGTTACCACGTCGCGGCGTACCGGCACGGAAAGCGCGGCGATCTTGCGCGAAACGCTTCAAGACTGTCCGGCCTGGTTCTGGGATGGCCAGGGCGAGAATCCCTATATGGGATTCCTGGCCGTGGCGGATACGGTGATCGTGACCGCCGATAGCACCTCGATGATCTCGGAGGCCTGCACGGCGGGTAAGCCGGTTCTGGTGGCTGAAATTCCCGGCGGCAGCAGCAAGTTCCGCCGCTTCCACGAGAACCTTCAAGCATCGGGATTCACGCGGCCATTCCAGGGCAAGTACGAGACTTGGTCCCGCCATGCCTTGAATGAAACCGCCGCCGTGGCCGCCCATCTGCGCGGCCTGCTGGCTCGACACATCAACCCGCGAGAGACCCCATGAATCTGAAAGAGCGTATTCGCGCCATCCCCGATTTTCCCAAGGCCGGGATCATGTTCCGCGACATCAGCCCGTTGCTGGCCGATCCCCTGGCCCTGCGTGAGACGGTGCGTCAATTGGCCGAGACGTTGCGGCCCTACCATCTCCAGCGCATCGTGGCGATCGAATCGCGCGGATTCTTGTTCGGCGCGCCGCTGGCCTTGGAGTTGAACTGCGGCTTGGCCCTGGTGCGCAAGCGCGGCAAACTGCCTGGAGAAACCATCACCTATAATTATCTTCTGGAATACGGCAGCGACACGCTGGAAATCCAAAGCGATGCTCTGGCATCTGGCGAGCGCGTGGCCATCGTGGACGATCTGTTGGCCACTGGCGGCACCTGCGCCGCCGCCGCCGCGCTGTGCCGCAAGGCCGGAGGCGAAGTGGTGGCGGCCAGTTTCGTGATCGAGCTGACAGCCCTAAAGGGACGCGAGAACCTGGGCGACCTGCCCAGCCATGCCCTGATTTCTTACGACTAACCCAAAGAGACTGCGCCGTATCTCTCTTACCAAGCGCAGCGTGACCTTGACCGAGGATTCGGCCAGCAAGCGATAGAGCCTGCCCGCCTCAGAAGAAATCGACGGCCATGCCATCCGTCCGTTCCGTCCTATAGTGCGGCGCGAATAGATGTCAGGCGCATTCGGCCAGAGTCGCAGCCGCCGCGCTGCGAGCCGCCGGGGCCACCTCGTTCCATATATCCACCGAAGACGCGGCCAGTAGGCTCCCAAGCGGTTGGTCGGAACGATAGGCACTGCCATCCAGTCGGGCAACGTGTCCGCCTGCCTCTTGGACGGCCAGAACTCCCGCCGTGTGGTCCCATGGCTTGGCCTCGCCCGCTTCCAGGCAGAATTGGATACGTCCAAGCAGCAATTGGACATAGGCATGCGCCGTGCAGGCCGTGATATCCGCGTTCAATCCCTGACGCTTGAGGTATTTGGCGAAAACGCTGCTGCTGCGCGCGCCGCGCACGGGATGCAACGCCGCCATGCCCCGCAAAGGCGGATCCGGAGGAGGTCCCGGCAAGAACGCTAAACGCCCCCCCGCGCGGGCGCGCACGCCATGCCCTACCGTCGTGCTAAGCATCAGTCCACGCATTGGAAGATATATCCACCCTGCCAAAGTGCGACCGCCTTGCACATAAGCCAATAACACGCCAAAGCGATCATCGCCGCGCACGAAATTAGCCGTGCCGTCCAAGGGATCAATCAGCCAAACGGGATTCTCGCCCCCCAAACGGCGCATCAGATCAGGGGCGGCCGACACCGATTCTTCCCCCACCACGCGCGAGGATGGAATCAATTGACGCAATTTCTGCCCCAGGACCCGTTCCATCGATTCATCAGCCAAGGTCACCACGCTGTCGTCCAAATGAATCTTACGGCGAATCTCGCCCTCGGCCAGGCTGCCGAAACGCCCAATCAACTCGGTTTCTGCAGCCTCTATTACCAGTTCTTCGACGCGCATGGTCTGTGGCAATGTGGCGGCCTCGATCATCCCGTATTCGTTCCTTTATCCCGTCTCACACCAGCATACCCTGCTTCACAAGAAGAAGGAAATCAGGCAGTCTTGTTCGAGCCAACTGTCCATGGTGAGTCGAGATAATGCGAATCGCAGTCGTCAAAGAACTTCGCGCAGGTGAGCGCCGCGTGGCCGCCAGCCCCGAGACCGTGCGCAAATTCGTCGGCCTAGGCTGGGAAGTCATGGTCGAAACCGGCGCAGGCGCATCGGCGCTGTTTACGGACAACGCCTTTGCCCAAGCGGGAGCGCGCATCGTTCCCGATCCGCGCGACGCGCTCAGCAGTGCCGATCTGGTGCTTAAAGTCCAACGCCCCCTGACCGCCGCCGAAGGCGCGAACGAGCTGGGCCATATCCGCAAGGGTGCTAAATTGGTTGGCACTCTTTCGCCTTATGCCGACCGTTTGGCCGTGTCGGCCTATGCAAGTGGCGAGATCGATGCGTTTGCTCTGGAAATGGTGCCGCGCATCACGCGCGCCCAAACCATGGATGTTTTGTCCAGTCAATCGAATTTAGCCGGCTATCGCGCCGTGATCGAGGCCGCTTATGCGTGTCCGCATCTGTTCCCGATGATGATGACCGCCGCGGGCACCATCGCGCCTGCGCGCGTCTTGATCGTCGGTGCCGGTGTCGCGGGTCTGCAGGCCATTGCCACCGCCCGCCGCATGGGGGCCATCGTCACCGCCACCGATGTTCGCGCCGCCGCGCGCGAACAGGTGGAAAGCCTGGGGGCCACCTTCTTGACGGTGGATGAGGCCGCAAGCGCCAAAGCCGAGACCGCCGGCGGCTATGCCAAGGAAATGGGCGACGACTATAAACGTCGCCAAGCCGAATTGCTGGCCGAGACTCTGAAGAAGCAAGATATCGTGATCTGCACGGCTCTAATCCCCGGTCGCCCCGCGCCGCGCATCATCCATGCCGCGATGCTGGCCGCCATGAAACCCGGGGCAATCATCATCGATCTGGCGGCAGAGCAAGGCGGCAACTGCGAGGGTGCCTTGCCTGGCCAGGTGGTTGATCATCACGGCGTCATCATCATGGGATCGGTAGGACTGCCTTCTATGATGGCTCCGGACGCATCGTCGCTTTATGCGCGCAACGTTTTTGCCTTCGTTTCGGCTCTACTGCCACTGACCGATGGCGTGTTGAAGCCGCTATGGGATGATGAAATCCTCAAGGCCGTCGCATTGACGCAAGGCGGCAAGATCGTCCATCCTGCTTTTGTAGAATCAGCAACCTGACAAACCTTCTTAAGGGAGACACCGTCATGACCGCCAAGAACTCATCGAGCAACGCCTCAGGAAAAAATGGCAACAACTCGACATTCTGGGGTTGGAATGAAACACTAATGTGGATTAAAGTAATCGTAGTCTGCATCACTCTATTGGGGCTGCATGTTGGGTTCATGCAATTTGTTGTGATCAAGCCTCTGAAAGATGAAGTCGACCTACTATCCTCGCGGATGGATAAGCTGTCCATGAGACAGATGATGCTAAGTGATCAAGTTAGGCAGTTAAACAGGCCGCGTAATGCGATGATCGTGCCTATGCCGGATACGGTTGAACCTGGACGCATGCCTAATGTGATGCCGTCTTATGTGCGTCGTGCGCCCATGCATCCTGCACCGACTCCCGTTCCCGATGAGATGGCCGCGCCTCAGTACGCCCCCCAGAAGCCTCCTGTAGCGCAGTAATCTGCCGACCATGGCGGGAACTCTGACTGTTTCAACTTTGCCGGTGAGCAACGATCATGACGCCTGATTCCTTGGCGCAAGCCTTGAACACCCTGGCCCAAGAACAGGAAAAGTTGGCCGAATTCGCGCGCGACCAGGCCGGACAGGCGGCCGAGCTGGCGCGTTCGATACCCATGGATATGGGCGGCGGCCATTCCTTTCTAATGGGCCTGACGGTGTTCATGCTGGCCTGTTTTGTCGGATACTACGTCGTCTGGCGCGTGACACCAGCCTTGCATGCGCCCCTGATGGCCGTGACCAACGCCATTTCCTCGGTCATCATTCTGGGGGCGCTGATCGCCGCAGGCCCCCAGGAGATGACGGCAGCGGGGGTGATGGGATTGGTGGCGGTGGCCTTGGCCTCGGTGAATATCTTTGGCGGGTTCATGGTCACGCAGCGCATGCTGGCCATGTATCGCAAGAAAACGCCGTCTGCTTGATTCCCTCCCGTTCTCGTCTCGTAAGAGTGGGAGATAGTGTTGTTCCTCAAGGAGCCTGACGCACCATGCACAGCATGATTCTGTTCGCCTATCTGGTCTCGTCGATCTGTTTTATCTTGGCGCTGCGTGGTCTGTCCTCGCCGGAAACGGCGCGGCAGGGCAATCGCTTGGGAATGGCGGGTATGGGCATCGCCATTGTAGCCACCCTATTGCTACCGCAAGTGGCGAACCTATGGGCTATTTTGCTGGCCGTGGCACTGGGCGGAGCCATCGGGGCGACAGTCGCCTTGAAGATCAAGATGACCGCTCTGCCGCAATTGGTGGCGGCCTTTCACAGCCTGGTCGGTCTGGCCGCGACCTTGGTCGCCGTGGCAGCCTTTCTGGCACCCGAGTCCTACAATATCGGCACAGCCGGATCCATCCATGCCTCCAGCTTGATCGAAATCGCGCTGGGCGCGGCCATCGGCGCGGTCACCTTCACCGGCTCGCTTGTGGCTTTCTCTAAGCTTCAAGGATTGGTGTCGGGCAAACCCTTGATGCTGCCGATGCGCCACATGATCAATCTGGTCCTGGGCGGCATTGTGGTGTTCAGCACCGTTTGGCTATGCCTGGGACAAAGCCCATGGGCGCTGTGGTTCCTGTTGGCCGCTTCTCTGGCCCTTGGAGTCCTGCTGGTCGTTCCCATCGGCGGCGCAGATATGCCCGTTGTGGTGTCGATGCTGAACAGCTATTCGGGCTGGGCGGCGGCGGCCACCGGCTTTACCCTCGATAACAAGCTGTTGATCATCACGGGTGCCTTGGTGGGTGCCAGCGGTGCCATCCTTAGTTATATCATGTGCAAGGGCATGAACCGCTCTTTGGTCAATGTCATCATGGGCGGCTTCGGCGGCGATGCGGCGTCCAGCGCGGCGGGCGCAGGCGCTTCGGATCGACCGATCAAGGCGGGATCCGCCGAGGATGCGGCCTATATCCTTAAGAACGCCAGCAGCGTGGTCATCGTTCCCGGCTATGGCATGGCCGTGGCCCAGGCCCAACATGCCCTGCGGGAAATGGCGGACAAGTTGAAGGAGGCGGGCGTCAAGGTGCGCTATGCCATCCACCCAGTGGCAGGGCGCATGCCAGGCCATATGAATGTGCTGTTGGCCGAAGCCAATGTCCCTTATGACGATGTCTTTGAATTAGAGACCATCAACCGCGATTTCGGCCAGACGGATGTCGCCTTTGTGATCGGCGCCAATGACATTACAAATCCCGCCGCCCGCACAGACACCGCATCGCCCATTTACGGCATGCCGATCTTGGATGTGGAAAAGGCGCGCACGGTGCTGTTCGTCAAACGCTCTTTGGCATCGGGCTATGCCGGCGTCGAGAACGAGTTGTTCTACAGGGACAACACGATGATGCTGTTCGGCGATGCCAAGCAGATGTGCGAAAGCATCGTCAAGGCGCTCTAACGGCGTCCTGAATTAAGCAGCTTCTGCGCTCAGGAACGTCATTAAGCGCGTGATATCCAGGATCACCAGTAGGGTCTTGTCCAGCCGGTAAATGCCTTGCGAAACGCCGCGCCAGCGTTCATCCATCGTGGGCGGATTTTCCTCGAAGTCGCTTTCGGGCAAGCTCAGAACCTCGCCCACGCTGTCCACCAGCAGGCTGTAGAGTTCGCCTTTGTTATCGACCACGATGCTCATGCTGGCCTTACCGTCCTCACGAGGAGGTAAACCCATGCGGCGGCGTACGTCGATGGCGGTCACGATATGGCCGCGCAAGTTCAACGACCCGGCCACTTCTGGCTGCGCCAGAGGAATGCGCGTGATGCGTTGGGGAGCCAACACATCCCGCACCTGCAACACGGGAATGCCGAACACCTGATCCATCACCGTCATGGTGACGAAATCCCGCCGTGCTATCGCCTCAACGGCTGGGCCGCTGACATGCTTTTGAATGGCACGGTTCTCGCTGTGCTCTTTCATGCTTTTCTCCCTTCGCCGGCATGGCTTTTGACGACGCGCGCCAAGCTTTCCAGCACGGCGTCACGGTCGAATTTGGCCACATAATCGTCAAAGCCCGCCTCACGTCCTTCACTGCGTGCTTCCTCACTGGCATGTGAGGACAGGGCCAACAGCGGTACCTTGTGCCATGTCTCGTCGCCGCGCACCGCGCGGGCGAAATCGAAGCCGTTCATGCCTGGCATTTCAATATCGCTGACGATCGCATCAAAGACCTCACCCGATTCGCGCAGACCGAGGGCTTCTTCCGCGCTTTCCACCGCCGTGACCTGATAACCAGACACGTTCAACAACGGGCTAAGCAGGTTGCGGAAGAACGGGCTGTCATCGACCAGAAGCACCCTTTGCCCACGTATCTTGGTGCGGCCCCTGTCGCCATCCTCGGCCGTACCGAACCAGTCATGGAAGGCTTGAGTCAGGAAATAAACCGTATCGATGATATCGGTGGCATGGCCCGCGATGATGGCGCTGCCCAGGAAGCCGGGACGGTCTCCGGAAAGCTGTGCCGCCATATGCGTTTCGACAATGTCGATGATCTCATCGACCACCAAGCCCATCGAATGCTCTTGATCCGAGAAGACCAAGACCGGCCGATGCCCTTCTCTTGGCATGTCGTAGCAAGGATCAATGGGCACCAGCGGCATAAGGTTCTCACGGTACTGCACCACAGGCTTGCCGTTGGACAGTTCCACCGTGGCCATATCGATATCCTCGAGCCTTGCGACCAAGGCCAAAGGCACGGCCTTGGGAGCGCTGTCGCCCGCACGGAACAACAGCAGCGAGGTGGCACCATCGCTGCGCGAGGCGCGCGCCTTATTCTCCATATCCGCCGTATCGTTGGATATCTGGATCTCACCCACAGCCGAGGCAATCCCATTGGGATCAAGGATCATGATGACACTGCCATCGCCCAGAATGGTGTTGCCCGAGAACAAGCCGATATGACGCAAGATCGGTGCCACTGGCTTGACCACAATTTCCTCGGTGTCAAACACGCGATCGACCATGATGCCAAAGGTCACCGTGCCGATCTGCGTGACGACGACGAAACTTTCCTTGTCGCTCCCAGTCTTACTGTCACCCAGCTTCAGCAACGAACGCAATGAAACCAGAGGAAGCAGCCTGTTGCGCAGGCGCAGAACCGGGGTATCGTGGATGCGCTCGATACGTTGATCGCTTTGGGCGCTCGCGCGCACCAGCTCAATCACGCATATCTGAGGGATGGCAAATCGTTCGGACGCGCATTCGACAATCAACGCCGAGACGATAGCCAGAGTCAGCGGGATCTTGATCATGAAGCGTGAACCACGCCCCGGTGTAGAGCTTAGATCCACCGTGCCGCCGATTTTCTCGATGTTGGTTTTAACCACATCCATGCCGACGCCGCGCCCCGAAAGATTGGTTACTTTCTCAGCCGTCGAGAATCCCGGGCGGAACACGAATTGATAAATCTGCTGCGGAGTCATCGCCGACAGATCTTGTTCACTGGCCAAGCCGTTGGTCACGATCTTGGTCTTGATCCTGTCAAGGTTCAGGCCTCGACCGTCATCGCCGACCTCAATGATGATATGTCCGCCCTCATGGTAGGCGTTCAGCTGGATATGTCCTGTATCGGACTTTCCAGCCTTCGCGCGCTCGGCCGCGCTTTCCAAACCATGATCCGCCGCATTGCGCACCATATGGGTCAACGGGTCTTTGATCATCTCCAAGACCTGACGATCCAATTCGGTCTCTGCGCCGCGCATCTGTAGATCGATCTTTTTGCCCAATTCGACCGACAGATCGCGCACCAGTCGCGGCAGCTTGGCCCATGCATTGCCAATCGGCTGCATACGGGTCTTCATCACCCCTTCTTGGATCTCAGAGGTGATTAAGTTCAGGCGCTGCAACGGCGCGGCAAAGTCGCTGTCCTTCTGATTGCGCATGATCTGCAAAAGCTGATTGCGCGTCAGCACCAATTCGCTGACCGTCGTCATCAAGGCTTCCAGCAGATTGACGCTGACACGTATGCTCTGTCCGGACACCGCAGATTCTTGCGGCAACGCCGGTTCCTTATCATTTTGCTTGGCTGCGGCATGCGGCGCGACCACGGAAGTACCGCTCATCTCGTCACCACCGTCTTCATCCTCGATCACGGACTCAGACATCGGTGCCGCAGGCTTAGCAACCGCCGCCGTCTCTTCCTTCGCCGTCTCTTCCTTGGCAGGTATGACTGCTTTTGGAGCGCTCTCGACCACAGCCGCCGGAGCTGGTTTCTTGCCTTCGGCGAGCGCATTGAGTCGGCCGATCAGGTCTGAATCACTGCCTTCCGGTTCCGATTCGGTTGCTTCCAGGAAAGCCAGAATGTTCTTGACGCAATCAAAGGACTCAAGGATCAAGGTCACCGCATCGGGCGTCACCGGAAGCAAACCGTCGCGGAACTTGCCAAGGACGTTTTCCGTCGAATGCGCCACGGCTTCAAGGCGTGTCAGCCCCACGAAACCGCATGTGCCCTTGATGGTGTGAATGATGCGAAAGATATCGCTGAGCAATGCCGGATCATTCGGCGTACGCTCCAGCTTCACCAATTCCGTGTCCAGACGCGCGAGATTCTCGTTCGTCTCCGTCAGGAATTCGCCCAACATATCATCCATATGAGTGCCCCCTAGAACGGGTAAATGATCGTACGCGCACCACCTCCGCCTACGAGGCCGAGAGCAGATAGCGCCAGACAACAGAATGGGGAGAATTACTTAAGAAGCCGTTAGCGGTCGAGCGGAACAGACGCCAAAGAACACGTAAATTGCCCTACCCCTTCGCCCAGGGTGGCCCATGCGATATCCAAACCAAAATGCCGCGCAAATGTTCCCGCAATATAAGGCTGTATCGTACGTGGCGACACTTCCATCACCGGCAGCTCGCCCAGCATGGCCGCATGGGACTGAGGCGATATGGTTATTTGCCTTCCCGAAGAAATGATTCGGCAGCTGTTCGGATCCCCTTCCGAGCCCGCCTCCACCTTCATTGATCCCCCATAAGTCAGGCATTCTTCGGCCATGAGGATCACGTTCAGCAATACCTTAAGCGCGCCACGTCTTTCGACTATCGCGTGGGAAGGCACGTCCATGGGCCAAGTCAGTTCCGTTTTGCTTCCTTCGAAATGTGCCATGGCAATCGCACGCACATCCTGCACAGACAACCCTGCCTCGCTACCCGCACGACCATAGGCCATGCGGAAGAGACGCAAACGGCGCGCCGCTTGCGTTGCGCTGGCCGCGATCAACTTCATCGCCTCGCCCACCGTGTCGCCGCCGACCTCTTCAATCAGCTCAACGCCGTTGTTGATGGCCCCCACAGGACTAACAAGGTCATGACAGACCTTGGAAGTCAGCAACTCCAGGATGCGCATATCCAAAATCACGGTGACCTCGTGGGGCTGGCCCGATGAACAAGATGGGGATAAAATGGCCGAACGCGCGCGCGGCGTCAATCTTATGCGATGCTATCCGGCAATTTATATCGAGAGTGAGACGACCTTATGACACTTGGGAACACAAATCCTCCTCCGCATGCAAGGCCTTTGCCTTTCGCCTACGCCACCGGCGAGGATTGGTCCTCTATCGGCAAGGAATGCCTGCTAAAGCTCGGAGAAATCGGTAACTGCAATCTGGGGCTTGTCTATGTCAGTGACCATCTGGCCGATGATCTGAGCAGCCTGGTGACTCTGCTGCGCCGAATCACCGGCGTCTCGCATTGGGTAGGTACGGTTGGCGTGGGGCTGTGCGCGTTGGACAAGGAGATTTTTGACCAGCCTGCGGCGGCCATCATGTTGTTAGATGTGCCTGCCGAGAATATCCACATGTTCTCTATTCAACGGCCCAGCGATGTGACCGAGCTGGCACAGCAAGCGCAAAAATGGTTCAAGGACGATCTGCCACCTTTTGCCATCGTCCACGCCGATCCGCGCCAAGATGATCTGCTTTCTCTGCTGGATTCCATCTCCTTGGAAACGGGATGCTTCATGGTGGGCGGCATTGTCGCCTGTCGCGGCACGGCCATTCAGCTAGCGGACAGCTTTACTGCAGGTGGGATTTCTGGGGTCCTGTTGCGCGGGGGTAGCTTGCCTGTCAGCGTGGGACTAACCCAGGCCTGCATCCCAAGAGGTTCGTTTTACGTCATTACCGGGACCGAGGACAATCTGATCACCGAGCTGGATGGCCGTCTTGCGTTGGATGTGCTGCGCGAAGACATGAGCCAGCGCGGTGAGAGCGAGACGACAGCCACAAGCATCGAAGACGGCCTATATGTAGCCCTTTCCGTTCCTGGCAGCGATACGGGGGATTATATCGTGCGCCCTGTCGTGGGGATAAATCGCACGGCTGGCTGGCTGGCCTTGATGGAGCCGGTCGAGCGTGGACGTCGCCTGTCTTTCACCAAGCGTGACGCCACAGCCGCGCGCGAAGACCTGCGACAGATGGTACAATCTCTGAAACGCCGTCTATGTGCGCCCGCGCGCGGGGCATTGTATATCTCTTGCCTAGGGCGCGGCACCCACTTATTCGGCCCTGGCAGCCAAGAGCTCAAGTTGATCCAATACGAATTGGGCGGCATTCCGCTGGTGGGCATGTTCGCAGGCGGAGAAATATTCCACGGTCGCCTACATGGGCAAAGCGGCGTTCTGTGCGTTTTTTCATAGAAAAGTATAATATATATCATTCAGTTATCAAGATAACAGCGGCGGCAAGATAAATTTCTCAAGGCACCCCGTTTGTTAAACTTTTCTTCATCATTTATCCCTTAGTTTCCTGTCGCGGGGTCATCCAGACAGTGATCTGGGTACCTCGCCCGAATTCACTTTCCTGCCGATGGGAGCCGATCATGAAAATAACCACCACAGTGTTCGCCGCCATACTCGCCTTGCCGCTCATGATGACTATCCCAGCTTCGGCAGAGGAAGCCATGCATGGCGCGCAGGGCAATCCCGAAGTGCAGCAATTGCATCAAGAAATGCAGCAGCTGCACACCAAGATGAAGGCCGAGCGGGAACAGCTGCAAGCCGATCACAAGCGTATGGAAGAATTGCATCAGCGCATGAAGACTATCCGTGAGGCGCGCCGGGAAGAACGCAAAGAAAAAATGGAAGAGCGTCAGCAAAAGAGACAAGAACACCGTGCTGAGCATGGCGGCAAATCTGGCTCTACATCGGAATAAATCGTTAGGGCGCGCATGCGCACAAACACGCCGTATTTCGGTTTTAACAATGCCCGCCTTTCCTACGAGAGGCGGGCATTTTAAAAGGGCATGGCCTGTAGATAGCAGATAAAGGCTATGTAACCCCGATGGTCAGGCAGGATAACTGTTTTTGAAGTGTCACCGTGCGAGAATAACAAAATAGAGGGCTATATAATCTCCGCCCCCGAACGTAGCACAGTAAGAATGTTTCCCCAATATATTAATATTCGGAGTATAGAAGCCACCTCCATCAAGATATGTTCCAACAAAATTATCTGTAGACATATGCCCATCATAGTTGACTAAATTATTTATCCCAACAAGATTATTGTATGCGTTGCATAATAAAATACCACAATAACTTAATCTCATATATATATCGGCTTTTTCTGAATCACCAATATTTTTCATGTTGTGACCTAGAGCATGATTTGTTTTGAAATTGATGTTACTACAGCTTGGATGATATTTGTTGAACAACACCCCACCGCCATTGACATCAAAGACATGGCAGGATTTATCGGATGGGGCATTTGGATTTGTATAGCCGCTAGCGATAGGGTTTTCAAAACTGATTTCCGTATCGGTGCAGCCCTTAGCAATCAATCTATCCACGGCAAATTTCACTTCATTGGCATATCCAAGAATGGCGGATGCCTGGGCCTTGGCGCTGACGGCAGAGATATCGCCATTGAACGAACCCGACCCCGCCGCAATGGCAGAGGCCAAAACAGCCAGAATCGCCACCACCCACAGAATCGGCCCGATGGCTATGCCTGATTCAGACGCCGATGACCAGCGTGCGGGGGGGGGGGGGAGAGGACGGTTTCAGCGCACACATCTGATCTCTGCGGTGATAGACATGCTTCGAATCCCATCATTTGCCGCACAAAATCAGTTCGTACAGAGCCGATCTGGTCGTGCCAATCGGGTTCTGCGCCACCGTATGCATTAACGCTTTAAGTTTGGTTAATGCCACCTAACATCGGTCAAACCGTTTGCCAGAATTATTATTCCTTCTCTTCCAATATTCTCTCGAGCCAAGCGATATCATAATCGCCATTGATAAAGTCGCTGCGGCTGATGATCCTTTGGTGCAAGGGTAAGGTGGTCTCGATGCCGCCTATCACAAACTCTTCCAAGGTACGCCGCAAGCGCAGCAAACATTCATTGCGGTTGGTGCCGTGGACCACGAGCTTGGCGATCATGCTGTCATAATAAGATGGCACCTTGTACCCCGCATAGAGCGCGCTATCCACGCGCACACCCAGGCCGCCGGGGGCATGATAATCGGTGATACGCCCAGGGGATGGCATGAAGGTTTCCGGATGCTCGGCATTGATGCGGCATTCGATGGCGTGGCCGTTAAAGTGAATGTCTTTTTGCTCGTAGCCCAAGGGCACGCCGGTGGCGACGCGGATTTGTTCGCGCACCAGATCGACCCCGGTGATCATCTCGGTGATCGTATGTTCGATCTGTAGACGGGTGTTCATCTCGATAAAATAAAATCGATCATCGCAGAACAGGAATTCGATGGTGCCCAGGGATCGATAGCCCAGTTTACGCGCGGCATCAGCCGCCATCTCGCACACTTCGTTGCGTTGGCTGGCGTTCAGCGCAGGGGAAGGCGCTTCCTCGACCACCTTCTGATGCCGACGTTGCACCGAGCAGTCACGCTCGCCGAAATGCACCACATGCCCATGATGGTCGCCCAGAATCTGCACCTCGATATGGCGCGGACGGATCAGGAATTTTTCGATATAGACGGAATCGTCGCCAAAGGCCGCGCGGGCTTCGCCGCGCGCCAATTGGTAGGCTTCCGCCAATCCGGCAGCGTTGTGCACGATCTTCATGCCTTTACCGCCGCCGCCTGCCGCCGCCTTGATCAGCACGGGATAGCCGATTTCACCCGCGATGCGCTTTGCATCGTCCAGACTACCCACCGTTCCGTCCGAGCCGGGCACGGTGGGTAGGCCGATCTTCTTAACGGCATCCTTAGCGGCCACCTTGTCGCCCATGATGCGGATATGCTCGGCCGTAGGACCGATAAAGGCCAAGCCGTGATCTGTGACCATCTCGGCAAAACGCGCATTCTCTGAAAGAAAGCCAATTCCCGGATGAATGGCATCGGCCCCCGTCAGATTCGCCGCCGTCAGCAAGGCCGGAATGTTCAGATAGCTTTCACGCGACGAAGGCGGACCGATGCATACGCTTTCATCCGCCAAGCGCACATGCATGGCGTCGGCATCGGCGGTGGAATGCACGGCGACGGTTCGAATGCCCATTTCCCGGCATGCCCGGTGCAGGCGCAAGGCGATTTCGCCGCGATTCGCGATCAGGATTTTTTCGAACATATCGTTTCCCCGGTAAAAGGGTTGAAGAGAACGCCGGTCTGTCTCATGCGACCAGCCTAAGGCGTTCGCTATAACGTGTCGAAGATAGATGCCGAAACGGTCTTACGCAAGCTTCTGTGCCAATGGGGCCCACTTAGTGCGCCGACAGACCCCCGGCTAGGTATGCGGTATAGGCCGTAAAACAGGCGATCAAACCCGCCGCCTCGAAACGATTGATGCGGCCTTTACCGGGGCCGCGATAGCCATAGCCAAGCACGAAAAGGGATACGGTCAAGACGCCCATAACCAGCATGTCGCGGGTGAAAATTTCAGACGCGGCCTGAAGCGGACGGATGAGAGCGGCGATTCCCACCACGGCCAGGGTGTTGAACAGATTCGATCCCAAGATGTTGCCCAGCGCGATATCGTGCTCACCTTTGCGGGCGGCAATGACCGAAGACGCCAGTTCAGGCAAGGACGTGCCCACCGCTACGATGGTCAAGCCGATGATCAGGTCGCTGACACCAAGACCATGCGCGATTTCCACCGCTCCCCAAACCAACATGCGTGAGCTGAGGATCAACAACAACAAGCCCGCCAGCATCCAAAACACAGCACGCTTGATGGGCATGATATGTGTTTTCAGTTCCTGCTCCATCTGCTTCCCAAGCGAGTCAGGCTTTCTACGCATGCCCTGCCAGACGGTCCATGCCATCAGACCTGTGAACACGCCCAACAATATTAGTCCTTCCACGCGCGTGACCATGCCGTCATGCACCTGCCAAGCAGCCAGAAGCGTAACGGCGGTTAGAATAGGCAGTTCCTTGCGCAGAACTTGCGAATGCACGGCGATGGGTCGGATCAACCCGGCCAGTCCCAGAATCAGCGCGATGTTGGTGATGTTCGAACCATAGGCGTTGCCCAAGGCCAGGCCAGAATTGCCCTGCGATGCAGCAAGGGCCGAGACGATCATCTCGGGCATTGAGGTGCCAAACCCAACGATCACCATGCCGATCAGTAAGGGCGGCATGCCAAAATGCCGCGCGGTGGCTGACGAACCATCCACAAAACGATCCGCGCTCCACAGCAACAGCGCCAAACTGGCAATGACGGCAAGAACAGGCAATATCATAACTTCGAACACCTTAAAGATCGAGCAGGGAATGGTGGGCGATGAGAGGATCGAACTCCCGGCCTGCCCGGTGTAAACGGGATGCTCTACCGCTGAGCTAATCGCCCCTGTGACGGCGCAGCATAGCGACATTATCCGCCGGACGGAAGATGGAATGATGCATGCCAAGTCATTCATTTGGCTACCAATGGCAAAAGGGGTTAAACTGGCCTTATGGAAAGAAGCCCTTCCGGCCCGCGTGGCTATTTTGGCATTGGTGTGGAGCGTCTTGGTAAGCCTGGAAATCTGGGCGATCTGATGCGCACGGCGCATGCGTTTGGGGCCAGTTTCTTCTTTACGATCGATTCGGCTTTGGATGCGGCGGCTGTGCAGGCGGCGGATACGTCATTGGCTGGGCTGCACCTGCCGGTTTACGCCTATACCAAGGCCACGGAATTCTTTTTGCCCGAAAAATGCGTCTTGGTCGGGGTGGAGATAGCGGATCATGCGGTGGAGCTGCCCAGCTTCCGGCATCCGCCTTGCGCGGCCTATGTGCTGGGGCCAGAACACGGCAGCCTAAGCCCGGAACTGCTGGCCCGCTGCGACCATGTGGTGCGTATTCCTTCGCGTTTTTGCATCCATGTCGGTATGGCGGGGGCCTTGGTCATGTATGACCGCTTGCTCAGCACGGGGCATCATGCGCCGCGCCCCGAACATGCCGGCGGCCCCTTGCCGGAATCTCCACCCATGCCGCCTTTGGATGCTATGATCCGCAGTAACTTGCGCCGTGACGGCGAATCGCCTCACAGTGCCGACCCGACCAAGGGAGAACACCGATGAACATGCCTCCTTCTCTGACAACATTGCCCAATCTGATGACCATCGCGCGGATCGTGTTGATCCTGCCGGTTGTGGTACTGATGCTGATTCCTCAGGAATGGGCCGCATGGGCGGCGCTGGTTCTGTTCATCCTGGCCGCCATCACGGATTGGCTGGATGGCTATCTGGCAAGACGTTCAAAACAGATTTCCTTGTTCGGCGTCTGCTTTGATCCCATTGCCGACAAACTTCTGATTTCCGCCGTGCTGGTGGTGATGCTAAGCACGGATCGCCTGACGGCATGGGGATTTTTACCGGCTTTGCTGATCATGCTGCGCGAAGTGGCGGTGTCAGGGCTGCGGGAGTTCCTAGCCATGATGGGCAACACCATGCCCGTCATTCGTTTGGCCAAGTGGAAGACCGCCACGCAAATGGTGGCCTTGGCCTTGTTGATCCTGTCCGATCCCCGGGTGCCGAACGCTCCGCCTGCATGGCCGGGAGATATCGCCTTGTGGCTGGCGGCGGTGCTAAGCCTCGTCAGTGGCTGGGATTACCTGCGCGGAGCGATGCCGCATTTGACCTCGACATCAAACTCATCCACCTCGGTTCGCCGTTAGGTCGATCAAGGGAAGCAGACGGCGCAGTACCTCCATCACCTGGGTAATGGAGATGGCCTGTAGACCGCTTTCTTGTGTCGTGCTTGTCCCCAGTTCAGGCGAGATCACCAGTTGCAGCGGCGAGGGAGCCTGATACCCCGGGTTCTTTGCCAGAACGGCGCATTGCGTTCCCACGGCGCAGGCCAGGTCCGCCATGACGGAGTCGGCGTGGCCGAAGAAGAGCAGCGACGAATTGAACAGTGCCTTGATCTGTCCCGAGGAAAGACCGAACGCCATCTGTGGCTCGGCAATGCTGCAACTCTCCATGATCTGTTGGCCGATTTCCGAAGCCGGGAAGGATGATGTTAGAAACAGGCCGCGATAGCCACGTTCCCACAGCATATCCAAGATGTAGGCAAAACGGGTGGGAGGCCAAGGATCCTCGACGCCGGTGATGCCAAAAGATATCCACGGCTCACGAATATGACTGAAGCGTTCTTGCAAAATCTGCACGTCCTGTGACGGGACCTTTAAGTCAGGGTGCGGATTGTGGCAATTTATGTCCAGGGATTCCAGCAGCAACGCTGCCCGATTCATAGGACGCATAATGCGCGTGTCTTCGGCGAATTGCAGGGGGTTGTTCAAGAAGAATCCTGCCAGTCCGATCTTGCGACTGTACCCGTATATATGGACATTACCGCCACCGGCGAACCTTGTAGCCGCAGCAAAAATGGCTTGATCGCTGAAGATGAAGACCTTCTCAAAGCTCAGCTTGCGCATCATCGCAACCAACGTGAAGAACACCGATGGCAGCTTTTCAGGCGTTGTCAGATCCGCGCTAAGTATCTCAGCCGATAGCTCGACGAAACAATCCACCAGATCTTCCGGTTCAAGAATGCGGCGGGCGGCGGAAACATCACCTGTGAGCAGGGTAACCTTTCCGCTGGGATCTTCAGCGGCTAGACGCCGAATAACGGGTTCATGCCAAATGAAATCACGCAGCCCCGCTTCGGGCAGAAATACGCCGATCATAGATTCCGAGACTTCCCGGGATGTGCCGGTATTGAGCGGCGACTCTAAGTCGAGTTTGGCCGACTCTTGCGATTCATTCGACACTCTCGGTTCCCCTTCCGTGGCACAAGGACCTGATTAAGAGATGTTTTACGCCCTAAATCTTATCATGAAGTAAGCGGACGGAATATGTCCACGGCATTGTATTGTCCGCGAGGTGTCATACCTGATGGGTGTGGATCGAGACGGATGCCTCGCCATCGGTGCGTATCGTGATTCCTGCGCCTCGACAGAGGAAGGCCTTTGTCTCTGGCCACCGAAAGAAGGCCGAATCCCTTCGATCATTTCGTTTCACGGTTTAGTAACTGGTTGGTGATAGAAATGATCTTCAGTCGCGAGACTCGTCATTTCAAGGAGCTACAAGAGTGCATACCGCTATGGCCGCCGTGGCGGTTCATGAATCGGATTGGCGATCATTCTTGTGGCGAGCTTTCGTCAAGCCGTTTACATCGGGACGCTTGGGGTTGGTGTACGCCAGCGGGGTGCTGTCGCAACTTGGCTCGGTTTTGGCGAGCATTTTTATCGTTGTGGACATGGCACATGAAGGCCTATGGGCCATGGCAGCTTTTCTGTTCACGCGTTATTTAGTAACAGCCGTGGGCTTTTCCGGTCTGGCATGGGTGGCCCCCTATCTGTCCCGCGCCATTTTATGGATCATGGTTTTGACGACGTCCGTTTTGGCTGTCACGGCGGCCATGATATGGGCACATAGTCCCATTGTGATCGGAGTGGCCTTATCTGTGGCCATAGTTCCCTTCTGGTTCGCCTTTCACACCATCATGCTGGCATCGACGCATGATGAAGACCGTGGCGAAGAAGTTTCAATGGCTTGGGTCAGCAATGTGTTAGGGGGAATGTTCGGAGCCATATTGGCTGGCGTTTTCCTGGCCAGCGGCGTGGAGCGCAGCGATGCAGCAGGCTTGGGCTTTGCCTTCAATGGCTTGGGTGCTCTGTGTTTGCTACCCCTGTTGCCAAATTTGCATGTACTGCATCAGAAAACATCTGCCGCACTTCGGGAAGGTGAGCAAGACGTGCTGCATAACGAGAGTCTTTGGCGCGCTTTGCACCGTCCGCGCCGGTATGTGTTTTCAACCCTTGCAACCAGTATGTCCGAAGCCCTGACGGCCTTTCTGTTACCCGTGTGGCTGAAGATGGCGGGAGTCGCGGGTTTGGCTATCGGCTTGGCCTTTGCATTAAAGGCAAGCGTGCGCTTTGTGCTCTCGCCCCTGACGGGCATCCTGGTACGCCGGGCTAAGGGACAAGAATTGTCGCTCAGTGCTATATGTTCAGGGCTGGGTTGGTTGGGATGGCTGATCCTATCTCCATCGGCAGCTTTGCTCACAGGCACGACTTTGCTATGGACGGCGGGAGAGCATCTGTATGGTGTGGGCATGGATAGCCGGTGGTACGCTACCCGCTCCTATGCCTGCCTCGTTGTGCGCGAGATATATCTGACGGTGGGCCGCTGTTTGGTCACTTTAATCGCCTTGCCCATTATCTATGGAACGCCAGACCACTTCCCGCTGATCGGCATCGCGATCGCAAGCATTCTTTATGCGTGCAGTTTCGGATGGAATCCAAAACTGCATATGGCGAAGGAAAGTTCGCCGACAACGCTTGTTAAGGAAACCGCTCCCAAGTCATTACTTACGGGAAGTAGAGTCTGACCTTTTCCCCGTTTAGTGCCTCACAGCGAATAGACCTTCCGTATAAAGCACCGCCCGGCCCCAGAACTCGGGAACCGGGCGGGTCTGAGCCTGCCTGCCGCTTGGGATCAGGCGGCTTGCTTGCGCGGCGAAGCGATTTCCGCCCTCTTCTCAGGTCCTTTCATCTCTCCTGATTTGGCGGCGGCAATGGCGATCGTCCGCGGCTTCATGGCCTCGGGCACCTCCCGCACCAGGTCGATGTGAAGCATGCCGTTGACCAAGGACGCATCCGTCACGCGGATATGGTCGGCCAGTTGGAACCTTCTTTCAAAGGCCCGCGTGGCGATACCCCTGTGCAGGTACTGTTTTTCCTCTGCTTCTTCCGGTTCGCGCAGTTGCTGACGCCCCGAGACGACAAGGGCGTTTTCCTGGGTGGTGATGCCTAGGTCGCTCTCGGCAAACCCGGCCACCGCCATACTGATGCGGTAATTGTCCTCCCCCAATTTCTCGATATTGTAGGGGGGATAGGACAAGGCGGCATCGTCCATCCGCATGGCCGCATCCATCATACGGGCCACGCTGTCAAAACCAACCGTGGAACGGAACAGGGGTGTGAGATCGAAGGTGCGCATGGTCGTATCCTCCTTGTTTGAGCGATAACCCACAGACTCGCCCACCACGGGCCAAGCCTGCATCCAACGCCCGGAGGCCCAGAATTCACCCGTGAACCCTTTGTTGGCACCTCCCGGCATAACTGTATCTAGTGCGGGACAGGACGCCGTCAAGACCATCTATTATATTGATAATATTACCATTTTGGAGGAGATTCATACAGATCCGGCAGATCGTTCTCGTACAACACGACATCGTTATTTCGAAGATTGGAGTTTAGCCATGCCTTTGCCGCCGCAAAACCGGGAAAGGTTTCGATCTGCAGGTCCTGACGTTCTGATGCGCGAAGGCCTTGCATGAAGGTCGGAATCCGAATCGCCGCGATCACCAGCACGATATCGGCCCATTGCGCACTTTGTTCACCCAAAAAGCGGTGCTCCGGGTCGTGCCTGACACCCAGTTCGACAAGGCCTGGCGTGACCAAGATGCGCCGACCTTTCGACTCCTTGGCCAGCAGGTCCAACACTTCCAAGGCCACTTGGAAACCGCCGGGATTGGAATTATAGGCGTCGTCGATCACCGTCGGTGCGCCGGGTGTGCGACGCACTTCCAGCCGATGGCTGATTTGCGGCATATGGCTCAGGGCCGCCGCCGCCATAACCGGGGATACTCCGCAGCGCACGGCCAGGGCGAAAGCCACCGCCATATTGCCCACATGATGCACACCCCAAAGCGGGGCCTGAATGGCGTAATCTTGGCCTTGATGGCGCAGCGTGAACGACAACCCCGCCGTCGTCTGGCTGACATGAAGAATGCGTATGGTGGGCGCCTCGGGATGATCCTGCGCTGAAACCAGGCAGAAATGATCGGGCTCCACGCGGGACTGCCAGAACTCCTCGTCCATGGCATCGATGTTCAAAACCACGGTGCCGCCTTGCGCGGTCGCAGCGGTGGCGATCTCGAATTTAGCCTGAGCAACGGCGGATAACGTCTTGAAACGTTCATAATGCGCGGTGCCGATCGCGGTGATAGCGGCATGATTGGGCGGGAATAGGCGGCATAACCTGTCGATCGAACCCGGACCATAGGCCCCCATCTCCACCACGAAGAAGCGATGTTGATCGCTCAACTGCCCGCGCACCACGCCCGCCACGCCAAGGAGCGTATTGACGCTGCCAGGCGTCACCAGAGTGGGCGATTGGGCCGACAAGATATGTCCCAGGATATGCTTGCACGATGTTTTGCCAAACGAGCCGGTGATGCCAATAACGCAGGGTTTAAGACGTTCAAGCTTGGCCTTGGCCTCACGCAGATAGCGGCGGCGTCCCGCCTCCTCAAGCGGCCACAGCAGAATATTCGCCGCCACCAACAGCACGGGCAATAATTGGATCACCACCACCAGCGCCAAGGCTATGGGGTAACCGGGACCACGGGCGGCAAGGTCGATATCCATGAATGCCAGCAACGCCAGAATCAGCACCAGCGAGAACGCCACGATCAACAGGCGATAAGCGCGGGGCGTCATCGCCAAAGGTTTTTTCGATTGATCGGCACGGCGCGGATCCGTCTCGCGCAGGAAAGACATCATCAGAGTCGATGCGGCCAGAACCGAGAATAAGGGCGACACCATGATGCCCATGGTGCAGCCCAACAGAACCAACACCATGCTGACATAACGATCCAGCCCATGCCGCCATATCCAGGATAGGAAGCGGGCGTTGTCGTATTCTTCCTGCTGGAAATAGTGCAACAGGCGCATCAGTCGCTTGCTCGTGAAGGCCAGCGAGGCAAGGATCAGCAGGATCAAGATGATGTGGGACAACCACGATGTCGAAGCGGACATGATTTGACCTTGCTATAGTCTGTGCGTGAAATCCAGAATCAAAGGGCGGGTCTGGCTTAATCCCCGAGACAGGATCGTCAGATGATCCAGATGTGGCAAGATATGCAGCATCGCATGGGGCATCAATCGCGCGTAACGCTGGCCGAATTCGGGGGGCGTTTCGGTGTCATGTTCGCCATAGATCAGTAGGGCGGGACAGGCCACCTGCGGCGCGACGCTTGACAAATCCTCGCCCAAAATCCGCACGAGGATTGGCCGCATTTTCTCCGCCGCGCGATAATCGGAACTGCCCATATGCGCGGCCAAAAGCGGCTTAAACTGCGTCCCCAAACAACGATCCGCCGCCCGCGCCAAGCGCGCCAGCGTTTTCATTCCCAAAGCTCGCGCGCGCCAAATAACAGAACGAGGTTTCTTTAATCCTGCCGCCGCCAAGCCGACGACTCCCCTCACCTGCCCCTTGTGCCGAGCCGCCAGCTGAATGGCGATCCGCCCTCCCAAAGAATGACCGATCACAATAACCGGCCCCATTCCCTGCTTGGCCAAATGCCGCGCGAGAGAGTCGGCATAGTCGCCGCTGTCCCCTATCTGGGACGGCGGCGGGCTTTGCCCGAAACCTGGGATATCGAATGACATGACATATGCGCCAGACTCACAGGCCAATCGCTCGGCCAACGGGCGCATATCGGCGCGGCTGCGGCCCCAGCCGTGCAAGAGCACATAAATCGGGCCTTCCAGGGTGGAATTCCCCCAAGAATCATGGCTCCATTCCATCGGCCCGGATTCAGCATCAATCATTTATTAACCTTTGGAATGTCCTGATTCATCGGGTGAGGCGCGTGGTTCGGACGCTTATAGCGTGCTGGCCCGTCTTCTCCCATGCTTTGTTTAGATAACGATCCGATAATTGGCGGGCATAACGGATCGGGAGCGGAGGCCATGGCCGAAGATCAAGACGAATCTCAAAAAACCGAAGCCCCGACCAGCAAGCGTCTGAGCGAAGCGCGCGAACAGGGCAATATTCCTGTCAGCCGCGAAGTGGGCAGTTGGTTCTTGTTGCTTGGTGGTTTATCTATCACCGCCATGCTGGCCGCGCCCCTATCAAAGACATTCATTGATAACATGAAATCTCTGTTAGAACATGTTGATGATACAGAAGTTACGACATCGAATGTCGGCGGCATTATGCTGTCGGCACTGGCAGCCCCGGGCTGGCCGGCGGCCTTGGTTTTTCTGCTGCTGTTGGTCGTGGCCATTGCTGGAACCATGATTCAGACTGGCTTATTTTATTCAACGCAGCTTTTGGCTCCTCAATGGTCGCGCCTATCTCCATTGGAAGGAATGAAGCGCCTGGTGTCGATTCACAGCGTGGTCGAGATGATCAAGGGCATGTTGAAGCTGGCATTGGTCGGCACCGTAGCCTGGATGATCTTGTCTCCCGCACTGGAACACTCCGAAACCATGGTTGGCCTGGGGATGGTCGAAATTTCGCATCACCTTAAGAACAAAGTGGTGCATTTAGCTGGGTCGGTGCTATTGGCGGCCTCATTGGTGGCGATTGGAGATTTAATTTGGCAGCGAATGGAATATTATCGTCGTCTGCGCATGACCAAACAGGAGGTGAAAGACGAGTTTCGCCAGTCCGAAGGAGATCCGGTCGTCAAAAGTCGATTGCGCCAGATTCGCATGCGGCGTGCGCGGCAACGTATGATGGCCCAAATCCCCAAGGCCGATGTGGTCATCACGAACCCGACTCACGTCGCCGTGGCTTTGCGATACGCACCAAGCGAAATGCGCGCGCCGATGGTCCTGGCCAAGGGTGCCGACCTGATCGCCAAACGTATCCGCGATGTCGCCAAAGAACATGGCGTACCTCTGGTGGAAAATCCACCATTGGCCCGTACATTGTACGCCACAGTCGAGATTGACCAGGAAATCCCAACACAGCACTATCGCGCTGTGGCCGAGATCATCTCGTATGTATTCCGTCTCAAGAACCAGAAAATATGAAGGACCCCTCCGTTACCATGCAAGGAAAACCCCTGACCATTCGTTCCAACCGACCCGCCGGGACCGTCCTGGCGATGCTGCACGACATGCCCGAAGTCAAGGTCACGCTGGTTGGTATTGTGGTCCTGTTAGGCTTGGGATTGTTGGTACTTGTGCTGCCACTGATCGGCACACGGATGGACGAGCCGGTCCTGTTATCCGTACTGGCGGCCACAATGCTGCTGGCTGCCGGGGTGTTCTGGTACCATTTGCGTCGCGTGGCCTTGGGTCACGCCACCAGCGAGTCCCTCTTACGCGATGCCTTTCACGGCGGCGTGGTGCCCCGGTTGATTACAGACTTCGAAGGACAGTTGGTCCTGGCCAACCGCGCCTTCGCAGACTGGCTGCCGCCTTCCGGACGCGGCGATGTTGAGGAGAACCTTGCCGTCTTCTTCTCCACCACCTCTCCTGCCGTTCAATCGGAATTTCAACGCCTACGCCGCGCCGCTCATCAAGGACGTACGGCCAACGCCGACCTTCCGGTGCGCCGCACACCTTCTTCGGCGATAGAATGGCGGCAGGTGATCGCCCGTCCCTTGCCCGGCTGGGTAGGATATGTGCAATGGGATTTCGAGGACGTCAGCGAAAGACGTCGCGTCGAGCGCAGTGTGCGCGAAGAAAAAGCCAAGCTGGCCGACTTTATGGCGCATGCGCCGGTGGGCATCTATTCCGCCAATCAAGACGGCCAGATTCTCTATGCCAACCGCACTTTGGCCGATTGGTTAGGCCGCACTCCGGCTGAATTAACATCGGGCAAACTATGTCTTCACGACTTATTGGCCGCACCACCCACCGGCGCGCGCCCCTACGCCGTCGTCGCAGGATCCAATGGGCATTTAGGTGGCGAAGTCTCGTTGCGACACCGCGAAGGACAGATGATACCCGCCTTTATCACGCAAACCGTTGTCGCAAGTGGAGAGGATGAAAAACAACTACGCACACGTTCAGTCGTGCGTAACCTGACCACCGAGCGACAATGGCAGCAGGCATTGGACCAATCCGAGGCGCGGTTTCAGCACCTGTTCGCTGAGGCACCCATCGGCATCGTCCTGCTTAATCCCGAGATGGCGATTGTCGAGACCAATCGCGCCTTTTGCACCATGCTGGGTTTTCGTGATGAAGACATGTCAGGGCGCGAGTTCCAAAATCTGATCGGTACGGATCAACAAGAACAGATCATCCAGGCTTTGCACAACTCCATCAACGGCGCGCACTTTCCCCATGGGCTAGAGACCATCTTGATCGGACGGCGCATGGCCGCCGTGCATCTGTTCGCGACTCCACTTGAACCCGGGTCAAAGCCCGAAGGTATGCGCGCACGTCTGATGAACGGCGGCTTGGTTCTGCATTTTATCGACCGCACCGAACAAAAGCGCATGGAAACGCAATTCGTTCAGTCGCAAAAGATGCAGGCCATCGGCCAATTGGCCGGAGGCGTCGCGCACGACTTCAACAATCTGCTAACGGCCATGATGGGCTTTTGCGATTTGTTACTACAACGGCATAAGCCGGGCGACCAATCCTTCGCCGATATCATGCAAATCAAACATAACGCCAATCGCGCCGCCAATCTGGTGCGGCAATTGCTGGCCTTCTCGCGCCAGCAAACCTTGCAGCCCAAGGTGATCGATGTCACCGACGTTCTAGCCGAATTATCAAATCTGCTGCGTCGATTGATCGGCGCGACCGTCGAGATGCAGATGATCCATGGCCGCGATCTGGCTCCCGTACGCGTGGATCAAGGCCAGCTGGAACAGGTGATTATCAACTTGGTTGTCAATTCGCGCGACGCGATGCCAGATGGCGGCAAAGTGACTATTGTCACACGCAACCACCGCCAGGACAAAATCATCGTCCGTGGTCAGGATGAAATGGTACCAGGCAACTATGTGATGATTGAGGTCACCGATACGGGCACAGGCATCGCCAAAGAAAACCTGGAACGCATCTTCGAGCCGTTTTTCTCGACCAAGGAAGTCGGCTCTGGTACGGGCCTTGGCCTATCCATGGTCTATGGAATCATGCGACAGACAGGCGGATTTATCGATGTAGAAAGCGAGATGGGCCACGGCGCAAGATTTCGTATCTATATTCCTTGGTACGTCGATCCCGGCAAATCCGCGCCACCTCTGCAACTGACAGATGCATCGCGCGAATCGAGCAACGCTGATCTGACAGGCGCTGGCACAGTGCTGCTAGTCGAGGATGAGGACGCGGTACGCGTATTCAGCGCCCGCGCCTTACGTAACAAGGGGTATACCGTTCATGAGGCGCATAGCGGCGAAGAAGCTCTGTCGGTTCTAGAGCGATTGAAGGGCGATGTGCAGCTTCTCATTAGCGATGTGGTGATGCCGCAGATGGATGGTCCCACACTGATCCACAAAGTGCACGAGAAATGGCCGCATCTGAAAGTGATTTTCATTTCGGGATATACTGAAGACCGTTTCCGCGATCAGCTTAGGGAGGGCGAGATCGTCCACTTCCTCGGCAAGCCGTTCTCCCTGAAGCAATTGGCAGCCAAGGTCAAGGATGTTCTACAAAACGCCGAGGTTCACCCCGGCACCAACACCATCCACTGACCCTATCATGCGTTTCATTCTTGCAACAGTCACCAACGGCTCGCCTTTCTTGTGTTTGCGCATAAAGGGAGGGGTGTCTATCATTCTGGCGCGTTATGACTTTATCCGGCTTTAAATGATGAGCAGCTTGCGCCATACCTTGGTGGTGGCCGCCCTGGTGTCGGTCTGCATAAACTTGGCTCCTTCCGTGGCCGGGGCCAGAATCGTCCCTGTCTATCGCGAGGCCGAGAAACCGGCTGTTATCGAGAAGCCGCCAGGCATGCTGATCCTGGCCGACCGCATGAATTTTGAGGATGCCTATGGCATCGCCAGCGCATCCGGCAATGTGGAAATCAGCTATGGCGAGCGCGTTCTTCTGGCCGACCAAGTGATCTATGAGCGTGACAGTGGCATCGTCACGGCTATTGGCAATGTGCGCCTATTAGAGAGTACCGGAGAAGTTGTCTTTTCCGATTGGGCGCAGCTAACCGGCAATCTAGCCGAAGGCTATGCCGACCGAATTCGCATCCTGATGACCGATAATGGCCGATTAGCAGCCGAAGACGGTGAACGTTTTGGTGAACGCTGGATGCGGCTGCGACGAGCCGTTTATTCGCCTTGCGATCTGTGCAAGGACGATCCCGAAGCCCCGCCTTTGTGGCAGATCAAGGCCAAACGTGTCACCCATGATCACGAGGCCAAGGACGTGATTTACCGGGATGCGTTCCTGGAAATGGCCGGCATTCCGGTGTTGTATTCCCCTTATTTCTCGCACCCCGATCCCACAGTGGAACGGCGCAGCGGGTTCATCACTCCTACTTTCGGTTCACGTTCTTCGCTGGGCACCTATGGCGGTTTTTCCTATTACGGAATCGTGGATCGCGGCGCTGACATGACTATAACTCCGCTGATCAGCGCCAATGATGGCCTGCAGCTTTCGGGGCAATGGCGACAAAACTGGGACCGCACACAACTGGTAACTTCGGGCAGCATCGTCCACACGGACCGCCAAGAAACCAATGGCAGCATCAGTCGGGATCAACTGCGCGGCCACAATTTTGGCACGCTGCGCTATGAGCTGGGCCCCGATTGGCGGGGCGGGGCGGATTGGGCGGTGGCCACCGATTCCAGCTATCTATCGCGCTATGACATTTACGCGCCCGACATTTTAAACAACCGCCTCTATGCAGAAGGCTTTTATGGGCGCTCGTATGTGGTCGGCAATGTGTGGGCCTTCCAAGATACGCGCCCTGGATTCTCGACCGAGGCTGCGCCCGTCGTCCTGCCCGATATGTCCTTCCAGGCTCTGGGCGATCCCGGAAAGACCTTGGGCGGACGCTGGGAAGTGCAAGGCGGCGTGCTGGCCCTTAATCGCAACAAGAGTCTGGCGACCACGCGCCGCGCCGATCTAGAGGCCAGTTGGCAGCGGCGCGTTCTGCCTGGACTGGGCCTGGTGACGGTGGCCGATGTCAGCATGCGCCAAAACGCCTGGTGGTCCGAGAATATGCCCGATGCACGACGTCCCGATGGCATACGCGGCACCGATTTACGCACACGCTTCTTCCCTTCTGCGCATGTCACGACCAGCTACCCTCTTGTGAATCCGATTGATGATGGATGGCATTTATGGGTGGAGCCTCTTGTCTCTGTGACGGCGGCCACGGAAACTCATGAGAGCCTAACCGTCCCCAACGAAGACAGCCAAGACATCGAATTCGACGTTTTCACCCTGATGCGACGCAATCGTTTCAGCGGCATTGATCGCCAGGACGGCGGCGGACGCGCCACCTGGGGCGGACGCACGGCCATTCAAGGTCCCGACCACGCTTCGGCGGAAATATTCCTGGGACAAAGCTATCGCTTTTATGGCGACGGCATGTTGTTCCCCGAGAATTCCGGTCTGCGGCGCGAGGTGTCGGATCTTGTGGGCCTCGTCCGTTTACAACCCTCATCATGGCTGGACTTTGACTACACCTTCCGCTTGGACCAAAAGACATTGGACGCGCGGCGTCAAGACATCATGGCCAGCATGGGACCGGATTGGCTGAAGGCAAGCGCGGTCTATCTGTTCAGCGCACGCACGCCGAATCTGGCGGTGAACGACACGCGCGAGGAAATCGCCTATGGGATCAACGGCCGTTTTTGGAGCTATTGGACAATGGGTGGCGGGCAACGTTATGACCTGTCGCGCAGCAATGGCCTGCTAACCACCTCTCTGACCGGCGGTTATCAAGACGAGTGCCTAACCTTTTCCGTCACCGGCAGCCGCGACCACACGGCGCGCGCCGATGTTGAATCGGGTGACAGCATCATGTTCCGCATTCTCTTTAAGAACCTGGGCGGCGTGGAAACACAGCCTACCTCAGCCACCAGCTTGATGGGCGACCAACGCTCGGGATTATAAGCGTTACGTCAGACGTTTGCGCCAATGCTCTAAAATGGGGATGAATTTCTCAGGGTGGAAATCGGCAGCCACGAGATTCATATCCACCTCGTCATGCCCACGCACAGGGATTAGTCCTGCACGCACAAAGCCCAGCTTCTCGTTGATGGCGAGCATCTTGTGGTTTTCGGGGCGGCTCTGGGTCCTCATATTCTTCAGCCCAAGCTGCTCAAAAGCCAAGCGTATCAACAGAATTTCCGCTTCCAGCGCAAAGGGGCCCACGGCTGTCTCGTCCACGACCAGGCGGCCCTTCATGGCCGTCATCCCGGCAGATTCAATGTCATAAAGCGCCGTGCAACCTACGACCTGCCCTCGTAAATCCACGATGACAAACGTCATGTCGTTGTCGCGTTCCAAATACCCCTGCGTCCAGACAGTTTGCTCTTCAAGCGTATGGGGACTGGTGCGCGAGAGCATGGCCAAAGAGCGGGGGACGTTGCGCATCTCGATCACGCGCGCCCTATGCTCCATGCCATAGGGCACCAACCGCGTGGTAAGCCCCTCATGCGTTGCGCAGCGAGCGGCGGCGACCCGACTCCTTAACGGTTCTGCCAAGGGCACGTACTCATCCGTCATGTGATGCATCCATCGACACCGAGAACCTGACCGCTGATAAAAGCGGCGCGGGGACTGACCAAAAAGGCGATGGCATCGGCCACTTCTTCGGGCCGACCGATGCGCCCGAGCGCCGTGCGGTCGATCCAGCTTTGCAGGGTCGCGGCATCGGCGGTACGGGCCATCTCGGTGTCAATGAGGCCAGGAGCCACGACATTGACGCGGATTCCTTGCGGCCCCAATTCTTTGGCGGCTGACAGCGCCAGTCCGATCAATCCCGCTTTGGCCGCCGCATAGACCGACTGCCCCACATGGCCGCGTCGTCCGACGATCGAACTGACCAAGACGATTGCGCCACCCACCGCATCCGGCTTGGTACGCGGCATCAGCCGCGCCGCGCCTTGCAACAGATGCACCGCGCCCGCTGTGTTGGTTCTAAGAACCCTCTCAATGCTATCGGGCGCGATCATGCCCAAACGTCCTGCCTCTAATATCCCGGCATTGGCCACCAGGATATCCAAACGTCCCAACTCTTGAAGAATGCGGCGATACATATCTCCCACCGCCTTGGCATCGCCGATATCGGCGGAGATGGCCGTGGCCATCACGCCGAATTCGCGCGTCAGTTCCGCCGCGCGGGCAGCTAAGCCATCAGGATCGCTGTGACCGTTCACAACGACATGAGCGCCCAGGGCAGCTAAGGCGCGCGCGGTGGCCCAGCCGATGCCCCGGCTGGCCCCCGTGACCAAGGCCACTCGTCCCGCCAGTTCATCCCCCGCAGGCTTATCGGCATGTGCCGTCATGGCTGTAGATCCTTGACGAAGTAATCCTGAGCAAAGACAGTCGGACCTTGCAGCAATCGTGTGACGCGCGCAAGTTCCAGCAACTCGCCCACCGCATTAACAAAGGGACGCGCGGCGCGCATCCGCTCGCTCAGCGCCCAACCCACATCGCGCGCCTGATCGGGCTGGCTCAGCACATGATCCAGCACGTCTCCCAAACCCTGGCCGCCCTCGAGATCCACCAGATAGGGGGCAAGCTCGGGCCCCAGCGACTCCATATAGCGAATGCGGTTTGAAACCGGCAGCGCCCCGCAGCCAAAGGCCGACCATACACGGTCATGCGCCCCGTCTTGCGTATTGGGATTGACGGAAAAAATAACATCCGCTTGGTGATACAGATTGGTCAAATCCTTATATTCGATGGCTCCGCGAAAATCGGCGCGTGGTGAGCGCGGCAAAGACGCCTTCAACGAATCCAAATTGCTTCCGTAAATGATCACCGGAAAATCGGCCAATTGACGCAGTGCCTGGTCCATACTCTCACGGCGCGTGTAATCATCCACCTGGGCCGCCAGCAGCGCCAAAAGCGGTTTGTCGTATTCCAGCGCCAAACCCGATTCATGGGCGGCATGGACCACCGCGCCCGCTATGCCGTGTTCGGGCCAGAAAGCGGGGTTTGCCGCCTTTAAGATCGTTTGGCTGGCATTTTCCAATACCTGACGCATCAGGGTCGGCCATGCGACCCATGATTGGCGCACCACGGCGGGATCCCGATAAGATTTTGGGGCCAGGATCATCGGCTTGCCGCCCCGCGCGCGCGGCTGGGGGGGCTGGCCAAAACTCATCACGCCAAAATCCACCACGGCGTTGCGACCTGGTTCGCGCAGATAAGTTGTGTGGTAATCCAGAAAATCCGGGCAGGTATAAGCGCGAATAATCCAGGGGCTGGGATGGCGATGACGATGTTGGAAATAGGCCGGGGAATCTCCCAGCCAGCTTACAAAAGGAATGCCCAACCTGTGCCACATATTGCCTGTGGGCAGATCGTCGCCAATCTCTATGCCGATGCCATTGCATCCAATGCCGCACAGAATGGCAGATGGGCCGCGTTCTTTCAGAACTTTGGTCATGCGTTCGGCCCAAACGGGCTCGGATAAGGGCAAGAATAAAGGCTCACACCCCAGCTCAGGCAGAACTCGGGCAATTTCCGCATCCAAAGCGGTAAGACTGCCATAGGCGCTGGAGCCTTGCGCAATGGCTACAAGAGGTTTGGCATCGCTCATTTTGGCATATGAGAGTGATAATGGTTAACGTTAAGTATAGGACATATATAACGGAATCGGAACTTCCGCACCATATCTTGTTCGGATCATGATATTCACGGGGACATCCATGATACCGCCCATCCTCATATCCCCTTCATATCGACCAACATCGCTGGCCCCAACGATTTCCTAAAAAATTAGCCTGGTGGCCGTCTCTGACTGATGATGTCCACCACAAAAAAGGCCTGGCCGTCCAATGGATCAGCCAGGCCTAAGAAGGATCATGTAGCCGATCAGCTTAGCCGATCATGTCCGATCCACTGGAAGCGGAAGCATCGAGTTTCTCGTTCGAGACCGACACGGCAGCCAATGTCTTTTGACGCTGGGATTCTTCGATCAACTCACGATCGCGCAAGGCGGCCAAACGCTTGAAGTGACTGACGGTGCTGCCCGTGCCGGCCGGGATCAAGCGACCGACGATCACGTTTTCCTTCAGCCCTTGCAAGGTGTCCACCGCGCCATCGACCGCGGCTTCGGTCAGAACCCTTGTCGTCTCTTGGAACGATGCCGCCGAGATGAAGGAACGAGTCTGCAAGCTGGCCTTGGTGATGCCCTGCAGAACGCGCCGCGTATGAGCGGGACGCAGATTCTCGAGCGCCGCCTTGGCGTTCACCGCCTCCCATTCCATGCGATCCACCTGCTCACCCGTGACAAAAGTGGTATCGCCCGGATCGGTGATCTCAACCTTTTGCAGCATCTGACGCACGATGACTTCGATGTGCTTGTCGTTGATCTTCACGCCCTGCAGACGATAGACCTCTTGAATGCCGCGCACCATGTAGTCGGCCAAGGGGGCCACGCCCAGAACGGCCAGGATATCGTGCGGCACGGGCGCGCCATCCATGATGATGTCGCCCGGTTGCACCAGATCGCCCTCTTGCACCACGACGTGCTTGCCCTTGGGGATCAGGTATTCGCGCACTTCCTCGGTCGCCTCTTCGGAACGCAGGATCACGCGGCGCTTGGCCTTGTAGTCCTTGCCGAATTCGATGCGACCCGCGATTTCCGCGATCAAAGCGGCATCCTTCGGACGGCGCGCTTCAAACAACTCGGCCACGCGCGGCAGACCGCCGGTGATATCGCGAGTCTTCGTCGATTCGCGCGGCAGACGGGCCAACAGATCGCCCGGACGCACCAGATCGCCATTGTCCACCACCATCGTGGCATCCACCGGCAAGAAGTGACGCGCCTCAAGGCCGTTCTTCAGCTTGATAGGCTCGCCCGACTTGTCATGCAGCATCAGGCGCGGCTTCAGCGAGTCGCCCTTGGGCTGCTGACGCCAATCCATGATCTTCTTGGACGAGATACCCGTGGCCTCGTCCATCACTTCTTGCATCGACAGACCTTCGACCAAGTCCACGAAATGGACCAAGCCTTCGGCTTCGGCGATGATTGGCAAGGTATAGGGATCCCATTCGGCCAGCTTCTGGCCCTTGGTCACCATGCCACCGTCGCCCGCCAGCAAACGTGCGCCATAAGGTACACGGTGACGTGCGCGCTCGCGCCCATGGGCGTCCAGCAAAGCGACGTCGCATGTGCGGCTCATGACGATCAGTTTGCCTTCGCTGTTGGTGGCGACATTACGATCCTTGATCTGAATCTTCGAGTCGAAGCTGACCTCGATCGAGGATTGCTCGGTCCCGCGCTGAGCCGCGCCGCCGATATGGAAGGTACGCATCGTCAACTGCGTGCCAGGCTCGCCGATCGACTGGGCCGCGATAACGCCGATGGCCTCGCCGATATTGACGCGCGTTCCGCGCGCCAGATCGCGTCCATAGCACTGCGCGCACACGCCCTCGCGAGCCTCGCAGGTCAGCACCGAACGAACCCGCACGGTTTCGATACCCGCCTTTTCGATACGGGCGATATCCACCTCTTCCATCATATGGCCGGCTGGGGCCAAGACCGCGCCGCTTTGCGGATCGGTAATGTCCACCGCCACCACGCGGCCCAGGATACGGTCGCCCAGAGACTCGACGACATCGCCGCCGTCCATCGCCGCGCCCAACAGCAAGCCGTTTTGCGTGCCGCAATCCTCGATCGTGATAATGGCGTCTTGAGCCACATCGACCAGACGGCGCGTGAGGTAACCGGAATTGGCGGTCTTGAGCGCCGTATCGGCCAAACCCTTACGCGCACCATGCGTGGAGTTAAAGTATTCGAGAACGCTGAGGCCTTCCTTAAAGTTCGAAAGGATCGGGGTTTCGATGATCTCGCCCGACGGCTTGGCCATCAATCCGCGCATACCGGCCAACTGCTTGATCTGTGTCGCCGAACCGCGCGCGCCCGAATGAGCCATCATATAGACCGAGTTGATCGGCTTGCCCGGCTCTTGGCGGGAGATTTCCTTCATCATCTCCTCGGCCACGCGCTCGGTGCAGGCGGACCACACGTCCACGACCTTGTTGTATTTCTCGCCGTGGGTGATGAGGCCGTCCAGATATTGCTGTTCGTATTCCTTCACCTGCAGCTTGGCCTGTCCGACCAGCTTTTCCTTGGCAACCGGGATGACCAGGTCGTCCTTGCCAAAAGAAATACCCGCGCGGCAAGCTTGGGTAAAGCCCAAGGTCATCAAGCGATCGGCGAAAAGAACCGTCTCCTTCTGGCCGCAATGACGATAGACCGCGTCAATGATCTGCGAGATTTCCTTCTTGGTCAGCAGGCGATTGATCAGCGTGAAAGGCAGCTTGATGTTGCGCGGCAGAATCTCGGAAAGCAGCATGCGGCCAGGGGTGCTGTCCACCACCTGATAGACCGTGTTGCCATGCTCGTCGATGGTCTGGTACCGCGCCTTGATGCGCGCATGCAGCGACAAAACATTGGCAGCCAAGGCATGCTGAATTTCGCCGATATCGGCAAAAATCATGCCTTCGCCCTTTTCGCCTTCGCGTTCAAGGGTGATGGTGTAAAGGCCCAACACGATATCTTGCGTCGGCACGATGATCGGCTTGCCATTGGCGGGCGAAAGGATGTTGTTGGTGGACATCATCAACACGCGCGCTTCCAACTGGGCCTCCAGCGAGAGAGGCACATGCACGGCCATCTGATCGCCGTCGAAATCGGCGTTAAAGGCGCTACAAACCAGAGGATGCAGCTGGATGGCCTTACCCTCGATCAACACCGGCTCAAACGCCTGAATGCCCAAACGGTGCAAGGTGGGAGCGCGGTTCAGCAGCACCGGATGCTCGCGGATGACTTCCTCCAGGATGTCCCAGACCTCCGGACGTTCCTTTTCCACCATGCGCTTGGCGGCCTTGAGGGTCGATGCCATGCCGTATAATTCAAGCTTGGCGTAGATGAAGGGCTTGAACAGCTCCAACGCCATCTTCTTAGGCAAGCCGCACTGATGCAGCTTCAGTTCGGGACCCACGACGATCACCGAACGGCCCGAATAATCGACGCGCTTGCCCAGCAGGTTCTGACGGAAGCGACCTTGCTTGCCCTTGAGCATATCCGCCAGCGATTTCAGCGGACGTTTGTTCGCGCCGGTGATGACGCGACCACGACGACCGTTATCGAACAGAGCATCCACGGACTCTTGCAACATGCGCTTTTCATTGCGGATGATGATGTCCGGCGCGCGCAGTTCGATCAGGCGCTTCAGGCGGTTGTTACGGTTGATAACGCGGCGATACAGATCGTTCAGATCCGACGTGGCGAAACGCCCGCCATCGAGCGGCACCAAGGGGCGCAGATCCGGCGGAATGACCGGCACGACGTCCAAGATCATCCATTCGGGGCGCGATCCGCTCTCCAAGAAAGATTCGACGATCTTCAGGCGCTTGACCAGCTTCTTGCGACGCGCTTCGGACGCGGTGCTGCGCATATCCTCGCGCAACGACACGCGCAGTTCCGATAACTGCAGATCGCTCAGCATGCGCTTGACCGCTTCGGCACCGATCAGGGCGGTGAAATTGTCTTGGCCGTAGGTGTCCTGGGCTTCGAGATATTCGTCTTCGGTCAGCAATTGCTGAGTCTTCAGCGGGGTCAGGCCCGGCTCGATGACGATGTAGTTCTCGAAATACAGAACCTTTTCCAGATCGCGCAAGGTGACGTCCAACAACATGCCAATGCGCGACGGCAGCGATTTGAGGAACCAGATATGCGCGACCGGCGCGGCCAGCTCAACATGCCCCATGCGCTCGCGGCGCACCTTGCTTAGGGTCACTTCCACGCCGCATTTTTCGCAGATGATGCCGCGATATTTCATGCGCTTGTACTTGCCGCACAAGCATTCATAATCCTTGATCGGGCCAAAGATGCGCGCGCAGAACAAGCCGTCACGCTCGGGCTTGAAGGTACGGTAGTTGATGGTCTCCGGCTTTTTCACCTCGCCAAAAGACCACGAGCGAATGCGCTCGGGGCTGGCCAGCGAGATGCGGATCAGATCGAAATGCTGGTCCTGTTGTTGCTGGAAGGCGTTCATCAACTCATTCATCGCTTCGTTCCCCTAGCTTCTGCAAAACCGTCTTGCGGTATGCCTGTCCGTCTTGACTTCGCGATCCCGTCCCGCCTGGCAAACACCCATGGCGGGACGGTCATTCTCTATGCTGACCCCATACTGACCGGGCGGCGGTTACGCCGCGCCGGGCAGAGATTTGGGGGCCGTGCCGTCATTGTCTTCCTCGGGCAGATATTTCTTCTGCTCCAATTCGACATTAAGGCCCAGCGAACGCAGTTCCTTGACCAACACGTTGAAGGATTCGGGAATGCCCGCCTCGAAGGTGTCGTTGCCGCGCACAATGGCCGAATAGACCTGAGTACGACCCGACACGTCGTCCGATTTGACGGTCAACATTTCCTGCAACGTATAGGCCGAGCCATAGGCTTCAAGTGCCCAGACTTCCATTTCACCAAAACGCTGGCCGCCGAACTGCGCCTTGCCGCCCAAGGGCTGCTGAGTCACCAGACTGTAAGGTCCCGTCGAGCGGGCATGGATCTTGTCGTCAACCAGATGGTGCAGCTTGAGCATATAGATATAGCCCACCGTGACCTTGCGCGAGAACGCCTCGCCCGTGCGGCCATCGGTCAACGTCACCTGGCCCGACGTATCGAGACCCGCTTCGCTGAGCATACGGGTGATATCCGCCTCGCTCGCCCCGTCGAAGACGGGGGTGGCAAAGGGAATGCCGCCGCGCAGATTTGAGGCCACTTCCACCAGGTCGCTGTCGTTCAGCGGCGCGAAGTCACGCGCATAGTTATCGTCGCCATACAGGGTCTTCAAGCGCGCGCGCAGATCCGCCAGCTTCTCCTTGCGGTCGGTTGCGGCCTTGGCTACTGAATCTAGCAACGCGCCGACCTGACGCCCCAGATTGACCGAGGCCCAACCCAGATGGGTTTCTAGAATCTGCCCGACATTCATGCGGCTAGGCACGCCCAGCGGATTAAGCACGATATCGACCGGCGTACCGTCTTCCAGATAGGGCATATCCTCGACCGGCACGATGCGCGATACGACACCCTTGTTGCCATGACGTCCGGCCATCTTGTCGCCGGGCTGCAGCTTACGCTTGACCGCAACAAAGACCTTGACGATCTTCATGACGCCCGGAGGCATTTCATCGCCGCGCTGTTGTTTGGCAACCCGATCATCGAAACGCTGTTTAAGGGCATCAATGGACGCATCGAACACCTTCGAGGCATCCGATATCCGCTCCATCACCGCGTCGTCTTTGACGACGATCTGCCGCCATTGGCCGGGAGTGAATTTAGATAGCACATCCGCAGACAACGCCGTGCCCGCAACCATGTTCTTGGGACCTTTCACGGCCTTTTGATCCAAGAGCAGTTCGTGCAACCGGGCAAAGAAACTGCGTTCCAAAATGATCCGCTCGTCGTCGCGGTCCTTGGCGAAACGCTCGATCTCGGCGCGCTCGATAGCCATCGCGCGCTGATCCTTGTCGATGCCACGGCGCGAGAAGACCCGCACTTCGACCACGGTGCCGGTAACCCCTGGCGGCAAACGCATCGACGTGTCGCGCACATCGGCGGCCTTTTCACCAAAGATGGCGCGCAACAGACGCTCTTCCGGCGTGACCGGGGTCTCGCCCTTGGGGGTCACCTTACCCACCAGGATATCGCCTGCCTGGATCTCGGCACCGATATGCACAATGCCCGCCTCGTCCAGGTGGCGCAAAGCCTCCTCGCCGATATTGGGAATGTCGCGGGTCACCTCTTCCTGACCAAGCTTGGTGTCACGCGCCATGACTTCGAACTCCTCGATATGGATCGAGGTGAACACGTCATCGCGCACGATGCGCTCGGAAATCAGGATCGAGTCTTCAAAGTTATACCCGTTCCACGGCATGAAGGCGCACAGCACGTTGCGACCCAACGCCAATTCGCCCTGATCGGTCGAAGGACCATCGGCGATGATATCGCCCTTGACCACCACATCGCCCACCTTGACCAAGGGGTTTTGCGTGATGCAGGTGCTTTGGTTCGAACGCTGGAACTTAAGCAGGTTATAGATATCGACGGAAGGCGCCGCCGGATCGTCGCTTTCGCTGGCGCGAATGACGATACGGGTGGCGTCCACCTGATCCACGACGCCTGCGCGACGCGCGCCAATGGCCACGCCCGAGTCCACGGCCACGGCCGCTTCCATGCCGGTGCCCACAAGCGGCGCTTCGGCGCGCACCAGAGGCACGGCCTGACGCTGCATGTTCGAGCCCATCAAGGCGCGGTTGGCGTCGTCGTTCTCAAGGAACGGCACGAGAGCCGCAGCCACGGAGACGACCTGCTTGGGCGAGACATCCATGAATTCGATCGTCTCCGACCGCTCCATCAGATAATCACCGCCCTTGCGGCAGCTGACCAATTCGGTCACGAACTGCGCGTTCTTGTCCAATTCGGCATTGGCCTGCGCGATGGTGTAGCGGCCCTCTTCCATGGCCGACAGATACACCACCTCATCCGTCACCTTGCCCTTGGCGACGCGACGATAGGGGCTTTCGATGAAGCCATAAGGATTGATGCGCGCGAAGGTGGCCAACGAGTTGATCAGGCCGATATTCGGACCTTCGGGCGTTTCGATCGGGCAGATGCGTCCGTAATGGGTAGGATGCACGTCGCGCACTTCAAAGCCTGCGCGTTCGCGCGTCAGGCCGCCCGGCCCCAGGGCCGACAAGCGCCGCTTATGCGTGACTTCCGACAGAGGATTGGTCTGATCCATAAACTGCGACAACTGCGATGAGCCAAAGAACTCGCGCACCGCCACCGCCGCCGGCTTGGCGTTGATCAGGTCATGCGGCATCACCGTGTCCACATCGATCGAGCTCATGCGCTCGCGGATCGCCCGCTCCATGCGCAGCAAGCCGATGCGGTATTGGTTTTCCATCAGCTCGCCCACCGCGCGGACGCGGCGATTGCCCAGATGGTCGATATCGTCGATATCGCCCCGACCGTCCTTGATGTCGCACAACGTGCGCAGGATCGAGATGATGTCTTCCTTACGCAGGATGCGCATCTGGTCGCTGGTCTGGAATCCCAAACGGCCATTCATCTTCACGCGACCAACCGCAGACAGGTCATAGCGTTCGATGTTGAAGAACAGATTGCTGAACAAAATCTCGGCCGATTCCAAAGTCGGCGGTTCGCCCGGACGCATCACGCGGTAGATATCCAGCAACGCCTCCTCGCGCGCGGAATTGCGATCCGCCAGCAAGGTATTGCGGATATAGGCGCCGACATTGACATGATCCACCGCCAGCACCGTCAATTCCTTGACGCCGATCTCTTCGATCTGGGCCACCTGTTCGGCGGTCAGTTCATCACCGGCCTCGAACAGAACCTTGCCGGTCTTCTCGTCAATCATGTCGCAGGCCAGATATTGGCCCATCAACTCTTCACCCATCACGGCGATTTCCGCTAAGCCGTCTTCGTGCAGCTTGCGCGCGGCGCGCGGGGTCATCTTGGCGCCGGCCTCGGCCACCATCTTGCCCGTCTGGGCGTCGATAAGGTCATGGGTCAGCTTGACGCCGCGCCAGCGATCCGGCATGAACGCCGTGCGCCAGCGACCGTCCTTGGTGCGCTTAAAGCTAAGAGTATCGTAAAAAGCCGCCAGGATTTCTTCCTTGGACATGCCCTGGGCTTCGCCCACTTCCATGGCGCGACCGTCTTTGGTGCGCTTGGCACGCACGGCCTCGGTCTCGGCTCCGTCCAGAGCGTAGAGCAACGTCGTCACCGGCAATTTGCGGCGACGGTCGATGCGCACATACATCAGATCCTTGGCGTCGAACTCAAAATCCAACCAAGAACCGCGATAGGGAATGATGCGCGCGGCATACAAGAACTTACCCGAAGAATGTGTCTTGCCACGATCATGGTCAAAGAACACACCCGGAGAGCGATGCATCTGCGAGACGATAACCCGCTCGGTACCATTGATGATAAAAGTGCCATTGGCCGTCATCAAGGGCATGTCGCCCAGATAAACGTCCTGCTCTTTAATGTCGCGGATCGAGCGAATCTGGGTCGCTTCATCGATGTCATAGACCGACAAACGCAACGTGACGCGCAAGGGCGCGGCAAAGGTCAGGCTGCGGCTGAGGCATTCCTCAACATCGTATTTGGGCGTTTCCAGCTCGTACTGCACGAAGTCCAGAACGGCGCGTCCAGCAAAGTCCTTGATCGGAAACACCGACAGAAACACTTCTTGCAGCCCAGCGCGGTCGCGCTTTGCAGCCGGAATGCCCATCTGCAAGAATCGATCATAGGAGCTGCGCTGCACCTCGATCAGATTCGGCATGCGCGCGATTTCCAGCCGACCAAAACTGCGGCGAATGCGCCGCCGCTTGGTTAAAGTGCTGGATGAGGTGCGTGTGGTAGCAGCAGCGGGCATGATCCCTCCTGACCAAACATACCGCGTCCCTCAAGCCCGAGGCCGCGGCTTTGCGTGAACATCCCAACAACATGTGCAGCGGCACAGACCCGACCAAGAGAACGTTTGCATTGTTCTCTTTGACATACCTGCCCCACCGCATGCCCAAACCGCCCTTCTCACCCTATAATGCTAGGGAAAGACAAGCGCGCGCGGGCTGGAGTCACCGAAGACTCCGCCCGCGCTGAGCGCCATCAACATCGTGCGTAAGCGCCTTTTTATCGGTCCGCATCCACAAACGCAAGAAAAAATTAATTTCTTCGTAGCAGACGCGAGCAAAAAAGGATTCCTACGCCCTTTTAGATGACGCCTTTGAAACTACTTCAGCTCGACGGCAGCGCCGACGGCTTCGAGCTTCTTCTTGGCTTCTTCGGCGGACTTCTTGTCCATGCCGCTCTTCACTTCCTTGGGCGCGCCTTCGACCAAGTCCTTGGCCTCCTTGAGGCCCAGGCCGGTGATGGCACGGATTTCCTTGATCACTTCGATCTTCTTGTCGCCGGCCTTGGCCAGGATCAAGGTGAACTCGGTCTGCTCTTCAACAGCCGCCGCCGCTACGGACGCCACAGCCGCCACAGCGACCGGAGCCGCCGCCGAGACGCCCCATTTTTCTTCCAGCAACTTGGCCAGATCGGCCGCTTCCAGCACCGACAGACCCGACAGTTCTTCGACCAGCTTTTCCAACTTCGACATGACCCTTACTCCCTTGGTTGAGCGTTTGTTTGCGAGTGAAACCCATCCCGCGACACCCAAAACCTTGGGTAAGGCGGGAATTCCTGAGTGACTTTATTGACGACCGCGCGCGGCAAGAACGCGCGACACTTGACCGGCCGGAGCCTGCAACACGCCCACCATCTTCGAGGCGGGAGCCTGCAACAGGCCGATCAGCTTGCCGCGCAGAGTGTCCAGCGGCGGCAGACTGGCCAACGCGTTGATATCGCTGGGCGTCAGACGGCGTTCGTCCAAAGAGCCGCCGATCATGGTCAGCTTACCCTTGAAGTCCTTGTTGAATTCAACCAGAGCCTTGGCGGCAGCCAGCGGGTCTTGCGACCAGGCCAGGGCGCGTGGGCCCTTGAACAAATCGCTCAAGCCTTCATGCGGGGTGCCCTTGACCGACAAAGCCGCCAGTTTGTTCTTGATGATGCGCCAGTTCGCGCCGGCCTTGCGGCTGCGGCGACGCAATTCCGTCTGCTGAGAAGCCGACAGATTGCCCGGCTCCACCACCAGCACCAAACGGGCCGACGGCAAATCTCCGTGCAGAGATTCGACTTTGTGTTTTTTGGTCGCGCGATCCATCTGAGTACCCTTCAGTTGGCCATGAATTCCAATCGGCACACGAGAACGCATCACGCATTCCCATGCGGCTTTTCACCTCTAACCATGCAAGAAAGTCGGGCCGACGTCCGCAAAACACCTAGCCGCGCTATACAAAAGCCAGCGGGCCGAAAGTGAACGTCCTATCAAGCCCATCCTTCTGCGCCGGACATTAAGCCACCCCCAAGAGGCTGGCACCGGCGGTCTTCGGACGACGAGCGCCCCCGTTATAGCGCCCTCACTCGGACAATGCCAAGCTTTTTTTATATCGTGCTCAACCGAGCAAAATGAGACAGCGAGATGTCGCCAATGTTCGAGAAATGGTATAGGCCGCTTTGGTTCAAAAAAGCGCCTAGGCATGGTCTTTCTGAAGGTGGGCGTCAGTGGCGCAGCCACCACATCGCTCGCCAAGCCATAGGCGAAGCCTCTTCTCACAGGGTATGAATTCGAGTAAGTTCGGCGGAGTGGTGCCAGCCGCCCTGCTTAGAATCATGTCGATGACGACAGAGGTCAGATGTGTATGCTGAAACCGCCCCCCCCCCGCGCTGGGTATCGGTGTCTGAATTAGGCATTGTCATCGGGCCGATTCTGTGGGTGGTGGCGATTCTGGCTGTCCTGGCCGCAGCCATTGCAGCGGGGTCGGGCGCATTCAATGGCGATATTTCCGCAGTCAGCGCTAAAGCCCAAGCATCGGCTATTCTTGGATATACCCATGAAGTAAAACTCGCCGTGGATAGAGTGATTGCTAAGGGCTGCACCGATACGCAAGTCAGTTTTGAAAACCCTATCGTCAGCGGATACACAAACCCGAACGCGCCTTCGGATAAATCCTGCCATGTCTTTGATGTCAATGGCGGCGGTATTTCATATAAATATCCGCCACCACAAGTATTGGATGCAAGTCTTTCTGGATATACGGGGTATGGACAATACTTTTTCACGAGCACACTATCTGTTATAGGTATTGGGAATGGTCGAACAACAACATCATTAATTATGATGATGCCACATTTGAATAAAAAAATTGCAAATAAAATTAACGAAATAAACAATATAACTGGTAGCATTGGCGGGATTTCATTATGTAATTTTCATTACACTTCGGCTAACTACTTCATAGGAAATTACTATACTCCATGCGGCGGCTTTTTCGATGCAGATGGGAATGCTCGACAACAATACGGAACAGAAGCAACGGCTAATGTTGCGGGGCATACATCTGGTTGCGTTCTCAACAACCACGCCGGGTCGTTTGAAGCAAACTGTTTCAAAGTTCTTATTGCACGCTGATTCATTAATTATTGCTACGATCAACTTTTATCAATCTTGTTCGTCTCGTCTGCCAGCTTCCTCGTTCCCCTGCCGAACCATCTTTTGACTTTTCCGTTTTAATGGGGCGTGGGATGGCTGCCCTAGCTTTTTCCAGACCATTCTTGGCCACTCCTACGGGCCTCTACAGGCTGTAGGAGTGGCCAATGGCTCAAGCCTTCACTGTGCGAAGCAAGAAAATTTATAGTCTGGCTTCTGGAACAGCCGGTCTTTGCCTCATCACACCGGGATGCATGGAGGTGGGCTGATCCTGCGGATCATTCACCATCATGGTTTTAAACACCGCGAGAGAATCTTTGTCCTTGATCCGCGAAGCCAAGAGGTCTTGCCACGTCTGAGCCACCACGGGGCATGCCCTGACAGCGACGGGAAAAACACGAATAACCCCTTTTTCGATCTGGCTGAACGCCACGCGATGATCAGGCTGCGCGATCATGAACATCGCCGTTGACGCCTGCTTAAAATACTGCCCGACCAATCCATCTATCGTGGTGAATTTAGGTCTGCAACCCCTTCTAATAATAGCTTTCTTGACCGTTGCCGTTCTTAGCTTGCCACTATTGTCTGCGGCATCCTTCACCAAGTTCTCGATCTGCCGCAGGCCTAACATTTGCTGACGAACCACATCCGAATCGGAATACCCCAAATGGCCCGGACTGCCGGGGACCTCAGAACGCGATTCTCGCATTGCCGAGGCCAATACACCGCTTTGTTGGTCTTGATCAGTCATTGAACACCAGCTCAACATGGGGTTAACCCTTTCCATGAAGTGCGGCGCGTGGGGCGCGTCATAGGACGCGAGATCGACGTCGCGTGAGACATTGAACGCCACAACCTTGCCATCGTTCCGTTAACGGGGGCAGAAACTTCATTTTGAGATCGTTCCTTGCAGCGCTTCAGATAGGACAACTCCCGTTCCATATCTGATGGATACACTATTCCTTAGAGATCGATTCGTTCAAAGAAGATATAAAAACATGGATAGATTTCAGTGCCTGCCTTTAGCTTGCAACTATTCTTTACCAAGATCACGGCACTATTCCGCATATCATTGTATGTATATCATTTATTTATTTATAACCATGGGTTGTTAATATGTCTAACTGTTGGCCCCAGATAGAACCTGTCTAAGGAAATGAAGACATGATGATTTTACCCGCCATTGTGGACTTCGACACAGCAAACTCATTACGCATAAAGATTGATAAAATATCAACCCCTGACATGGCTTTCTGCTGTGACGGTCACAATGTTTTGAAGCTAACAACATGGGGACTTCAAGCTCTGCTGGCTGCCGACCGCGATCTGCAGGCGAATGGAAAGAAACTTGGCCTCACGCGCATCTCCCCCGAATTCAGCCAAGCCTTGGAAGATTTTGGGTGCAAGGAGCAGATGGAACGCTGGAGTCAGATATCGAACCTGGATGCCCCCTCAAGCAAAGGATCATCGGCATGAGCAAGAAAGTGCTGGCGGTTGACGACTCGCAGACCATGCGCGAGATGGTGGCCTTCGCGTTGCGGCAAGCAGGCTATGACGTGCTGTTGGCCGAGGACGGGCAAAAGGCGCTGGGCGTGCTGGGCAGCAGTCCCGTGGACTGCGTGATCACCGATCTAAACATGCCGCAGATGGACGGCATCGGCCTGATTCAAGCGTTACGAGCGCATCCCACGCATCGCGGCACCCCCATTCTGATGCTGACCACGGAAAGCGACGACCAGAAGAAACAAGCGGGTAAGGCCGCCGGAGCCACCGGCTGGCTGGTCAAGCCCTTCAATCCCGAGAAACTGCTGGATGTCGTGCGGCGGGTTTCGGGTTAAGAGCGCGTCATGACAGACACCCCCTTCGACCAATTCCGTCGGACTTTTTTCGAAGAATGCGCCGATCTTCTGACCATGGCCGAAGGCGAGCTGCGCGGGCTTGACCTGAACGCGCCCAATTCGGAAAGCTTACACGCCATTTTCCGCGCCGTGCATTCCATCAAGGGCGGTGCCGGGGCTTTCGGTTTTGATCGCCTGGTGGCTTTCGCGCATGGGTTCGAATCCACGTTGGACGCGCTACGCGATCATCGCTTACGCCTTGACCGCGACCACCACGATCTGATCATGCGGGCTTTCGATGTATTGGCCGATCTGGTGCAGGATGCGCACGGCGAATCCCCCATGCAAGGCGGCAGTGAGCAGGACATTGCCGATGCCCTGACCCGTTGGCGCGGCGACACCGCCTCCCCTGCCCCGCTCTCGGCCAGCCCTGCCGCGCATGAGAAAAATTCTGGCGGCGGTTGCTATCTCATCCGCTTTACGCCCAACACCCAAATGCTGGCCAAGGCCAATGAACCCTTACTGATTCTGCGGGAATTAAAACGTCTGGGACAGGCCACCATCACCGTTGATCTATCGCGCCTGCCGGGCCTATGCGAAATGTCGTCACAAGAAAGCTATTTATCTTGGACCATCGAGTTACACACCGCGCATGATCTGGATCGCGTGCGCGAGACCTTTGAGTTTGTCCTGGACGACTGCGAGCTTTCCATCACCGAGCACGACACGCGCAAAACGGAGGCACCCGCCGCCGAAGGGACAGAAGCGCCGCGCGGCCAGACCAGCGCCGCATCGCCCACATCCATGCGGGTGGATATCGACAAGGTCGATCGCCTGGTCAATATGGTGGGCGAGATCGTCATCACCCAAGCCATGTTGTCGCAGCAGATCGCGCATATGCAAATCGACAAACACCAGGAGCTGATGACCGGCATCGAGCAAATGGCCTGGCATACCCGCGAATTGCAAGAAAGCGTGATGGCCATTCGCGCGCAACCGGTGCGCTCGGTGTTTCAGCGTATGCCGCGCCTGGTGCGCGAGCTGTCCTTCGCCCTGGGCAAAGAGGTGCGCCTGGTGACCGAGGGGGAAAACACCGAAGTGGACAAGACGGTGATCGAACAGCTATCCGATCCCTTGACTCACCTGATCCGCAACAGCGTGGACCATGGCATCGAAACGCCCGACCAACGCGAAGTGGCCGAGAAACCGCGCATAGGCACCATCACGCTGTCGGCGGCGCATCGGCACGGACGGATCGTGATTGCCGTCGATGATGACGGCGCTGGCTTGAATCTGGAACGCATCCGCGCACGCGCGATCGAGCGCGGCCTGATCGACGCGCAAGCCGATCTGGATCAAGAGGCCATCTTAAACCTCATCTTCCTACCCGGTTTCTCCACCGCCGCCGCCGTCACGAACATCTCCGGTCGCGGCGTGGGCATGGACGTGGTCAAGCGCAATGTGCAGGCCATGGGTGGGCGCGTGACGGTGGAGTCGCGCCCAGGCCAGGGCGCGCGTTTTACCTTATCCCTGCCCCTGACACTGGCCGTTCTGGACGGCATGTTGGTGCGGGCGGGCGGCGAGCGTTATGTCATTCCCTTGGCTGGCATCATCGAAAGCATCTGTCCCGCGCCGGGCATGGTGGCCAAGCTTGTCGGATGTGGAGACGTGCTGCATATCCGGGGTGAATATGTGCGCCTTATTCCCCTACATACCGCCTTTAATCTGCATGACGACGCTCAGACCAACGGACTGGTCGTGCTGGTCGAGGCCGAAGGCGGACGCCGCGCCGGATTTATCGTTGACGAGATCATAGGACAACAGCAGGTTGTGATTAAAAGCATGGAGACAAACTATACACACATCCCGGGAATATCTGCCGCCACCATCTTGGGCGACGGGCGCGTGGCTCTTATCCTTGATATTTCCGGCTTGATGGATATGAGGATGATGAATCCGTCCTCTTCATTCGCGCCCGATACGACCGCCTATCCCCTGTCATCCGATTGCCTACCATCGTAGGCTTGCCCTTTAAGTTTTTTCAATTCTTTGTTGTCATCTTTTGTAATCAAAAGTTGAGTTACATCTCTTGATGAAAGGGGTTACGGAAATGGCTTTGGAAGCAAATCCCCCACATTCCGAAGATGGCGCGAGCCGACAGGAGCAAGGGTCCACCCAGGCTCGGCAATATGTCACCTTCACGATCAACAGCGAGGAATACGGCGTCGATATCATGGACGTGCGCGAGATCAAAGGCTGGACGCATGCCACGCGCCTGCCGAACGCGCCTTCCTATGTGCGCGGCGTCATCAATCTGCGCGGACTGATGCTGCCGATTTTCGATCTGCGTTCGCGCTTTGGCCAAGGCGAGACGGACGCCAGCAAGACCCATGTGATTGTGATCGTCGCCGTCGGCAGCCGCACCATCGGCATTCTGGTGGACGCCGTGTCGGATATCCTTTCGATCACCCAAGACCAAATCCGCCCCGCGCCGGAATTCGAGCAAGGCCATGAAGCCGCGTATCTGCACGGATTGGTCAGCGTCAGCGAACGCATGGTGGCTCTGCTGGCCTTGGACCGACTCTTCGACCTGGCCGGCGTGCGCGAAGGAATATTGGACGCAGCCGTTGCCGAAGCCGTCCCGCAGGCCGCCGCCCAGCAAGCCATCGCCTAACCATCCTTACTCATCATCCTTTCCAGGAGAACAGACATGTCATCACTTCACGCCTCGGCCACGCCCGCCCGCGCCGGACTTCTAAACCGCCTGCGCATCAGCCATCGCCTAACCTTGGGCTTCTTATTGGTCTTGGCGATCATGGCCGTCAGCAGCGGCATTACCGCCTATTCCGCCGTCCAGTCGTCGAAGATATCGTCGTCCTTAAAGGAAACCCGCATCCCCAGCGCCCTATTGCTAACCGACATAGAAACCATGGTCAGCGTGGCGGAATTCAAAATGTCCGACTACATCGCCGACAAGGGCGTAGCTTACAAAGAGGATTTCAAATCCTATATCGAAAAAGTCCACGCCGATGTCGAAAAAATGGATGAACAAGTTAAATCCTGGACTTTCCCCGAGCAAATCGAAAACTGGCAGGACATCAAAAAACGCATGGAAGTCGTTTATCGCTCATTCGACGACACGCTTAAACTCTACGATTCGGGCGACAAGGCCAAAGCCAGCGAGACGTTTTACAAGGAAGTCCGCCAGTCCGTCAGCCAGATGAAAGACGTTTTATCCGGCAAGAAAGGCAAATCGGGCTTTCGTGAAGGGGGCCTGACCGATGATCGGGTCGAGGTCCTGAACACCGCAGGCGTCGAATTGGTCGATAGCATGCAGACCATGATCCGCCTGACATTGCTATTGCTGGCCATTGGGATCACGACGGGACTGACCGTTGCCTTCTTCACCGCCCGCGCCCTCACCCGCCCGATCAACAGCATGAAGGACGCCATGGCGCGGATCGCCGCCAGCGACGTCGAGGTTCAGATCCAAGGCATGAATCGCGGCGATGAAATCGGTGACATGGCCCGCGCCCTGGCCGCCATCCGCGAGATCGGCATCAACGCCGCCAAGGCCAAGAGCGCCCTGGATAATGTCGGTGCCAATGTGATGATGACCGAAAACGACGGCAAAGTGGCCTATGCCAACCGCTCGCTGGGCGACATGTTCCGTCACGGCGAGTCCGATATCCGCAAGGAGATCAGCGGCTTCGACACGTCGCGCCTGTCCGGCATGTCGATCGAGGAGTTCCAGCGTTTCTGCGCCAATCCGCATGAATCCCTGGCACGGGTCAATGCGCGTTCCCAAAACCGTGTCGTGGTGGGTGGACGCACCTATGACCTGACCGCGAACCCCGTCACCAACGACAAGGGCGAACGGCTGGGCACGGTGATCGAATGGGTGGACATGACTCAGCAGCTCAGCGTGGAGAACGAGATCGCCGAACTGGTGGATAGCGCCGTCAAGGGCGACCTAAGCCGGCGCATGGATCTGGCCGGCAAGGACGGGTTCATGCGTAAGCTGGGCGAGGGAATGAACAATCTCACCCGCACCACCAACGACGCTTTGGAAGATATCGCCAGCTTCTTGGACGCTCTCTCGCGCGGCGACCTCACACGCCGCATGGAACGCGCCTATCAAGGCATGTTCGAGCGCATCAAGAACGACGCCAACGGCTCGGCGCAGCGCTTGGCCGAGATCGTGGGACGGATCATCGAGGCTTCCACCACCATCTCCACCGCGGCGGGCGAGATCGCATCGGGCAGCAGCGACCTTTCGGCCCGAACCGAGCAACAAGCGTCCAATCTTGAAGAAACCGCAGCGTCCATGGAGCAGCTGGCCGCCACCGTGCGCCAGAACTCCGAAAACGCCCAACAGGCCAATAAGCTTGCTTCCGGCGCGCGCGGCTCGGCCGAGAACGGAGGCAAGGTGGCGCAAGACGCCATCGCCGCCATGGGACGCATCGAGACCTCCTCGCGCAAGATATCGGACATCATCGGCGTGATCGACGAAATCGCCTTCCAGACCAACTTGCTGGCCTTGAACGCCGCCGTCGAGGCCGCAAGGGCGGGCGACGCGGGCAAGGGCTTTGCCGTGGTCGCCACCGAAGTCCGCGCCCTGGCCCAGCGTTCGGCTCAGGCCTCGCGCGAGATCAAAGCGCTGATCGTGGATAGCGGCAATCAGGTCAAGGACGGCGTGTCCCTGGTCCGCAATGCGGGCGATGCGCTGAACGAGATCGTCGACTCCATCAAGCGCGTGGCCGATATCGTGGCGGAGATCGCGGCGGCCAGCAGCGAACAGGCATCGGGCCTAGAGCAGGTGAACAACGCCGTCTCACAAATGGACGAGATGACGCAAAAGAACGCCGCCCTGGTCGAAGAAAGCGCAGCAGCCGCAGGTTCCTTGAACGAGCAATCCGCCAACTTGACCGAGATCATGGGCTTCTTCCAAACCGAACAAGGCCGCGTCAAAGCCACGGCACCCAAGCCCATCACCGCAGCCGCGCCCGAACCACGCGCCAGGACACAAACAATGGCCGCTGCCAGAACCGGCACACGTTCATCCGCGCGCAATGCCCCGGCCAGCGCAAACGGCAAAACCCCGCCCAAAAGCCTAGCCGCCGCCTCAGGCGAAGGCGAATGGAAGGAGTTTTAAGCAGAGCAAGAGGGGACGCGCGTCGCCATGCTGATGAACCTGCCCGATGGAATCGATTCTGTCCCCATGGCAGAGCATGCGACCCGTCCCCGTGAATTCGCCTTCACTCCTCATGACTTCACTTATCTGGCCGAGTTGGTCACGCAGCACACCGGCATCCGTCTGCCGCCCGAAAAGAAAGAAATGCTGTATGGCCGCTTGTCGCGCCGATTGCGCCATCTGGGGCTTGGAAGTTTTGGCGACTATCGCGCCTTACTGGAAGGCCCCGATGGCGAGCAGGAAATCACGCACACCATCAACGCCCTGACCACCAACCTGACCGGGTTCTTTCGTGAAGCGCATCACTTCGACCATCTGGCCAAAGTGGCGTTGCCACAGATTTTAGAAGCTCAAAGCCAAAGCGGCACGCGCCGCCTGCGCCTATGGTCGGCGGGTTGCTCGACAGGCCAGGAACCCTATTCCATCGCCATGACCTTGCTGGCGAGCATGCCACAGCGCAATCAGTGGGACGTGCGGATCCTGGCGACAGATCTGGACAGCCAGGTTCTGCAGCATGCGCGCGCGGGTTGCTATGATCGTGGATTGGCTGAAAAAATTCCCGCGAATTGGCGATCCGCCTATGCCGAAAGCCATCCAAACGGCCAGATGCGCATGGCCAGGTCCTTGCGAGAGATCATCACCTTCAATCACCTAAACCTGATGCATCCTTGGCCGATGCGCGGACCTTTCAGCGTCATTTTTTGCCGCAACGTGGTGATCTATTTCGACAAGCCAACCCAAAGAATATTATTCGACCGCATGGCCGACCTGCTGACCCCGCGCGGCTATTTGTATATCGGCCATTCCGAAACCTTGTTCAACGTCTGCGACCGCTTTGAGGCATGCGGAAAAACCATATATCGCAAAAAGGAAGACGCATGAGCTTGGTCACGACCATCGAACGCCGCGCACCGCGCGATAAGCAACCTATTTTCGTATCGCGTTACTTCGACTCTCAAATCGACGGCATGGCCGTGACGGTCCTTCCCGCACAACATGCCATCAGCGCCAGTCCAGATGAGGTCCTTGTGACTGTGCTGGGAAGCTGCGTGGCCGCCTGCATCCACGACCCAGTGATGAATCTGGGCGGGATGAACCATTTCATGCTGCCGGGCGAGGCCATGAGCAATTGGAGCGACGCGAACCGCGAGATGCGCTACGGCCACACGGCCATGGAAAAGCTGATCAACGACCTGCTCTCGCGCGGGTGCCGCAAAGAACGCTTTGCCATCAAGCTGTTCGGCGGTGCCAGCGTCATTCAATCGCCGATCCCCGTGGGCGAACAGAACATTATCTTCGTGCGGCGCTATCTGCGCGACGAAGGGCTTAGCATCATGGCCGAAGACCTGGGCGGATTTCATGCGCGGCGCATCTATTTTCGCGCCAGCGCGGGCAAGGTGGACCGCCTACTTCTGAAGCGCCAGGAAGACGAGACGATCTTCACCAACGAACTGTCCTTGCGCCAGACTCTGCGTCAAGCCGACATGTCTGGCAGCGTGGAGTTGTTCTGATGGCCGTGCGCGTGCTGATTGTGGACGACTCCGCCCTGATGCGCCAAATGCTGACCAGCCTGTTGCATGGCGACGATCTGCATGTGGTGGGCGCGGCCGAGAACCCCTTGGTGGCACGAGAGATGATCAAGGCCCTAAACCCCGACGTGTTGACCCTGGACGTGGAAATGCCGCGCATGGACGGGTTGGATTTCTTGTCGCGGCTGATGTCCTTGCGACCCATGCCGGTTGTGATGATCTCGTCCTTGACCCAGGAACACGCCGAAGCCGCCTTACGCGCCCTAGAACTAGGGGCGGTGGATTGCATCGCCAAACCACAAACGGATCTGGCCAAGGGAATGGAGGCCATGCGCGAGGATATGCGTAGCCGAATCCTGGCCGCCGCCAAAGCGCGTGTTCGACCTTTGACCTCGCGCACGCCCAAGACCAAACCAGCGCATGGCGCGGTGCCGTTTACCTCCAGCGAGAAGATCGTGGTGATAGGCGCATCCACCGGCGGGGTGGAGGCCCTGACCGAAGTGCTCTGCGCCCTGCCCGCCGCAAGTCCGGGCATTTTGGTGGTTCAGCATATGCCGCCTTTGTTCACGGCCTCATTCGCCAAACGCCTGGACGGACTGGCCGCGCTAAGCGTTGTCGAAGCGCGCGACGGCACACGCATCATGCCCGGACATGTGCATATCGCGCCGGGCAGCATGCATCTGGAACTTGCGCGTAGCGGCGCGGATTATATGTGCCGCGTTCATGACGGGCCCTTGGTGTCGGGGCATCGGCCTTCGGTGGATGTCTTATTTCATTCCGCCGCGCGTTGTGCCGGAGCCAACGCGCTGGGCGTCATCCTAACCGGCATGGGCCGCGACGGCGCGGAAGGTCTGTTAAAAATGCGCCAAACCGGCAGCGCGACGGTGGGCCAAGACGAATCCAGCTGCGTCGTCTATGGCATGCCCAAAGCCGCCTATGACCTGGGCGGCGTGGCCCAACAACTGCCCCTTGATCGCATCGCCGAATCCATCCTGTCATATTCCCACGAAGCACGTCAGGCCTTGCGCGTTTAATAGGGCTTTATTATTTATCGCCCTTTGCCTTTTGCCATGCTCGTACCATATTGATACACAAGATTTGGCATGACGGCGGAAAGGAACGCGGCTTTGAGCGATAACGGCAACATGCCCATTTGGCACGGCACGACCATCTTATGCGTGCGCAAGGGCGATAGCGTGGTGATGGCGGGGGACGGTCAGGTCTCGTTCGGCAACACCGTGATGAAGGGCAATGCGCGCAAAGTGCGCCGTCTGGGAACCGGCGGGGATATCCTGGCCGGATTTGCGGGAGCGACCGCCGATGCCATGGCGTTGTTCGAACGGCTCGAAGCCCAGCTCGAAAAGCACCCCGGCCAACTGGCGCGTGCTTGCGTGGAAATGGCCAAGGATTGGCGCACCGACCGCTATCTGCGCCGGTTAGAGGCCATGCTGGCCGTAGCGGATAGAGGTGTCAGCCTGGTGCTGACGGGCGTGGGCGATGTGTTGGAGCCAGAAGACGGCCTGATCGGCATCGGCTCGGGCGGGTCCTATGCCCTGGCCGCCGCACGCGCCCTGATGGACACCGACCAAGACGCCGAGGCTATCGCACGCAAGTCCTTGGACGTCGCCGCCAGCATTTGCATCTATACCAACCGCAACGTCACTTTGGAGAAATTGGCCGCATGAGCGCGTTAACACCCCGTCAAATCGTCGCCGAATTGGACCGCTACATTGTCGGCCAGCATGAAGCCAAACGCGCGGTGGCTATTGCTCTGCGCAATCGCTGGCGTCGTCAGCAATTGCCCGATGCGCTGCGGGAAGAGGTCTTACCCAAAAACATTTTGATGATCGGTCCCACAGGCGTGGGCAAGACGGAGATCGCCCGTCGCCTGGCGCGGCTGGCCGATGCGCCTTTCTTGAAGGTCGAGGCCACGAAGTTCACCGAGATCGGCTATGTTGGCCGCGATGTCGAACAGATCGTGCGCGACCTGCTGGACGTAGCGATCAAAATGGCGCGCGCCAAGCATCGGCGCGAGGTGGAATCCCGCGCGGCGGAATTGACCGAGGAACGTCTGCTGGCCGCGTTGGTGGGCGACAGCGCGACACCTGAGACGCGCCAAAAATTCCGCCAAATGCTGCATGAAGGCAGTCTTGATGATAAGGAAATCGAGATTGCGATGAATGATAACAGCGCCGAGAACATGCCCATGTTCGAGATTCCCGGCATGCCCGGCGCGCAAATGGGCATGATGAATATCGGCGATATGATCGGCAAAGCCTTTGGCCAACGCACCAAGACCAAGCGCCTTACCGTCGCCGCCGCCCGCAAGGCGGTGGAGGAAGAGGAATCCGACAAATTGTTGGATAACGACAAAGTAGTCGGCGAAGCCATCGAGATGGTCGAGCAAAACGGCATCGTCTTTCTGGACGAGATTGATAAGATCGCCGCACGCAGTGACTTGCGCGGCGGCGATGTCAGCCGCGAGGGCGTGCAGCGCGACTTGCTCCCCTTGATCGAAGGAACGTCCGTTTCCACCCGCCACGGCACAGTACGCACCGACCATGTTCTTTTCATCGCCTCGGGCGCATTCCACTTGGCCAAGCCTTCGGATCTGTTGCCCGAGCTGCAAGGTCGTCTGCCCATTCGCGTGGAACTAAAAGCCCTGACGCGCCAGGACTTTCGCCGCATCCTGACCGAGCCTGAAGCCAGCCTAATCCGGCAATACAAGGCCCTGATGGCCACGGAGCAACTGGACCTTGAATTCTCCGACGATGCCATCGACGCCCTGGCGGACCTGACCACCACCATCAACGAGCAGATCGAAAATATCGGCGCGCGGCGTTTGCACACCGTCCTTGAAAGACTGCTGGAAGAGATCAGCTTCGAGTCGGATGGAGAAAAAGGCGCACGCAGCCTTCGCATCGACGCGGAATATGTCCGCACCCATGTGGGTGAATTGGCGCGCGACAACGACTTATCGAAGTTCATTTTATAAAAGAACTTCAATGAGCTAAATGCCATTTACACAATCTTAAGCCCCCAGACGGCACGCTAGGTGTCAAGCGGGAGAATGTGTCATGGCTATTGCCCTGCAAAATCTTTTGTCCAAGCGCATGTCTTACCTGATGCAGCGTCAGGACGTGATCGCGCGCAATGTCGGGAATGCCGACACCGCAGGATACCGCGCGCAAGACTTGACGCCGTTTCAGCAAATCATGTCGGCAAGCGGCGGCGGGTCGCCCACCGGATTGCGAGTCACCAATGCGCGCCATATCACGGCGGCTGGCGGTTTGGCGGGCGCGGGGGCCACGGCGGTGAACGAGCGTAAGCCCTATGAGGTTCTACCCTCGGGCAATTCCGTGTCCTTGGAACATGAAATGTTGAAGCTGGCCGAGACCACACAAGACTACAGCGTGACGACGTCGATTTATCGCAAGCTGCATGGCTTGTTCCGCACCGCGCTAGGTAAGGGCGCATAACGAAAACAGCCAGGGGAGAAGGTCGAAAAATGGCAAATCGCGACTCCACCACCGGCGATGTAATGGCTCCCATGCGCCAGGCGGCCTATGGCCTGAAGGCGCAAGGACAAAGACTGCGCGTGATCGCGGAAAACATGGCCAATGCCGACACCACCGCCGACACGCCCGGCGGCACGCCCTATCAGCGTCAGATCAGCACCTTTCGCAATGTCCTGGATCGCGTTTCGGGCATGCGCCATGTGGAATTTGGCGGCGTGCGCACGGATACCACCGATTTTCAGAAACGCTATCAGCCCGGACACCCGGCGGCGGACAAGGACGGCTATGTGCTGATGCCCAATGTCCAGCCGCTGGTGGAGATGATGGATATGCGCGAAGCCCAGCGCAGTTATGAAGCCAATCTCAACATCGTCGATGCCGTCAAGCAGGTCGTCCGCCAGACATTGGACGTGCTGCGTGGCTAACCGCTAGGTCGAAGAAGGGAGAGCATCCGCCATGATCGCGAATATCAATTCCGCCTTATCCGCCTATCGGAATACCATCACCGGAGGCGAAGGATCGTCAAAGAACTTGGCCAGTGCCGCCACCGAAGCCGGCGACTCCTTCGGCGGAGTCCTGGCCGGCATGGGAAGCCCGCTGATCGGCGCGCTCAAGAACGGCGAAAAAGCCATGATGGATACCGCCTCGGGCAAAGGGAACCTTGCCGCCTTGGTCAGCTCGCTCAGCGAAGCCGACATCATGCTGCAAACCGTCTCAACCGTCCGCGACAAAGCCATCCAGGCCTATCAAGACATCATGCATACGGCAATTTGATGGAATAAGGGGCTTGGCCACTACCTAATGCGAAACCTGTTGCGCAGGGCCAAAAATAATAAGAACCACAAGCCGATGCTAAATAGTTTTTGAAGAAGCTGAAGGACGTTCCACCAAAACTCGCTCCACGGGCCGCATGTCGCCTTGATTTCTGCCCGATTGGAATCACAAGAAGCGTTGAATGCTTGTGGAAATCCCGTTCTTTCCCTTGTCACGAGAGTCACCCTCGCGCATGCGGGGGTCCATCTCCTATCCCTGCCGATGGAACTTATGGTGCAGACATATCGCTTCCATACAGGCCGATATGGACATGAGTCGAATTGAGTATGCTCATCGCCTTTGCCGAAAAAACTCTTTCAGCAATTCGCCGCATTCCGTTTCCTGGATGCCGCTATACACTTCGGGCCGGTGGTGGCAGGTGGGTTGCGAGAACCAAACGGGGCCGTGCTCGATCGCTCCGCCTTTGGGGTCGGGGGCGCCGTAATAGAGGCGGCGAATGCGGGTATGGCTGATGGCCGCCGCGCACATGGCGCAAGGCTCTAAGGTCACATACAGGTCGCATTCGGGCAGGCGCGGCGCGCCTAAAATCCTTGCGCCTTCGCGCAACACCAGGATTTCGGCATGCGCGGTGGGATCGGCCAGGGATTCGACGGCATTGCCCGTTGCGGCCACGACCTTGCCCGTGCGCCCGTCAACAAGGACGGCACCCACGGGGACCTCTTGGTCAAGGGCCGCTTTACGAGCCTGTTCAAGGGCTTGGGACATATATGAAGGGGGAGGCGTGAAGATCACGGGAATGCCTTGTCTTTGCCGCTTTGCTGACACGATCGCGAGGCATAGAATGCACGATATCTTGGTTTAAAACATCAAAGGATGGAAGCCGAACGATGCGCCCTTGCATTGCCCTGGTGGATGACGACCGCAATATCCTGACTTCCGTGCGTATGGCTTTGGAATCGGAAGGTTTCGACGTGCGCACTTACAGCGACGGCGACGAGGCACTTAAGGGCCTGACCGCCCAACCGCCCAATCTGGCCGTGCTGGATATCAAGATGCCGCGCATGGACGGCTTGGAGCTTTTGGCGCGTTTGCGCCAAACCAGCCGCATGCCGGTGATCTTCCTGACATCGAAGGACGATGAGGAGGACGAGTTGGAAGGTCTGCGCGTGGGCGCGGACGACTATATCAAAAAGCCTTTCTCGCAACGCCTGTTGATCGAGCGTATCCGCGCCCTCTTGCGGCGCGAGCAATTGGCCAATGAGCAAAAATCCGATCCCAACACCGTCTTGGTGCGGGGGGAATTGGTCATGGACAGCGCCCGCCATTCCTGCACCTGGAAGGGCAAACCCGTGGATCTGACTGTCACGGAATTCCTGCTGGTCCGCGCCTTGGCGCAACGGCCTGGCCATGTCAAAAACAGAGATCAATTAATGGATGCCGCCTATGGCGAGTCCATCTATGTTGACGATAGAACAATTGATAGCCATATCAAGAGGTTGCGTAAGAAATTTAAATCTGTGGATGATGATTTCTCGCAGATCGAGACTCTGTACGGCGTGGGGTATCGTTATAAGGAGGATTAGATCGGATCCTTCCATGGAGGGCTGATATTATCGCTCGGCCAAAGATCATCTTCCATCGCATTGAAGAATTGAAGAGGAGAAATCCATGTTTTTCGCCAGTGACACGACGGCTCCGGTGTGTAGCGAAATTCTAGATGCTATTCGCGATTCTTCGGATGGTTTTGAACACAGTTATGGAGCGGACAGTCACACGCAGCGCCTCAATGAGCGTGTATCGGAGCTATTCGAAACATCTTGCGTGGTTTATCCCGTGATTACAGGTACAGCCTCTAACGCCTTGGCCTTAAGCGTTCTAAGTCCGCCTTATGGGGTCGTTCTGTGTCACCGCACGGCACATATCCAAGAAGACGAATGCGCTGCACCGGAGTTTTTCTCAGGTGGGGCCAGATTGGGTTTATTGGAAGGTGAAAATGGACGCATGACAGTCACATCACTGACGGAGGCGCTGTCTGCAATGAGCCATGGCGTTCACAGTGCGCCGATGTCGGCTTTGTCGTTGAGTCAGGCGACTGAATGGGGAACCGTTTATCGTCCCGAACATGTGTCTGAGCTAGCAGGAATAGCCAAACGTCATGATTTATCTGTGCATATGGACGGAGCCAGATTTGCCAATGCTTTGGTTTCTTCGGGCGCGACTCCCGCGCAGATGACTTGGAAGGCGGGAGTGGATGTTTTGTCTTTGGGGGCGACCAAATGCGGCGCTCTGGGAGCGGAGGCTGTGATCTTCTTCCATCCCGAACGTGCCGCCGACTTTGAGCGCCGTCGGAAGCGGGCGGGACACCTGATCTCAAAAATGCGTTTTGTGTCGGCGCAATTGAACGCATGGTTCGAAAATGATCTGTGGCTACGACTGGCAGGTCATGCCAATCAAATGGCGCAGATTTTGGCACATTCGCTGCAGGAGTTGCCGGGCGTGTCTATCGTGGTTCCTGTTGAAGCCAATGAGATTTTTGTGCAAATGCCCGCCTTAGCCGTAAGCGCGCTTGAAAAGGCAGGTGCGGATTTCTATACCTGGACTGGTGGTACGTCACAATTCCCCATGATTCGCCTGGTTACACATTTTGCGACAACGGAACAGCATGTGCGTGACTTTGTAGGCTGTGTGGAAAAAGCGCTAGAAGAACAAGCGGCTTAGTTCGTTTGGCGCGACTATCAAAATGCATGAAATGATTGAAATGATCCGTTGTTTTCCCTAGAGTTTTACAAGATAGTAGATGGTCGTCCGGGGACGAGGGAGATGAGGTAAGGTCAATGGCAAAGAGTACACTCCTCGCTCAAACGGCGTTTGCGCCGCAGGCTTGGCCCGATGAAGACGCCGGCCTTGACGAGTCGATCTCATTTGCGCGGGATGCCTTGTTGCGTCGGCAGAATCCCGATGGACATTGGGTGTTCGAGCTGGAGGCGGATGCCACCATCCCATCGGAATACATTCTTCTGCTGCATTATCTGGACCGTCGCAATTCCGAGCTTGAGCGGCGTTTGGCCGTTTATCTGCGGCGGCGACAAAGCGCGCAGCATGGCGGTTGGCCTTTGTTCCATGAAGGGGCTTTTGACATCAGCGCCAGCGTGAAGGCCTATTTCGCCTTAAAGGCGGTGGGCGACGATCCGCAGGCGCCTCATATGCGCCGCGCGCGCGAGGCGATCTTGGCCCATGGCGGGGCCGAGAAAACCAATGTTTTTACACGGTTTCAAATGGCGTTATACGGGGCGGTGCCTTGGCGCGCCGTGCCGGTGATGCCCGTTGAGATCATGGCTCTGCCGCGCTGGTTCCCGTTTCACCTGGACAAGGTGTCCTATTGGTCGCGCACGGTGATCGTGCCCATGTTGGCGCTGATGGCCCTAAAGCCCCGCGCGCGCAATCCGCTGGGCATATCGGTGGATGAGCTGTTCCACACGCCGCCGCACAAAGTGCGCAATTGGCACAGCAATCGCGCTAAAAGCTTTTGGGTGCATGTCTTTAGGGGCATCGACGCCGTTTTGCGTGCGACCGAGCCTATGTTTCCCAAAGCTTTGCGTCAGCACAGCTTGGATAAGGCCGTTTCCTTCGTGCGCGAACGCTTGAATGGCGAAGACGGTCTGGGCGCGATTTATCCGGCCATGGCCAATAGCGTGATGATGTTCGATGCGCTGGGCTACAGTCCCGACCATCCCGATTTTGATATCGCTTGGCGTTCGGTGAACAAGTTGATCGTCGAAGGCCGTGACGAGGCCTATGTCCAGCCTTGCGTCTCGCCGATTTGGGATACGTCGCTGACCGCGCATGCGATGTTGGAATCGGGTGAAGAGGGTATCTTGGCGGCGCGGCGCGCGGCGCGTTGGCTGGCGGCCAGGCAGATCACCGATGTCGTGGGCGACTGGGCCAGCCGTCGGCCCGATACGCCGCCGGGCGGCTGGGCGTTTCAATACGCCAATCCCCATTATCCGGATACGGACGACACCGCCGTGGTGGCGATGGCGTTGCATCGGACCGATGCGATTTCTTACAAATCGCATATCGACCGCGCGGCCCAGTGGATTCTGGGCATGCAATGCCGGGATGGCGGCTGGGGCGCTTTCGACGCCGATAACACGCATTCGTATTTGAATGCCATCCCCTTTGCCGATCATGGAGCCTTGCTGGACCCTTCGACGGCGGATGTCACGGCCCGGTGTTTGGGGATGCTGGCTCAGTTGGATTATCCCACGGACCATCCCGCGATTCAGGCGGCGGTGGCCTATTTGCGGCGCGAGCAGGAACCCGATGGTTGTTGGTTTGGCCGCTGGGGCACCAATTATATCTATGGCACATGGTCGGTGCTGAACGCTTTGAACGCCGTGGGCGTGCCAGGGGATGATCCATCCATGCGCCGCGCGGTGGATTGGCTGTTGGCGCGACAACGCGCCGATGGCGGCTGGGGCGAAGACGGCGCCAGTTACGAGCCAGGCAAACCCAAGGGCGAAGGGCCGATCAGCACTCCCGCGCAAACCGCTTGGGCGGTGCTGGGGTTGATGGCGGCGGGAGAGGTAAGCCACCCTAGCGTGGCGCGCGGGATCGCCTGGCTGATGGACAACCAGACCGAAGACGGCCTATGGCAAGAAGATCATTATACGGCGGTGGGTTTCCCGCGCGTGTTCTATTTACGCTATCACGGCTACCGCGCTTTCTTTCCGCTATTCGCCTTGTCGCGCTATCGCAACCTGACCCAAGGGCGCGCCAACCGCGTGGCATTCGGGTTTTAGCCTATAGCGCATAGGAAAGCGGTGCAGGCGGTTTGGTTAGTAAATGACGGGATTCCAGCATCTGCCCCGGCCGATGGTGCTGAGGATTTGAAAGAGTCTGCCTTAGCAAGCATCAAAACCAACCCTCGTGATCCCTTCCTACAGCATCTGACTCAATCCCGTTTGCACCACGGTCCATTCCTGTTCGATGGCTTGGAGATAGGCGCGCTTCTCAGATGCGGAGGCTTCATGGGCGTGTTGGGCTTTTTGGCACAGCTCGGATAATCGGGCCGCGCCCAGATTGGCCATCTCGCCCTTGATGGCATGGGCCGTCTTACGCCATGTTTCGTTCGCGCCATCGGTGCATTCGGCGGTCAGTGTGGTCAGGGACTCTTGGGTGCTGGTGATCAGCGTATCCACCAGAAGACGCGCGCCCTCTCTATCTTCGCCGAACACATCGCTCAGATTGGTTAAATCCAAGGACTCGAGCGGGACGATCGGTTCAGGAATGTCCATGCTTCCTCCCTCTATTGAGCCAGATGAGCCAAGGGAACAAATGAGCCGTCTTTTTGTAAACGGGTGAAATACACCGCATCCGAGCCTTGGGTTCGTCCCGCGCCAAAGGTCAGTTTAAATCCGTCCAGATCGTAACTGCCTTGCGACAGCTGTTCCAAAAGGGCCACGCGTGTCGGGCGGCCTTCGATTCTCCTAAGGGCCTCTATGACCAGACGGCCCAGAACATAGCCTTCCATCGAGACATAGCCGGGGGACTCGTCGGGTAGGGCGGCTTTCAAGGCCGCTCGGTATCTGATGGCCAGGGGCAATTGCGCGTCGGAAAAAGGCGGCAGAATTTGGGTCATCACAACGCCATCTCCCTCTTCGCCCAGTTCCTGGGCCAGCGTGTTGGCCCCGACGATGGACAGGTTAAAGAACAAAGGACGCATTCCCTGCTTCCGCGCCTGTTTGATGAATTCCGCGCAAGGTTCATAAACGCAGATCATGGCCACGGCTTGGGGGGCGGAAGCTTGTATGTTGGCCACGGCGGCTTTGACGACGGCGGTGTTGCGTTCATAACTGGATTCGGCTGAAGGGGTCAGTCCGTGCCGTCGCAAGGCGGCGCGTATGCCGTCGCGCCCAGCCTCGCCGAACCCGTCGGATTGATAGAAGATGGCGATTTGGTTGATCTTTAGGTCCCTTATGAGATGTTCAACCCATGTCGAGGTTTCCTGGTCATAGGACGGACGCAAATTCACCACATGTTTCAGGTCGTGACGGCGCAGAAGGCTCGCCCCTGTGAATGCGCCGATATAGGGAACGCCTTCGCGTCCCAGCATAGGGATAAGAATGCTGGATGTCTGGGTGCCCACGGCCCCGATGATGGCGAAGACGCGGTCTTCTTCGATCAATTGCCGCGTGATGGCGATGCTTTTCTCGGGCGTGTAGTCGTCATTGCGCGAGATCAAATCAATCTGACGGCCATGGACTCCGCCTGCGGCATTCGTCTCGGCAAAGGCGGCCAATAACCCAGCGCGCATGCCGCGTCCCAGTGCCGAGACTGAACCGCGCAAAGGCGTCGGCTGACCGAATGTGATGGTCGTATCCGTAACGCCGTCGCTGGCCGCATCGCTTGCCGCCCGGGCGTCGCCGCCGGACAGCCCCAGGATCATCAGCACCAAACCAAGGCCAACAGAGAGTCTCATATGATGGTCCTGGAAAGAAGAGGTCCGCCCTGCGTCTTGTATTATGCCAGCAGGAAGTTAACTGATCGTTCAGGAAAAACGTCTCTTGGAATCAAGGGCTAGGCCGGTGGCAACGCTGGCGAAGGCGTCAGTTTCCTGGACGCGCGCGGTGGGTACGGCCAAGGCGATGGCTTGATGCACGGCCGGAATGCGCGAAGCTCCGCCGGTGCAAACCACGCTGCCGATCCGCTGCGCCGGAACGCCCGAGTCTTGAATGGTCCGCGCGAGGGCCTGGCTCATGCGTTCGATATGAGACTGGTTTTCCTGTTCAAACACCGCGCGGCTGGCGGGGATGCACAGGTCTTTTTGGCAAAAACCGAGATCCAGCGACGTCATATCGGCACTCGATAGACGTATCTTAGCGGATTCGACCTCAAAGGATAGGCGGTGCCCAAAACGGTTTTCGATCACATGGATCAATCTATCGATCAGTTCCGGATGCTCGGCCTCGCGCCGGATATGTCGCAGCTCGGCCACCGTGCGGTGGGTATAGAGCAAATGGATGCGGTGCCAACTGGACAAATCGAAATAGCATCGGGCGGGAATGGGCAGATGTTTATGATGCGTGAAGCTGCCATAGCCAAGGGCGGGCATGGCACAGGCCATGCTGAGGCAACGGTCAAAGTCGTTGCCGCCGATATGCACGCCGCCATTGGCCAGGATGTCTTGATGTCTTTCGATTTGTGCGCGGCGATCCGGCCCCACGCGCACCACGGAAAAATCCGATGTGCCGCCGCCGATATCAGCGATTAAGACAAGCTCTTCTCCGGTGACGCGCTGCTCGTAATCGAAGGCTGCGGCAATGGGCTCGAATTGAAAGGCGATATGCCTAAACCCCGCCAGACGCGCGGCGTGTTCCAATTGCTCTTGCGCCAGGGCATCGGCTTTTTTGTCATAATCGACGAAAAAGACCGGACGGCCCAGCACCACATTCTCAGCCAGATCGCCGGTTTCGGCCTTGGCCTTTTTGCGCAGATGGTCAAGGAAAGTGGCCACGATCTCGACAAAAGTCGTGGATCGCTTGTTGATCATGGTGCGGTCTTCGGCCAGGGCGGTGCCCAGAATGCTTTTGATGGAGCGCATGAACCGCCCAGGCAGAGCATCGGCATAAGCCGTCATGGCCGCGCGACCAAAAGCCACGCCGCCGGCCGTGTCAAAGAACAAGACGGTGGGAAGGGTGGGCTGGTCGTTTTCTAAATCAATCAGACCGACGCCTTCAGGGCGCACCACGCCTATGGCGGAGTTCGATGTTCCAAAATCGATACCGATGAACATAGGCTTTATCCCTAAAGGGGAGGGTCATGTATCATGCATTTTCCGAGTGCGTCAAGAAATAGGCGCGCGTTACTTCGTCACGCAATCCGTGCGTGGACCGTGAGTGTGGCAGCGCGTGCGCTGGGGGCGGTTCATGGCGCGGATCATTTCCTGCTGCATATACCATTGCATCATGGCGTCGGATTCGGCCTGACGCTGGGCCAGTTCGGTTTGATGCGCGTTGTCCAGATCGCGCTTGATTTGCACAGAGGCGGCGGCGAATTGAGGCATCATCTCGGCCACAATCCGTTGATCCTCTTGCGCGGCCTGACCCCATGTGAGCTGGCGTTTGACAAGGCGCAGCATCACCTCGTCCCGACGTGTCATCAGGTTATTCATGATCGGCACAAGGCTTGGGGTCACGGACCACATCTCGTCCATGGCCACCTTTTTACAAGGAATCTTGTCATCATGCAGGGCCATCAGAAGCTTGGCTTCGGCCTTGGTGGGCTTGGTGTCGTCCGTTAGCTCCGCCATTCTATAATCGGGATTGTCGGGTGTGGTGATGTGACGAATGATGGGCAGATATTGCGGCTTGCTGTTCGCCGCTTGGATACAAGCCTTCAGGTTGTTCATCGAAACCTGGCTAACTTGCGCGATTTTTTGGGATTCTTGTTGAGCCGCTGTGGCCGTACAGGCGGCCAAGGACACAGCGACAAGACATAGCATCAGCATCCGCATGGCCCGCTCCCTTAAGATGGGTTCAAGCGGGGATGGTGCCAGAGCTTTTCGTCATTCTTGTGACAAGAAACCGTTTCTTACACGTTGAACTTAAAGTGCATGATGTCGCCGTCCACGACCAGATATTCTTTGCCTTCCTGGCGTACCTTGCCGGCTTCGCGGCAAGCCGACTCGCCGCCCAGGCGGACGTAATCGTCATAAGCGATGGTCTCGGCGCGGATAAAGCCGCGTTCGAAATCGGTGTGGATGGCCCCAGCGGCTTGCGGAGCCTTAGCCCCGTGAGGGATGGTCCATGCGCGGGTTTCTTTGGGACCTACGGTAAAGAAGGTGATCAGGTCAAGCAGGGTATATCCCGCGCGGATCACTCGGTTCAGGCCGGGTTCGTCCAGGCTTAGCGTGTCGAGAAAGTCTTTCTGCTCTTCCGGCGCAAGCTGGGCGATTTCCGACTCGATGGCGGCACTGATAATCACCGCCGCGCCGCCCTCGCTTTTTGCCATGGCAGCGACCTTGGCCGCCAGCGCGTTGCCGGTGGCCGCCTCGCTTTCACCGACATTGCACGCATACAAGACCGGCTTGGCCGTCAATAATTGCAGAGTTTGCAAACGCGCCGCGTCTTCATGGGATAGTTCCGTGCGCAAACGGCGCACGGGTTTGCCCTCGCGCAGCAGGGCCAGGGCTTGTTCCATCACGGGGGCGATAGCCTTTGACTCCATGTCACCGGCGCGAGCCTTCTTGACGGTCGCATCGGTGCGACGCTCTAAGGAATCGAGATCGGCCAGCATCAACTCGGTCTCAACCGTGGCGGCATCGCGCAACGGATCCACCGAGCCTTCCACATGAGTCACCTCGCCCTCGAAGCAGCGCAGCACATGCACCAGGGCATCGACTTGGCGGATATGCCCCAAAAATTGGTTGCCCAATCCTTCGCCCTTGCTGGCCCCGCGCACCAGTCCGGCGATATCCACAAATTCCAGCTGAGTGGGCACTGTTTTGACGGAGTTGGCCAATATCGCCAATCGGTCGATCCGTTCATCCGGCACCGCCACGCGGCCCACATTCGGCTCGATGGTGCAAAAAGGATAATTCGCAGCCTGCGCCGACATGGTGCGCGTGAGGGCGTTGAACAAGGTGGATTTGCCGACATTGGGCAAACCGATGATGCCGCAGTTAAAGCCCATGGGAAGAAGCCTTTTCAGTGTTTTTGGGAGCCGCCTTGTCTTGCATGGCAATAGCCACGCGACTGGCGAAGGTGTCGTTCTGGCCTGTCAGCATCAAGGGCAATTCTCGCGCCACGACAGACAGCCACAGGCTAAGGGGGGCTTGCTCGTCATCGCCAAAGCGGCTGAGAACATGGCCGGTCACGTCTTCGCGCTCGCCCGGATGGCCTATCCCCATGCGTATGCGCCAATAATCCGTGCCGATTTGCTGGTCGATGGAGCGTAGGCCGTTGTGTCCGCCCGCGCCGCCGCCGCGTTTCACGCGAAGTTTGCCAAAGGCCAAGTCCAGATCGTCGTGGAACACGATCAATTGGCCGGGCTTGGCCCGGCAGGCTTGCAGCATCGGGCCGACGGATTGGCCGGAAAGATTCATGAATGTTTGCGGCTTAAGCAGAACAAGGCGGTGTTCCCCAATGCTTCCTTCGGCTATCAGAGCGTCCCGACTCTTTTTCCAAGCGGGGAAGCCATAAGCTTGCGCCACCGCATCCAAGGCCAGAAAGCCGATATTGTGGCGTGTGCCGGAATAGGCAGGGCCGGGATTCCCCAGCCCTGCCAATATCCAGTGAGTGCCTTGCAAAGACAAGACGGAACCAGACGTGAAGGCGTGTTAGGCCTTCTTGCCTTTGTCGCCACCGCCCGCAGGGGCCTTGCCCTTGTCGCCGCTGGCAGGCGTTTTGCCGCCAGCTGCAGGGGTGCCTTCGGCTTTCTTCTCGCCTTCGGCAGCGCCTTCGCCTTCGCCCGATTCGGACTTCTCTTCCGAACGTTGGGCAGATGGCGCGGCGATGGTGGCGATGGTGGTATCCATCTCAATCATCGGCGTGACATCTTTGGGCATGCTGACATTGGACAAATGAATCGTATCGCCAATGTCCAAGCTGCCAATATCCGCCACCAATTTTTCGGGGATGTTCTCGGCCGAGCACATCACGTCGATTTCATGCAGAACGATGTTCAGCATGCCGCCGCGCTTGATGCCTGGCGAGGTCTCGATGTTCAGGAATTCCATGGGCACATGGGTGTGCACGCGCGTGTTCTTGCCCACGCGCAGGAAATCCATATGGATCGGCTGATCCGTGACCGGATCGCGCTGAATGTCGCGCGGCAATACGCGATGCTTCGTGCCATCCACGTCCAGCTCAATGATATGGCTGAAGAAGCCGGCACGACGGATGGTCTTGACGACTTCAAAGCCGTCCAGGGAAAGCATCACCGGCGTTTCACCGCCGCCATAAATGACCGCCGGCACACGATTGGCGCGACGTGTCGTACGAGCGGCCCCCTTGCCGGCTCGGTCCCGCCGCTGCGCGGCGAGAGCAACTGTTGTCTGGCTCATTGGCCCATACTCCTTGATTAAGACACAACAACCCCCTGGCCTCCAAGGGTGCCTCGGTGGGTGCGCTTTGATAGCAGGTTTTTTGTGGGAATGGAAAGAGTTGCATGCCGTTTCATACAAAGAAACGGCATGGCTGCATGGATTTACGGGAAAAGGCTTAACAAACGCTGATAGAAGGTCTGATCAATCTTCGTGCCCAGACCGCTTAGCGCGCCAAGAATGGCGATCGAAACCATGCCCGCGACCAAGGCGTATTCGATGGATGTCGCGGCGGCTTCATCTTTGAATAATGCTTTAAAGTCTAGGAGTTCGTACATGCATGCCCCCCGCCTGCATCACGATGCGTTTGTCCCTATACGGATCAGGACACAAAAAAACTCCCGCCGACGGGGGGGCATAGAGGGGCCCCCCCGCGGCTGGAGCCAAGCCAAGTTCGACTTGGCGGACGTCCGGCCTTATGGAAGCGCGGCGTCGACCTTGCTAAAGGTGTTCGACAGTTTCGGACCAAGGGCTGTCAACACACCGACGATCGCAACGGCAATCAGGGCAGCGATCAAGCCATATTCAATGGCGGTGGCGCCCGATTCATCTCTTAGCATCTTCATCATGGGACATTCCTCCGTTCCCTAGTTGACCGACGGTACCGTACTGATTTATTCGATGGGTCTTTCAAACCCACGATGTCATCATAGCGTTACAGTACTTAAATAATCGTAAAAAAACCGAACAATCATCATTAATATGCAGTAAATTCTTAGATAAAATTCTATTTCAATTTTATTTAAAGTCAGTTAATTATAGTATTACTTGATATAAGCAATATTTTTAATTAGAATATTTTTATCATTGTACTAATATTATCATATAAAGACAGGATATGTCATAGATAATGTTACATTAAATTTGATTTATTCCAATCGATCCATACCTTAAATATATTTCATATTTTTTTATAACTGGAGTGACATTTCCATTCATTATGGAAAAGCGGGAACTTCTTTTTAGAGATTCCATTGAAGCAACGCATGTGTTGCTTGGCTTGATTCTAGAAAACGGCCTTCTTTGAGGGCAACTAATCCAGGCCGGGTCCGAACCGATTTGGGGCCGGCCTACCCCCATGCTAGACACAATAAAACCGTTACTCCCCACGATGTTAGTCAGCATGAAGAGCTTGCACAACGATAGGCGGGCGTAGCGTAAACCCGCTACGACCACACCACAAACAGATGGTAGGGACTGGGCAGGTGCTACGCTCTTCCTACCCAGCCTCATAGCTCAGCACTTGTCCGCGCGGCGTGGTGATAGACAGTTTCCGCCCATGTCTATTTGGCAAAGATTCGACTCGGCCCAGAGTGTGCGTCTTGATACCGACAGCATGGGCCAGGCTAGTGATCGTGGCAACGGCCTTGGGATCGCAGACGATCTCCATGCCCCAGCCCATATTGAAGGAGGGATACATATCCTCATCCGGCAACTGGGTCTCACGCTGGACGAACTGGGAGAAGGGCGAGACAGGCACATCGTCTTTGACATAATGCACGCCCTTGCCAAATCCCAGGCCTTTGGTTTGACCGCCGCCTGTGTTGTGGATCACGGCGGATAGCTGCGAGCGGCACTCGCGGAATATCAGCGCCATCAATGGCAGATAGGTGCGCGTGGGGGAAAGCAATGCATCTTGAACCGTCATGCCATTCAGTTCAGGAATTCCATCGGCCAGGTGGCACGGGCCGGCATAGGCTTTTTCGCCCAAACGCGCCTCGAATGTGTCGGGATAAGCGCGATAATCGGAGTGCAGCAGGCGATGGCGCAGCAAGGTCAGCCCGTTGGCGCGGACGCCTGAATTGGGACGATCTTCCCAAACCGCCTGACCGTCCGAAGCCAATCCCACAATGACATGGCCGGGTTTGACTTTGCTGGCATTGATGAAATCACGGCGATCCATCTCGGTGACCATGGCCACATTTAGCAATAGGCTGGGCGTTAGGTCGCTGACATCGGCGGTCTCGCCAGATCCGATGCGAAGATGAATAGCGTCTTGGTACCCACAGATTTCTTTCGTCACGTTATGGATATGCGCGGCGAAATCATGATAACCGCCGATGATGGCCGCCAGAATAGGATCGGCATCGGCGCGCGAAATTCGATTGCGATCCACCACATTCATCACATGAAACGGGCCGAGCGCTCCGACGCAAAGCAAGTCATCCGTATTCATCACCAGGGCATCTTGCGCCAGGCCAGCAAAAATGCTTTTGGCCAATTCGGTGCGCACCTGGGCAGATGTGTGAGGTTGAATCTGTGTCAGATAGACCAGCCACGCCAATGCGGCCTTGGTCCCTGCCCCGTCCACGTGATCGAGCATGCATGTGCCTAGATTGCCGCTGAGGCTGGGCCAAGCCTTACAAAAAGCCCCCGGGAAAATGCTCTGATCGTTTTGATCAACCACGTCATGCACGGCTTCTTTGCTTGTGGACACACCAAGTTTTGCGTAAGCGGCGGACTCGACGGCCATGGATGTATTCTCCTAGAATTAGAACGGATGCCCAGCCGTTATAATTTTCTTTCCGTCTAATGACAATGGATATTGTCCACATTTCTTACCGAAGGGGCTTCTACATCGAGGCGTTGAGGAAAGCGATGGCCAAACACGGCAAACTGGAAATCTTCAACACGGATATCCTATGATTCTATAGCCGAGATGTTTTGTATGCGTGCCAAATATTTCGGCTTACACCCTAATTCTCGACATAAATAGGACCATTGCATTCCCATCTGCACTCTATGATCATGAATGATGTTAGCGTTCGAATCATCGATGATTCTGTGAGAAGAGGTGAAGCATGTATCAACGCACCACGCGCAGTATCAGCGTCAGCGTCCAGCCGATTTTCTTGGAGGACGAGTCGGAGCCCGACAGCAATCGCTATGTCTGGGCTTACCATATCCGGATCGAGAATAAAGGCCGCGAGACGGTCCAGCTGCGCCAACGCTATTGGAAGATCACCGACGCGCATGGCCATACCGCCGAACTGCGCGGCGCGGGGGTCGTGGGTGAGCAACCCGTTTTGAACCCAGGCGAAAGCTTTGAATACACCAGCGGAACCCCATTGACGACGCCCACCGGAATCATGCTGGGCAGCTATGAGATGTCAACCCAGCAAGGGGAGACCTTCGAAGTCCCAATCCCGCCCTTTTCATTGGACAGTCCGCATCATCCGATGGTCAGGCATTAGAACGGCATGATGACGTCCAAGACCTGCTGACCGTAACGCGGTTGTTGCACGTCGATGATCTGGCCACGCCCACCATACGAGACTCGGGCTTCGGCGATCTGGTCGTAATTCACCGAATTGGCCGAGCTGATATCCTCGGGCCGCACAACGCCGGCCACGGTCAATTCACGCATTTCGTAGTTCACCACGATTTGTTGTTTCCCTTGTAGGACCAGATTTCCATTCGGGAGGACCTGGGTAATCATCGCGGCCACGCGCAATTGAATCGTCTCGCCGCGATCAATTTCGCCCGAGCCGGAATTGCTGGTTTTGCTGCTCAGATCCACCAGTTTTTCAGGGTCCACCGCATCGGGGAAATATTTGGCCAACTTACTTTCAAAGCCCCATAGGCTGGGCATGCCCGCGCTGTCGCTATTGTCGCGGCCACGCTTGGTCTTATTCGACATCTTGGCCTTTTCATCCAAGTTGATATTGATGGTCAAGATATCCCCCACCCTACTGGCACGCTGGTCACGGAAAAATGCGCGCGAGCCTGCCCGCCACAACGAATTGGGCTGACGATTATCGGGCATCGGCGTGGGCATGGGCAGGCTGACCGTTTGCGCCTGAGCGGGCGGAGGCGCGATCTGCGCCAGCTTTGGCGCGGAGCCGATCTCCTCGAACCGCGAACCGGCATTGCATCCGGGCAAGGCCAGGACGGCAATCAAGGCAGCCGTACCCACGGCGCGGCACGAGAAAGGCTTCATGGAATATCCCCTTGTGTCTGTTGAATCTGGGCAGTTTGACGGCTCTCTTGCGGCAGATTGACCTCGACCAAACCGCTGCCTATCACGACGGCCTCGATGGTGCGGTTGCTTTGCGTATTCAAGATGCGTACGACCTCGCCCTTAGCGCCATCTTGTTGCGCGCGGCCTTGCATCGACATGTGCAAAACGGGGGAGCGCACTTCCACCGTCACCGGCTTGCCGCGCAAGACCAGGCGTTCGGCCTGCACATCAGCGCGGCGCAGAGGTTGACCGACCAACAAGGCACGGCGCGCCTCCTTACCGATCAACGAACCGGCATCCTGGATGGCATCTCCCGACACGCGATCGGCGGGCCATAGCTGGTCTTCAAGGTCCACGGCGCGCACCACCTCGCCCAATTCGATCCGGCGCACAGGAACGGGAAGGCTGATTTGCGTGTTCACGCGACCCGTCACCGTCACCACATCCTCACCCGCCGTCAGGCTGGCAGTGAAGAAATTGCGAGATTTCTCATAAGTGATATCCGCAACGCGCGCCATGCCATGCCCATCGGCAGGCAGCTTTAGACTGATCGTGCTTTGGCCGGGCAAGACGGTCCAGGACGCGCCGTCCACTTTGTCATGCAAGGCTTCCGTCAACAGGCCCACCAACGCGGCGCGATCCAGGCTGACCCGGTTATCAGCGCCCGTTGCGATCTGCGGCGCGCCAAACATGACCAAGGCCAACACAGCCATGATCTCGAATCTAAGTGCTCTTGCTATCTGCCTTCGTGTCATGTCAGCCCCCGAATGCTTTCTTCACGATTAGCGGAGATTGCTTACTTCCTTGGACATTTCGTCGGCCGTCCGTATCACGCGCGAGTTCATCTCATAGGCGCGTTGGGCGGTGATGAGATTGGTGATCTCGCTGACGATGTTGACGTTCGACGTTTCCAAAGAACCTTGCACAACATTGCCAAATCCCACTGCCTGCGGATTGCCCACCACAGGCGAACCCGAAGCCGGGGTTTCGCGCAACAGATTCTCTCCCAAGGATTCGAGACCGGCGGGGTTGGGAAATGTGGCCAATTGCAGTTGCCCGACATTGCTGGGCGTCGTCTGACCATCAATTTTCGCCTGAATTTGTCCGCTGGCATTGATGGTGATGCCGACTGTCCCGGCGGGAATAGTCGCCTGAGGAAGAACGGGATAACCGTCTGCCGAGACGATTGCGCCTTCGGCATTGACCTGGAAGGAACCAGCCCGGCTATAGGCGGTTGTTCCATCGGGCATCTGCACTTGGAAGAATCCCCGACCGTTGATGGCCATGTCCAAGGGATTATCGGTCACGGTGAAATTGCCTTGCTCGTTGATGCGATACACCGAGGCCGTTTTGACACCCGAACCAAGCTGAATGCCCGAAGGCAAAATGGTGCCCGCATCCGATGATGTCGAACCAACGCGACGAACCTGCTGATACAACAGATCTTGAAACTCCGCGCGTTGGCGCTTGAAACCTGTGGTGGACATATTGGCGATATTGTTGGAAATGACTTCCACATTGGTCTGCTGAGCCAGCATGCCGGTGGCGCCGATATTCATCGTCCTCATGGCATCAATCCTTCCCTCATCGTGTTCTTACTCGATCTCTGGTTCATCAGGACACACGGCCCAGCTGCCGCACGGCATTGCGTTGACGTTCGGTCTCTGTCTCCAGCATGCGCTGGGTCTGCTGGTACGAACGCAAGGCCTCGATCATGCGTGTCATTTCCACGACCGGCTGAACGTTCGAGGCCTCGATGACGCCTTGGACAACATGGGAATTTTCGTCTGCCTGCCCGGCCTCGTCGGTCATGAAGTAACCGCTTTGGTCCGGATCCAAGGCTTGCGGGTTCTCGAAACGGGTTAGTTGCAGTTTTCCTACCTGCCCCAATTCCGTCGAGATGGTCCCATCCCCCTTAATCTGTACATTCTGCGCCCCCGTGGGCAGAACGGCGGGGGCATCGCCTTGTAGCAGAACTTTATCGCCCGAAGCCGTGGTCAATTCGCCTTCGCTGTTCAAGGTAAAGGCGCCCGCGCGCGTGTAACGCTTACCCTCTGCCGTCTGAACAGAAAGCCAAGCATCACCCTGCACAGCCACATCCAAGGCGTTGTCCGTATGCTGCAAGGGACCGGCGCGATCATCGCGCCAAGTGGCACGATCCAATACAAATTGTAGCGGACGTGTCTCGCCCGGAGGCAGAATGGGCGCATCTTCAGCAACCAGTTCCTGGCGCTTAAAGCCCGTGGTGTTCATATTGGCCAAATTATTGGCCAGAACATCTATACGCCGCCTTAGGACATCCTGGCGCGACAACGCTATCAGTAATGGCGATTCCATGACGCCTCACATTCCACGCGGTTATTAAACCAAACTCACCGCATGTCGTGATGCAAGGCGCGTGCCAAGTTGGAAGAAAGCAATCTTCAGAATGATCGCTTTCGACGATATTGAGCGTCTTTGAACAAATTAGCCGCCAGGGCCGGCTCCCATCGATCGCCGTTATCCAATAAGCGTGATTTATCAAAAAACAATTCCGGCCTCGTTTCTGTTGAGAATTCAAAATTGGGGCCTTCAACAACCGCATCCACTGGACAAGCCTCTTGGCATAGGCCGCAATAAATACACTTCGTCATGTCTATATCATAACGTGTTGTGCGGCGGCTGCCATCCTCAGCACGAGGGGCGGCTTCGATGGTAATGGCCTGAGCCGGACATACCGCCTCACACAGCTTACATGCGATACACCGCTCTTCCCCACTGGCGTAACGGCGCAACGCATGTTCCCCACGGAATCGGGGGCTGAGCGGTCCCTTTTCATAAGGGTAGTTCAAGGTGACCTTGGGACGCAGGACGTAGCGCAAGGTCAGCCACATGCCGCTTGCGATCTCGGCAAGAAACAAGCGGTTAAAAAACGCCCGCAAGGAAGCAGCCATCAAGCTACCTTTCTCGCTTAGCCGCCCCCGCCCATGCCGCCGCCTTGGCTTTGTGTGGTTGATAGAACCACGGTAGCATGCATGATCGACAACATGGCCCAGACGATCACGCCGGCCACCAATACCATGCCGCCGAACCGCGCGACATTAGCCTGGTTTTGCAGCTCAATGACCTGCTCTTCGATCCATTCATGCGTGATCTGCTCAATCACCGTGCCGACATCGCCCCGTTCCGAGAGGATTTCAAGATCCAAAGCCACCATAGGATCGGGAAAGCCAAAGTTGCCAGCGCGCAGCGCTTCGCCGAGATTGCGACCGCGCAAAACTTCCTGACGCGCTGTGCTTAGACGCTCTTGCAGCCAAGGCGTCGCTTCTTCCTCAAGGATTTCCAGGGCACGTTTCAAAGGAACCTGAGCGCCCAACAGTGACGATATACCCAGCAAGAAGGCACTGCCTTGCCACACGCGATACCACGACCAAGGAGGGAACTTGTCGAGTTTCACACGCAGCGATCCGCGCCAATGCGGCAAGGTACTGGCGATCACGGCCATAATCGCGAAGAGCCCCAACAGGGTCCAGATGCCATAATTGTGGATATAGTCGGACACCATGACCAATCCGCCCATGCTCTCCAACACCGCCTTGGATGCAAGTGTCTTCATCTTGTCGATCAGCACATAGCCGAACATGAACAAGACCGCCGAAAGCAGCAGCAGCATGAAGAACGGATAACTGACGGCGTAAATGATGGCCTCTTTCATCTTTCGGGCCTGTTCGCCGATGCTCATAATGGCACTGAAGGATTTCGAGACGGTGCCCGATTCTTCGCCCGAGCGAATCATGTACAGCTCGGCCACCGGCACCCAGCCCGACATAGCATCCGAAAGCGAATCACCGGCGCGATCGCGGCTAAGCCATTCCTGCAAGGCGATCGCCTCGGCCCGGTCAGGCTTTTTTCCCATTTCGGAGTAGTTGTACCAAAGCCGCTCTAACGAACGAGACAAAGCCTCGTTCATATTCAGCATACCTTGCAGCTTTCGATAAATGCGCCAACGACGGCGACGATTATTGCGCAACGTCCATTGCGCCATACGGCGCCCTAAATCAGCCATTTTTCAATGCCTCCTAGGCGATTCTCGACTTCACGGACCTCTCGGTCACGCGCCAGAAAGCCCACGTCAAACTCCGCATCACGAGCGTCAATCTCACCGCGTCGCAGCTTGTCCAGCGCGTGCCACATCATGGTAATGCCGCCTTTTCCTTCGGGAGCGGGCGCCAACCAATACTGTCTGGCGGACTCCATCTTATTCTTCTGTAACCAATCCATCAACCTATCATCTGCTTCAGCCACTTCCGCGATGATCGTGCGTCCGGAACGACCTTGATAACAGTGTGGGCAGCCCTGGGGATGAGCAAAATAGACCTGCCCCAAATCCGGTTCATGTAAATCCAGCATAGAAGGATCAATGGGCCGCCAATCATCTGGGTTTTCGCTGGGTTTGCGGCGATATTGACGCTGGGCATCCATGACGGACAAGGCCGCGCGCACACGCTGCGCATATATCTTAAGCGTTGAATCTATCTGCACAGCTTCACGCATAGGCATGCGGCAATGACGACACAGGGTGCGCATCAGACGTTGGCAGATCAATCCGCGCAGCAGATTCGGGTCATAGACCAGATAATCGTCGATCCCGAGATCGCGCAGACGCTGTGGAATCGCGATCGCCGAATAGACGTGCAAGGTGGTGTACACCTGGCGTCCTGTCAGCGTCAGACGAAACGCGAAGGTTGCCGTTTGCATGTCGCGCATTTCGCCCAACATCACGATATCGGGATCCAAACGCAGCGCGCAACGCATGACTTCAAGGAATGAGCGTTCGCGCTGTTCGTCTTTGACGGAGGCCGACACACCGACCTGACGTCCGCCAAGGACGCCGCCTTCGGGAGGGTCTTCGATCATCAGACAGTTCAGCTGCATGTTGGTCTCGGCCATACGGCGATTGAGCATCACGCGCAACGTGGTCGTCTTACCTTGGTTCACAGGGCCCGAAAAGACGCGCATGGCGCCCGGGATGGCGCGTAACTGACGCACCAAGTCGGTCTGATCCTGGGAAAAACCCAGCGAATCGACATCCGCCGCCACAAAATCCGGACCGAATATCTTCGCGCTGTCATATTGCAGACGCATATCCAGATAACGCCCACCATCCGCCAAAGGAATCCACTGGCAGCGCACCGCGATGACATTGTCAGGCAGAATCAGCGTATCGGGACCGCTCATTGGAATGAGCATGGCGGCTTGCGGTTCCAGCCAGTTCGCCGTAGAGCCTGACTGTGCCGCCGAATGCGAATAGATGGAGGAAAGGACCTGCTCGCCTTCTTTTTGCGTCCATGTCTCCCACAGACGCAGCTTACCATCGACGCGGAATTCCACTTTGGTGCGATCGGCCGTCGATTCGATGTGAATATCGCTGGCTCCCAGCTCAGATCCTTTTTGTAAAGTCTCGACAATGCGCCGACGCACGGCGTTGTCGTCCAGTCGGATCGACGTGGCATTTTTATCGGCATAATGATAGGCGCGGCGAATAACGTCCGGCGTCACATATCGCGGCGGTTCAACCGTAAAACCCTGACGGATGGCCAATTGGCGAACCGAGGTTACCAAGGGCGAATTTTTGTGGCTTTCACTAACCAGCCACAGCCCCGAGTCAAACAAGGCGCAGACAGTGCGCGATTCGGCCGGAACGCGCAATGGCCCACCCACTGCCGTCAGCACCATGCCGCTAAAGACGATTCTCTGCGAACCGATAACAGCCTTTTCTTCAACGGAAGACTTAATATCCATATCCAAGGGAGGTAGATCGACCTCTGAAATATCCTGACCTTCCTTCTTGGCCTCTGTATTGGAGCCGCGCAGATGCGCTCGAGCGATAGGTGGAGTCACCAAGCCACGCGCCGGACCAGTTCCAGCCAAACTGCCCGGCGCCCCTGAAGGAGAAGCTTTGAGAGGTAAGGACGCAGGCGCGTCCGAGAGGATTCCTGAATACGGCACGGCAGCTTTGGGCGTTTGCGCCTTAGACGGCTGAGCCACAGACGGCTGAGCCACGACCGATGACGGCTTAGAACTGCTAAAGAGAGCCCCACGCTTCGTCCCGGACGAGGGTTTGTCAGCGGCCTTGTTCTGCTCCTGACTAGAAGAAGACGCATTCAGGCGCCCACGCAAGGAATCAAAAAACTCTCCCATCCGCATTAGCCTCCAAGTCCTGACCATCACCCCATAGACGGGACAGCTTAGTCCGGGCGTACGATTCTTGCCATACCTGTCCGCCTCACATTCAAATATAAAATGGCTTGTACAGCCTATAGACAACGTCTTTATAAATTATTGCAATACGGCACATGAACAAGCGAGCCAAGGAGATACCATCCATCACATTGATTAAATGCAATATTTTAGAGTCATAAACGACGTGATTCAGACTTACCGTGCGCCGCCACAGGGGATGGCAGCGGTCGGCCCCGGCTCGGACGCCGTCAACACGGCCATCGACTTTGCGCATAAGGCATGTCCTCGACCGTCGCCAGCCTAACGCCCAGTGAGCAGGAGCTTTTGTTCAATCTCTCGGCGGGAAAATAACTCCTAGAACGCAATCCCCCCTACATTTTTCTTCCTGATCGGCAAGCGAGACACGCTTATCCGCTTTCCTTCTGGCAAGCCCCATATATATATTGGTCGCCATGATCTGCCACGGAGAGGGCCTTCATCTGGTATCCTCATCGACCGGCAAATTCAGCTTATGGAAATAGGCCGACAACATAGGGACATGGTCGTGATCGGATGAAGCAGGATTTCTATGAACTACTGGGTGTGGCGCGTGACGCCGGCACCGAGGACATTAAGACCGCCTATCGCAAATTAGCGATGGCGCATCATCCCGACCGCAACCCGGGCAACAAAGAATCCGAAGAGCATTTCAAGCGGATCAACGAGGCCTATGACGTTCTGCGCGATCCCCAAAAACGGAGCGTGTATGACCGCTATGGCGCGGGTGGTCCCGGCGGCGCGGGGGCCGAGGCGCAGGGCTTCGATTTTGGCAATATCGGCGGGATCTTTGAGGAAGTTTTTAGTGAATTCGTCGGCGCGCGGGCAGGCGGGCGCGGCGGCGCGGGTCCGGCGCGCGGCTCCGATTTGCGCTATGACATGGAAATCTCCTTGGACGAGGCATTTAGCGGCATAGAGCGCGAGATACGTATTGCCAGCGCCGCCGCATGCGATAGCTGCAAAGGCAGCGGATCGAAACCCGGCACACAGCCGCAAACCTGCCCCACCTGTCGTGGCCATGGCCGCGTGCGCGTGCAGCGCGGCTTTTTTACTTTGGAGCAGGCTTGTCATGCATGCCAAGGCGTCGGGCGGATCATTAAGGACCCCTGCCCTTCATGCAAAGGCGCGGGCCGCAAACGTGTCGAACGCCAGCTTTCCATCAGAATTCCCCCCGGGGTCGAAGACGGAACCCGCATCCGCCTGACGGGCGAGGGCGAGGCCGGACCCAACGGCACCCCTTCAGGCGATTTGTATGTTGTGCTGGGAATCCGCGCCCATCCCTTCTTTCAGCGCGAGGGGGCCAGCATCTATTGCCGCGCGCCCATTCCCATGACCATCGCGGCGCTGGGTGGCCAGATCGAGGTGCCGACCATCGACGGATCGCGCATCATGCTCGACATACCGGTAGGAACCCAGACCGGCCAACAATTCCGCCTACGCGCCAAGGGCATGTCCGTCCTACACAGCGAATCGCGCGGCGAGATGTATGTGCAATCCATCGTGGAGACCCCGACAAACCTGACCCGGCGGGAAGAGGAAATCCTGCGCGAATTCGCCCGCGAACGCGGCGAACGCGAACATGAGGATACCGAAGGGGGTTTTCTGTCGAGGATCAAAGAATTCTGGAAAGATATCAGTGAATAGCCATTCTCTTGCATAATTCCATTTAGTCGATATTCATCGTCTTGGGTCATACTGAACGGCATGATGGATATTCCTGTTCCGAACTCTTCCTCATCTCCGATCTGCGCCGGTCGCAAACTGGCCGTATTCTCGGATTTCGATGGTACATTAATCGAGTTCCGCCCCATAGGCATGGTCGCGCTCGCCCCCGTCGATCAAGAGCTGCAAGACCTGCTGACGCTGTTGCTGCGTGCCATGGAAGGTGCCGTGGCGGTGGTCAGCGGGCGGGAAATGAGCAGCCTTGTCCGTCTCTTGCCGCCCGAACGCATCCCCTTGCCCATCTCCGGTTCGCATGGGGCGGAATGGCGTCTGTCCCTCAACCAAGCCATTCAATGTATTCCGCGAGCGGTCGCATTGGACGAGGTGCATCTTCGTCTGAGACAAAGGCTGGAGCATGTAGAGAACGTCTTCCTTGAAAACAAAGATTTTAGCGTAGCGGTTCATGATCTGAAAGCTCCCTTGAATCAGCCCATACTGAACAGCCTGCGCAGCATTGCACAGGATTTGCCGGAGGTGGCCACTCTGGATGCCCAAGGCGTGATCGAATTTCGTATGCGCGGCGTTACCAAAGGAACGGCTGTTCAAGAGATGATGCGCCATGCGCCCTTTACCGATCGCCGACCGATTTTTCTGGGAGACGACACGACCGATCTGGATGGATTCGCCGCATGCCGCGCCATGGGCGGATTGGCGGTGTCGGTAGGAGCTAAGTTGAAAGGCCGGGGCGACCTTGACCTAGCGGGACCGGACGAGGTGCGGACCTGGCTGCGCCTTCTGGCCCATGATCCCGCCCAAGCCCTCGCCACGGCCTCTATCGAGGCCTAGGCCCCGCTTTCGCCCTTCTCTGGCCCTTACTTGCTTACGCGCAGATTCGACAACGAGTCGCCGATGGCTCTGAACGCATCGTTCAGCTCGGTTTCCGTCGGCGAGTTGAAGTAGTAGTCCGACTGCGTGGCACAGCTCTTCAACAGGTTCTTAATGCTGGTGCCAGGGTTACCGAACGCGATGGTATACACTTGGATGTTTTTGCTCTTCATCGCGTTACAAACGGTGGTCAGTCGTTGATTTAACTTCGTCACCGCCGTGGACGAGCTGGTAGTGCCCAGCAAGCCTTGAGACAGCCATCCATAGGCGGTAAAGACACTGCTGCTCATCGTGTTCTCACCGTCCGTCATGATCACGGCGGCTTTGTTCATGTTCGGCGCGTTGTAGTCAAGCGGCAGACCATTGGCATCCATCTCACCGCCCCAGAGACCGCGCCAACGCGGTGACAACATACGCCATCCCCATACCGCGCCATAATTGACATGCGTGTTCCCCGTGGCCTGCATGGTATTGATGGCATTGACGATGGCCGTCTTGCTGGCGGTCAGGGGCTTCATCTCTTGCGAACAGTATTTATTCGGGCCGTTATCTGTGCCCAATGGAGTGTTGTAGCTGCCGTCCCAACCATTAATCCAGTCATTGCCGCTGCTATCCGCCCAATAATACGCGTTGAAGGGCGCAACCGAGGGCGGATCGTCGGTAGTGTCGCGATTGGACGCCGTGCGCGCCATCACACAGCCCATCCATGATGTCGGCCCCCAGTTCAGGCCGGCATAATGCGTGCCGTCGAGCCATGCGGTGCGCGAGGAACCGATATTGACACTCTGCGCGAAAGGCACCAGGCCAATCCACAGATCGTCTACCGATTCCTTCCCACCGTATAGAATATCGACCAGCAGATTGGCGGCATTTTTTAAACTACTAAGCTTCGAGCCTGCCATGGAGCCGGTATTGTCCAGCACCATCACCAATTCCAAGCCGTTGACGGCGCGGGTGATTTCCGATTGCACGCTGACCGTGACGTTGTTGATGTTGAAGATGCGCATGAAGATCGTCGGCACCGTGGCCGAGGCCGTCATGGTCAGCACCGTCTTGTCGCTATTCACGGCGATCGACGAGCTGGTGATGCTGGCGTCCAGGTAATGCGCCGGAAAGTTGGCGCTTAGATATTTGTTGAACTCTGTCTCAACATTGGCCGTACTCACGGTCGATCCAGCCGCCAAGCCCGCCGCGTCCACCGCCGTGGATAGGCGCGATTGCACCAATTGCGTACGGGCGGTATCGATCGACAGGCCCACGAAGCCGCTGAGCGCAACAAAGGACAGAGCCACCAAGATGGCCGCCGATCCCGACTCGTCATTGGCCAGGACACGGAAGTTGCGGCAGATGGTGCTGCCAATTTTCTTTTGTGCGGACATGGTGCTGTTCCTCCTCTTTCCCTTCCCTATGGCGCCGTGATAAGCGCGCCAAGACGCGGTTTGAAGATGGCCGTCTTGTAGATATCTCCCGGTGTAATGATGTCGGACGCAAAGAAGGTCTGATAGTCGTAATAGACTTCGGCCACGATCACATTGTCCTTTTCATTCAACGTCAATCCATTAGGTAGAGCCGCCGTAGCGTTGATGTTGCCCAGCTTGCTGGTGCGGGCCAATGTGCCTCCACCCGTATAACGCCAACGGACCGTCGCATTGGCCTGCCCTTGGGCGCGATAGACAGACGTGATGATGACGACGCCTTTGGCCCCAAACTCGAAAGGATCCATGATTTCAGGCGCGGCGATAAGCGTCTGTCCCAAGCTCGCTGACGTCACTTGATCGGACTGAGCGATGATATCGGCAATGGTATAGGACGTTCGCTCAATCTTCTGGTGCAACAGCAGACAGCGCGCCAATTCAAAGCCGCCCAGCATCAGCGTGACGACGATCGGGACGACCAGGGCGAATTCCACCGCCGCGATGCCCTTCTGGTTTTTCCAAAAGCCGCATCGTGAGGCCGGGCGAGACGCCCTGGTGTTATGGGCCTGCGGCATAGGGTTCATTTTTCACCACGATTCTTGATGACACCGTGAAGGTTCCGTCATGGCCCATAAGATCGCCCATCATCGGCGTAAAGAGTTTCCAGGGATAACTGATCGTATAGACCACAATATCCCCAGCCGAACCGGTGCCTTCGGTGCCCCGGTCCAGGTCGTATTGGTCATTGTGGTTAACATCCGTATAGTTTTCGCCCTCGTCCCACTGGCCATTGCCATCGGCGTCGATGAACGGCTCGGGCTGGCCGATCTGGCTGAATGACGTGTAGGTCTTGGTGTCCATAACGACCTTGCTGATGTCAATGAACGGTCCTGCACGCTGGGTGATGGCGGCCATGATGGTGGCTTCTCGGGTCATGCCCGATTGAACGTAACCCGTCTTACCGGTGCGCGAGGCGCTAAAGGCAGCGCTTTCCATAATATGGGTCACAAAGAAGATCATCGAAACCTCGATGGTGCCGATGATCAGCATCGCCAGAATGGGCAAGATCAACGCAAATTCCACCGCCGCCGTGGCGCGGATATCGCGCATCAAGCGGGACAGAAATCCTTGGCGTTGTCTGCATACTCTTGCCATTGCCGACTCCTATCGAACCTCGCGCACACACACGAGGCGACCGAGACATGTGTTTGACACACTCCGTCATCTTGACTGTATCAAGTCGGCTTTGATGAAAGCTTAAGAGTGGCGCGATATTTCGCTAAATGAGGCGTAAATGCCTGTGTCATTACGTAGCTATATCGTTATGCGACTGTGGTTGGGGCGCCAGGATTCGAACCTGGGGATGGCGGGATCAAAACCCGCTGCCTTACCGCTTGGCTACGCCCCAATACGCCGCACAGAGGCGCAAACCATAGCACAGCCACAGCGCAGAGCAAGATGCTCGCGTGACGGCCCATTCAATGGCTAAGCCTTTATTTTTGCGCTTGTTCTCCCGTACATAGACTTGGGGGGAGACGGTTGATCGACCTCAATGTCGCTGTAATAGTAAAGTCGCCGTAATTGATAGTCGCTTCTCGCATCACGCCGTTTTCCAATAGGACAATATCGCTTTCCTGATTGGGTTTGAGATCATTGTTGTTATCCGAGAAAAAAGCCAGATGGACATTCCAGCCAGGGGCATTGAGAAGATCGGCATCCACTTGTGCATCTTGATTTTGCTCTTCTTTATTACCGTCTCCGTCACGATGATCGGCCAGAGGAATGGGCTGAGAGTCAGGAGCCTTGATCGGGGCGATCTTATCCACCCTGGACAATATAAAGGCTGAAATATCGCTGTAACCTTCCTCGCCATCGCCGTCAAACACCGTGAAAGTCGCAAAATTCTCGTGGTCCATTGCCATTTGCAGCAGTTTCAACACATGCTGCGTCGGGAAAACCGTGCCCGTGGGCAGGACCGCTTTCTTTGCCTTGGGCAGATCGAAATGCGCCTGTCCGCCGGCCAGCCCGCGCTGCACAGCATGGCCGCGATATTCTTCCTGATCCTTGCCGTTTAACTGACGGCGAATCTGAAACCGAAAGCGACTGCCATCCTTGGCCTCCCAGCTTGTCTGACTGGTCGTCATGGCGACGGTGCTGTCATTGACGTTCAACAAATCCACGGCGAAATTCTGCTGGCTGGTCCAGCCATCACAGGCGTCCCCCCATTCCATGACGATCTTGCCCTGCGCGCCGCGCACATCGCTCTTCCCGGCCACGTTACCCAGCTTGAGATCATAAACGGCACGGTGCGGTGCCAATTTACGAACGATCTCTTCCATCGAAGCTGTCGCTGCGGGTGCGGGCGCGCCGCATGCCGTCAAGGCCAATAGGAGGAACGCTCCCATCTTATGACGCCGGATCACTGGCTTGAGCAATGTCGTTCCCTTGACGTTCGATTCACAAAGGCGTGAGTACAGACTATAGGGCGTGCAAGGCCTGGGAACAACATGGAGCATATATTCCGATTGCATGGCGGTGTGCTATACAATCCCCCTGATAGATTTATGCATCCAAGGACACACAGATCATGACCGAGTCGGCTAAGCCCGCTCCCCTACGCGCCACCGATGGCATTTTGCGGGTGATTGAGATCATGGCGCGTTTGCGCGATCCGGAAACGGGCTGCCCGTGGGACCTGAAGCAAGATTTTCGCAGCATGACCAAACATGTCATTGAAGAAGCCTATGAGGTGGCCGAGGCCGCCGATTCAGGCGATACCGACCATTTGCGCGAGGAACTGGGTGATTTACTGTTACAGGTGATATTTTACGCACAACTTGCTGAAGAAAAAGGAATTTTTGATATCAATTCCATCGCCAATGGCTTGGCGGACAAGCTGATTTCTCGCCACCCACATGTTTTTGGGGACGAGCAAGCGGCAACGGCAGATGACGTAATGCGTATCTGGAGCGCCCGCAAAGAGGCAGAAAAAGCGCAAAAACTGACGGCACCAAACGATAAGCCAGACTATATCATCAGCGTCCCCGCATCTTTGCCCGCCATGCTGCGCACGACAAAATTACAGGAAAAGAAGAATAAAACGGGCTGGGATTGGGCAACAGGTCAAGATGCCCTTAACAACATCAAAGATGAGATCGCCGAGGCGAGGGCCGAATTGAACGACGAAAACCCTGGGGCCTTATATCAAGAGCTGGGGGATGTTTTGTTCTCAGTCGTCGCCACGACCCGTTTTTTGGGATTCGACCCCGAAGCCGTACTGCGCGCCTGCAATCATAAATTCGAGGGTCGCATCTGGGGCATAGAAGACATTCTCCATGCCCAGGGACGCCGGATCGAAAACACCTCAGCCCAAGAAATTCAAGACCTGTGGATCGAGATTAAGCAGCACCGAAAAAATGGTGAATTTCTGACGCCCCGATCGCCGCGCGAGGATTATTTCTTGAATATTCCCGCAGCATTGCCCGCCATACGCCGAACAAGCCAGATGGAAGAAAAGAAAAACGCTATGGGATGGGACTGGGTGTCGAGCGATTCGGCCCTGCAAAAGATTCTGGATGAATTGGAGGAGGCCGTTGTTGAACTGGATATCAATAATCGCACCGCCCTTGCCGATGAAATGGGCGATGTGATCTTCGCCAGCATCGCCTGTATCCGGTATATCGGCTACGATCCGGAAGAGGTTCTGAATGCCGCCAATGATAAGTTTGAACGCCGATTCCATGTCATTGAGGACCGCTTGCACCAAGAAGGCCGCAGGCTGCATCAGGCATCTGCGAGTGAAATTCAAGACCTGTGGGTCGCCGCAAAGCGCCAAGAAAAGCTGTCGGCCCCGGTTGATAAGTCTGCCATCACAGCACCACGGACCATGAATGGGACCTTCACACGAGAGAGTCTGGACCTACCAATTTACGCTGTGGCGAACTCCTGACATCGTCAGAGACAGACGACATTCCTGAAAGCTCCCCGCACGTCACGCACGGTGCCAGCAATCATCATGGATAAAGATCAATAACGATTCGCAGCGAAGAAATCCTCAACGGCAGAAACATACGCGCGGTTGTTGTCCAGATACGCCAAATGACCACTCTCGGGAATGATGCTCACCACGGAACCCTTGATCAGCTTCTGTGCTTCCCGCATCGTCTTTGGCGTTACAGTGTCATATTCACCGCAAAGCAATAGCGTTGGAACGACAATTTCAGCCAATCGAGAAAACACGTCGAAGTCTTTCAAAAGACCCTGACAGCTAAATTCGCTCGGCCCCCACATGGCCATGTATATTTGCCTTACTGTTTTGTGCCGGTGTTTAAGCAATATGCTTCGATTTTCATTGGATCGTAGAAGATGAAGAGAAGAAAAAAGATCATCTGCGGCTTGATACGCAGCAGAACTCGTCGTCCCGTTGGCTTCGCAAGAGCGTATCGTTTCTTGAACATCGGACGGCAATTCCGCCATTAATTCATTGCAGTCATCAATCCACTTTTTTGTTGAAAGGAGTGGGCACGATAAGACGAGTCCTGCAACTTTTGTCGGATTGTGTATGGCAAAATAGGCGGCCAGGGCACCACCCCAGGAATGGCCAAAAAGAATAACTTTGTCCTTTCCAAGATGCTTCATAAGGCAAGAAATCTCATCTGCAAAGCGCTCAACCGTCATTAAGTCGGGGGTAAGTTCAGCCGGAGAGTAATACGAGCCAAGCTGGTCGTAAAAAACGACAGGCCTTTCATCAGCAAGACTTTCAAGGCCATCACACATAGCAGAATGAGATCCTCCAGGTCCGCCGTGCACGAAAACGACAGGCGTCCTTGCAGTCTTATCGGGATCATGCGGTTCATAATACCTGCAGTGGATATTTCCACCTATGACAGGAACTGTTCCGGTTTTTTCTAGTGTGTGGTGCATCATGGAATCAGCCTGCGTCCTGCCGTTAAATTTAGCTCATTCACAATCAAGCCGTCGTCGCCATTAATCCGGCTGGCTCCGACGTAGTTGGCGCAACCTCCAGGTCAATGCGCTGATCCAGCATGCGGCTGACCAAATGACGCAGCGCCATGCGATCCGAGCGCGTCAGCATCTCGCCGCCTTCGATGACCAGTTCTGTGAATTCCTCTTGATTGGGGAACAGCCACGGGCGACCCGCTAAACGACGATACCAACCTTCGACATAGGCATCATCGCGCCATGCGGCGTTGAAGAACAATTCACGCATCGTCTCAAGCAAGCTTTCGGCTTCGTCCAGGCTCTGCTTGTCATCCTCGTTCAGGGATTGTTGAACGCGACCGGCGCAACGGTCGAACATCGTCGCTTCCTGAGGCCGTGCAAAACTGCGCGCCAAGCGGTTAAAGGCCGCCTGCATGCGTCCCAAGCGACGCTTGAGGGTGATATCGCGGTGACGATAGGCCAGTCGCGCCAGGTCTTGGCGGATGAACCGGGCTTCCTCGCTAACTTGGCGAATCTGTTCAGGCTCTTGGCTGCCTTCGCGCAACTGGTCGCCTTGATCCTCCAGACGCAAACGCAGCAATTCCAAATCATGCCCACCTTGCGGACCAAGCGCGGCGGATAATTCGCCCCATTCCTCTTCGGCCTGGGCCAGGACGGCTTCGGCGAAACGCAAACCGTTTTCGGGGTCAAAGGACACGCGCCCGGCCTGCGGCGAATAAAAACGCGGTGCGCGCAAGGAAATGGCGGGTTGTCCGTCCATCGAAGGCAGACTGACATTGGCCTGCAAAACGCCGCTATCGCTAAGCCGCCAATGGAAGGTGATAATGTCGCCTTCCTTCAGATGCGTTCCGCTGGGAAGGTCTTCGCCTGCGATACGCAGCGAGCCGATGCACAGATTCAGCTCCACCTTTTCCGGGTATTCCAGCTGATACAGCTCAAACGCCACATGCCCGGCCTCGCCCGCGCGTACAGGCCGCACCAAACGGAAAGACTGATCGCCTTCCGAAGGCAACACCGTATTCTTTTTCACCAAAGGATGCAGGCGGTTTCGTGGCGAGTCGCTTGATTCGCGCACCTTCACGGCAATCGTATGCGTGGCGGGAATGCCTGCCGTCGCGGCCACCACGCGCATGATCTCGATCGGTTCGATGGACGGGCCGTCGATGGAACGCTCGGTCTCGTCCGTCAAATGCGGCTGGAAGACGTAAGAGCCGATTTGCGGCAAGGGTACCGCGATGACCATCTCATCTTCGACGCGCAGACGCGCCGACTGCCAATCACGGGCGCTATCGGTCAGTTGTAGCCAGCAATCGTGCTGTGCCTTGCGACCGCCGGGGATGCGCACGCGAATGGCGGCGCGATCTTCGACCGTGCGGGCTGTATGCTCGAAGCTGACATGGAAAGACTGACTGCCTTGACCGATATCGGCCTCACGCACGGCCTCGCTTTTCTTGGGAGCGGATGTTCCGCTGGATTTCCATTCGCGGCTCTCGCAGAAATAGGCCGCTCCCACGGCAACCGCCGTCATAGGATCGCCGGACAAATCCGCCGCGATTCCCAGTTCATCCGACACGCGCTGGCGAATAAGCGGAGTATGGCTGGGGCCGCCGATAAAGACGACCCGATCAATATCCTCGTGGCTATAGCCATTCTCTTCCAGCAAGGTTCGCGCCACCTCGACCGTGCGGTCGATGGTGTCGCGGATCATGGCCTCGTAAGTCGCGCGTTCGAAGGGAATATCCACAAAGATCGCAGCGCCCGATTCGTCATGCGCGTTGATCTCTTCATCCGAGGAGAAAATCGACACTTTTTCCTGAGTCGAAAGCTCGATCTTGGCCTTTTCCGCCGCCAACTGGGCCAGTCGAATGACCCGGCGGAATTTGGGATCGCGCTGGAAATCCTTAGGCAAGTCGAAGTGCTCGGCCAGCCAGGGACGCACCACCTCGTTGACGATCATGCGGTCGAAATCGCGTCCGCCCAACATGCTGACGCCTTGATGGTCGATGACCGAGACCTCGCCATTAATGCTTTGCGCCAAGGCCAGGTCAAACGTGCCGCCGCCCAGATCATAGATCAAGAACTGCCCCGAACGACTGGAGCCTTCCATCGTGGCCAGCGCGGCGGCGATCGGCTCTTGCAGCAAGGCGACGTTTTGAAGGCCCGCCATATGCGCCGCGCTCAACGTGGCCTCGGCCTGCATCGGATTGAAGGTCGCGGGAATGGTGATCACCGCCCCGCGCACATCCTGGCTGCCCGTGGCCGTGAATGCCTGGGCCAGCAATTGGCGAATGATTTCCGAGCTGCATTCCTCAGGTGTCAGGCTTAGATCCAGCCCTGGCAATTGAATGGGCGTGGAGGTACCCATCAAACGCTTAAAGCCCGAGGCGACATTCTCGGGCGAGATGATGGCCTGGTCATGGGCGCGCCGCCCAAACAGACGATGACCGCGTTTATCCACAAATATCATGGAAGGCAGATAATCCTGCCCGTCGCTGGTTCGAAACACCTTCGCTTTGCCGTCCACGATTCCCGCGACAACGCTGTTCGAGGTGCCCAAGTCTATGCCGATATCCATGAACCGACTTTCCTAATCGATTTTATAGGCAGGTTTGCGCCTTGCCCTTAAGGCAGACATTCTATCGCGCCGTAATAGCTGCAACAAGGGTTTGCATGTGGTTTTTTTCGTAGATTTAGGTCTACCGACACATGCGCACCGAACGATGTTCGATACCACTTAGGTCCCGATTTTTGAGCGAAGAAGAAACTGGAAACGCCCTGCAAAACATGATATTCGTCCCGCCATGCCCATTGAGATTGAAGCCAAATTTCCGGATATCGACCGCGTGGCTTTGCGCCGTCTTCTGACACAGTCCGGCTATGCCTGCGTCCACCCCGAATATCTGATGCGCCGCGTGGTGTTTGATCTTCCCCAAGGAGATAAGCACCGCTGGGCGCGCGTCCGCGACGAAGCCGGCGTCGTCACCATCAGCTATAAACGCACGCATGACATCAACCGCGTGGACGGCACCGAGGAAATTCAAATCATCGCCGACGATTTCGATACGGCATGCCATCTGCTGGAAGCCTTTGGCCTGATCCGTAAATCGTATCAAGAGACACGGCGAGAAATGTGGACTCGCGCCTTGGTCGAAGTAACGCTGGACGAATGGCCCGCTATTCCCCCTTTTGTGGAAATTGAGGCACCCGATGAGGGCTTGGTGCGCGCGGCGGCCCAGGAACTGGGATTCGTGTGGGAAAACGCTTTGTTCGGGGCGGTCGCCACGCTCTATGAGCGAATCGGCATTTCATCACACGCCATTAATGCCGCTCCAATGATCACTTTTGACCATGTGGCCGACATTCACGCTTTGGCACAGCAAGGTTGATGATCAACTGTCTTTGATCTTCGTGGCCGAGATCAGACACCGGTCGAGGGTAGAACTTCGTCCTTATAGGCCACATCGACGATGACATAGCCCTTGTCACCGCCAGGCGCGCGGATCTGCACGCTGTCGTCAATCGACTTGCCAATCAGCGCCCGCGCCAAAGGCGCGCCGACCGACAGCAGCCCCGAATGGATGTCGCTTTCGTCCTGGCCGACGATCTGATAGCGCACACGTTCGCCGCTGTCTTCGTCCTCCAGCACCACCGTCGCGCCAAAACGAACCATGGGACCGGACAGCTTGGAGACGTCGATGACATCGGCCAGGCTGATTTTGCTTTCCAGCTCGGCGATACGGCCTTCGATGAAGCTCTGCTTCTCGCGCGCGGAGTGGTATTCGGCATTTTCCGACAAGTCGCCCTGAGCGCGCGCCTCGGCAATGGCCTTGATAATGTTGGGCCGTTCCGTGCTTTTTAGATGACGCAACTCTTCCGTCAAACGCTGATAACCACCTTTGGTCATCGGAACTTTTTCGACCATATTACAAACTCCCCTTGAGCGCTGCCAGGACCCGGTAACGACACTAAATCGCTGCTTGGTGCCTCGAACTTACGTCAGTTCCCTAGATTTAGGCACAGACGGTCAAATTTACCGAGTCTTAGCATTACAAGCAATGCCCCAGATAGCCAGAAGGCAAAAGATGAGGGACATCATGCAAGATGTTTGACAACGAGCAAGGCATGGTCACAATCAGGAACCTGAGGGAAGGCCGTAGGCACAGGGCTTGGCGGACGTGGAAAGGAACAGGACGATGAATCCAATTGGGATCGCGGCGTTGCGTATGTGCGTCAGCGCCTTAACGGGCTTGGCATTGCTGGCGGCAAGCGCGGTGATGCTGACAGCGTTTGCGGCGCGGGCGGCTGAGTCTGAATCCCCTGCTGCAGTGTCTGCAGACGAATCGCCCTTGCCTTTCTTCATGGCCGGGTTGATAGGCCAGGATCGTCCTGTAGCGCTCCCTATGAATGAAGCCTTCCATGCAGCTTTGCAAACAGCGGCACGCAATCTTGCGCGGCGTTGTCAGGCACCTGAGAGCTACGGCTGGCGTATGTCCCCCAACGAACAGGGACGCGTGGACAGTATTTTCAGCAACGTGGTCAGCCAGACCAAGGCTCAAGGCTATACGGTAGCAGAGACCGAGATCAAGGAATTGGACCCCGAAATTTCTGTTCTGACAGCTGACAAAGCCGGGGAACAGTGGCTTATGGTTTGGTCGGGCGGTGAAATGGGCCTCCTGCTGTTGGCATGCCCCACGACCGCCATGCCCCCTGTCTATACCTCTCAGCCCTTGAACGCACCGGTTGTTGCTGCGATTCCCGCTCAACTGGGCGTGGTAGGCCGTCCGTCTTCGGCCCAGATAGCCGCCATGCCGGGCGTGTTCATGCCTTCCTTTACTCCCGCCGGCACATGGCGGGGCGATTACGCCTGCAATGGCCGCCGTCACGGTGGCACGCTGGAACTGGTTCTGGCAGCTGGAGATCGGCTAAGTGGGACATTCTCGGTTCACGCTCCTTCGCCGCGCGTGGGTGCCCCTTCGCTTGTCCGCTCAAAGAAAGCCAGTTTGGACATTGAGGCCCGCTATCGCGTCAAAGGGTTATATGACGGCGCATCACGTAAGATCGCCTTGGTACCCGATGGCTGGGTCAAGAATGACAATGCCACGGCGCAACTGGGGTTGATGGGCTATGTGGACTCGCAAAACGACCGCGTGAGCTTGATTTTCCAAAACATCGAGGGATGCACCAGCATCGAAGCCAAGCGCGTGGCCAAGGCGGCTATAAGCAAGGGTGCCGACAAGAAGAAAAAGTCGGCCATTCGCAAAAAATCGAGCAAGAAGTCTGTCGTGAAAGCAAAGCAGAGTTCTGCAGCCAAGAAGTCCGCTAAAATCACGGCACCGGTTGCGCCAATTGTAGCGCCTCCCACAGAACCGGCACAGATGGTGCCCGGCCCCACGATTCCTGACAATAAGGAAGTCCCAGCCGCCGCAGCCCTTCCCCCAGAATCCGCCCCGGCTCAGGCGGCAGCAGCACCTGCCGATCCAACCCCTGCAGCCTCCCCTGACGTATCCGCTCCCGCTGCGGCATCCCCAACGGCTGCGACAGTTCCTGACACCAAAACAACAACACCCTAAGTTCTCTCTTGCAACTTGCGTCAAGCGGCGCAACTGCGGAATACTGGGCCCTATGGCCGCCGGGTTAGCTCAGGGGTAGAGCAACCGCCTTGTAAGCGGTAGGTCGTCGGTTCAAATCCGACACTCGGCACCATTTCCTCTCTTATTTGGGTTGGCGGCCCTTCTCGCACGGTGTGGCCACGGTGGTGACAGTGGGGCGTTCGGCGGCGAGGGCGGTGCGCATAGCCTGTTGCGCGGCCTCGATGGCGGTACGGATGGCGGCGGGATCGGGGCCTGCGGCCAGGATGCCCCGGGACGAGGGGGCCACCACGCGAGTCAAAGCGGGACCGAATTCGCGCTGTAGATCGGCAAAGCTTGCGCCTTGAAAGCCGATGCCGGGCGTCAACAGCAGGGCCGAAGGCATGGCCTGGATCAACGGAACCACGCCCTTTTGCGTCGCCCCCACCACGGCACCGACGGGGCCTAGACCATCATCTTGATGCGCTTGGTTAAACGACTCGATCTGGCGGGCCAGATTCATGGCCACGCTGTCGCCATCGGCGCAGACGGCCTCTTGCAGCATCGTCGCCTCAGGGTTGGACGAGCGCACAACGATAAAAACGCCGCAGCTCTGCTCGGCCGCATGTTCCAAAATGGGCTGAATCGCCCCAAACCCCAGATAAGCCGTCAAGGTCATGGCATCGCCGCGAAACGAGCTGTTTCGTCCCAAATAAGCCTGACCATAGGCGGCGCTGGTCGAGCCGATATCGCCGCGCTTGACGTCATAAACCACCACGGCACCTCTATCTTGCAAAGACAGGCTCAGCGCGCGCATCACCTGCATGCCCTCGGGGCCAAAGCGTTCGTAATATGCGGCTTGCGGCTTGATCATCGCCACGGTGCCACGGCATGCCTCCGCCATGATATCCGCGAAGCGACGCAATCCACCGATATCGTCCCCCACCCCCCATTGCCGCAGAATATCGGGCGTCGGATCCAGCCCCACGCAAAAGCCGGTATGTTGATCGGTGGCCTGGCGCACACGTTGCACAAATCCCATATCCTGCCCCCCTTGAACGTGATGTTGTTTTAGTTCCGATATCTTTTAGCGCAATACCCAGGATCGAACAAGATTGTCCGAAAATGTCAATGAAACCACCTTCTCAGCCCTACCATTCCCCGCTCTTGCTCCTTTGGGTGAAACTTGCCATCCTGCCCCCGGCTGAAAGACCCGCACCAAGGGGCTTGTTTTCCCCGGGATGCTTGTCCTACAACAGGCCACCTTCACAAAGGATACGAGATCGATGACCACATCCAACGGCGACGCCGCGCCCGAATCCACCAGCAACGCCAACGGTGCCCAGGCTCCGCAAAACGTGCTGATGATCATGGGGCAGTATGTCAAGGACCTGTCCTTTGAGTGCCCCAATGCGCCGCAAATCTTCACCGAGATGCGCGAGCCGCCGCAGATTGCCCCCCAGCATGGCGTTCAGGTGAATTTGATCGCCCAAAACGTGGTGGAAGTGGTGCTGCATTCGCGCATCGAAGCCAAGATGAACGACAAAGTGGCCTTTATTGTCGAGCTTGACTATGCCGCTTTGGTTAACGTGCCTACCGGCATGAGCCAAGAGCAAAGCCAGCAGGTGTTGTTGATCGAAGTGCCGCGCCTGATCTTCCCCTTTGCCCGTTCGATCATCGCGGATGTCGTGCGCGACGGCGGATTCCCGCCTTTGCTGTTGGCACCGGTGGAATTTGCCATTTCCCAGACGCCTCCCGGCAACCCCGCCGAATCGGCCACCGAACCCGCAAAGGCCTAACGCCTATGACCACGGAGCCGATCGCCGCGCAGGCCATCATCATCGGGGCGGGTCCCGTGGGCCTGTTCACCGTGTTCGAGATGGGGATCAACAACATCCGCTGTCATTTGGTGGATGGGCTGGATCGCATCGGCGGCCAATGCGCCGAGCTGTATCCGGAAAAGCCGATTTATGACATTCCGGCGGTTCCGGTATGCACGGGCCAAGAGCTGACCGACCGCTTGATGGAGCAGATCAAGCCGTTCAACCCCGTTTTCCATATGGGTCAGATGGCCACCGCTCTTGAAAAACTGCCAGATGGCGGCTGGCGCGTGACGACCGATGCCGGGACGATCCTGGAAGCGCCCGTTGTGGTGATTGCCAGCGGCGGCGGCAGCTTTGTGCCCAAGAAACTGCCTTTGCCGAACATCGAATCCTATGAAGGCAACAGCCTGTTTTACGCCGTGCGCCAAAAGGACAAATTCCGTGGCAAGCATGTGGTGATCGCGGGCGGCGGCGATTCCGCCTTGGATTGGCTGCGCGTGCTGCAACCGGATGCGGCCAGCATCGCCCTGGTTCACCGGCGCGACGAATTCCGCGCCGCGCCCGACTCCGTGGGGCATATGCGTCAATTGGTCGCTGCCGGCAAAGCCGCCTTACAGATCGGCCAATTGGTCGAAGTGACCGGAACGGGCACGCAAATCACGGGCGTCACGCTTAAGAGTGAAAGCGGGACTACCTCACAAATTCCTTGCGACTGCCTGTTGGCCTTTTATGGCCTGACGATGAAGCCCGGCCCCGTGGCGGAATTCGGCCTGGTTATGCAAGATCATATGTTAACGGTGGACCAAGCCACATTCGAGACCAGCGCGCCGGGCGTGTTCGCCGTTGGCGATATCTGCACCTATCCGGGCAAGATGAAGCTGATCTTATCGGGCTTTCACGAAGCCGCCTTGGCTGCCAAGCGGGCCTTTGCCCTGGCGCATCCGGGCGAACGCTATCGCTTCCAGTACACGACATCCAGTTCAGACCTACACAGTAAGCTCGGAGTGGAAAAATGAAGATTTTCGTGACCGATACCGACGGGAAGAAGCACGAATTGGAGGCGACCAAGGATTGGAGCCTGATGGAGATCATCCGCGAAGGCGGGCTGCCCATCCAGGCCCAATGCGGCGGGTCTTGCGCCTGCGCCACATGTCACGTCTATGTCGATCCCGCCTGGATCGACAAGCTGCCGGCCTCGACAGAAGAAGAGGAAGGCATGCTCGACGGCGCGCCCGGAGTTGAAGCGCGCTCGCGCCTGTCTTGTCAGATTGTGTTTGACGAGAGCCTTGACGGCATCCATCTGATTCTGGCACCTGGATCAGTCTGATCCGTCCCTGCCCTGTTACATACATTGATATGACAGGGTTTTCGTGGATTAAGGGGTAAAATGTACACAGGGGGCGTGGGTTTCACGCACCGCTGTCAAGGCTTTTTTAACCGCTGACAATAAATTATCTGCAAGTGCTGCAAGCGCGCAAATCTTATATAAATCATTATGTTAAAATAGTGCCTCAAAATAAGGCAAACCGTATTAAAGGGCGGGAACACCATGCCTGCGACCGTATGAAGGTTGTTTTATCAACAGGGTTATCCACAGGTTCGGTGGATGGTCCGCAAAGCCTACAAAATGCACCTCTTGCCCTGACATGGGCAATCTGTCTTATACAAACAAGCCGCTCTTTCCAGACCACAGGATATCCCTGGTGATACGCGACCCCAGACGTGTACGTGTGATGGCCATCTGCCTGGTGGTATTGGCGTTGGCCTATATCCTGCTGTGGCTATTGGTGGCAGTATTCAGCCGCGCGCGGCTGATGAATGTCCTACAGCGGGGAGGAGCCGAACGCCCTGTCCTTACGCTCGGCGGCTTCCCGCATTGGGTTCATCTGCGCATCAAAGACGTTTCGACCGACCTGCCCTTGTTGGGGCCGGCATCCATGGAAAGCTTGGACTGGTGGATACGGCCTTGGGCACCGTGGCGTTTGTATGTCCAAGCCTTGCAATTGCGGGCCGAGCCAGCGCAAGAAAGCTGGACGGCGGAGTCCGCATTGGCGCGCTGCGAGGAATGGGGCACGACCCCCTCTTGCGTGCTGGACATCAAGTCGCCTCACCTGCCCGTGGAACTGGGCCAATTGCGCAGCAAGATGATCACGGCGAGCTGGACCATCCCACGCCCTGCGCCACAAGACCATACCCAGATCGGCGGCAAACTAAGCCTAGATATTGATGACCTCGTGCTGGCGCTGGGCGCGGGACGTTTTTCGTCCGGCCTCCCCGTGCCTTTGGGCCGTGTTGATATGAAGGCACGGATCATGGGCGCGCCGCCTTATCCGAATTCAGCCGAGTCCTTGGCCTTGTGGAGCCAATCTGGCGGCGTCATCGAAATCGACCAATTGAGGCTTGGCCAATCAATCATGCGCATTGACGCGCAAGGAACGCTGACCCTTGACGCCCAATTACGCCCCCAAGGCGCGTTCACCTTGCGCATGGAACAACCCGAATCTTTGCTGATCCTGCTGCCGATATCGCGCGAGACACGACAGGCTCTGGACAAAGCTCTGGTCGAAGGCAAAGAAGAAAGCACTGAAGGAAAAATATCCTTCACCATCCCCCTGACCGTGCAAAACGGCCTCGTTCAAGCCTTTGGCATGGATATAGCTACCGTCCCATCACTCGCCTTGATCTATACACGCAAGTAGCTAATTATTCCGGGTAACATATTTAGCCCATCAACGAGGGATTCTGTCCCCGTTTCAGAAAAATTAACCTTGTCTTGCTAAGTTAGCTCGATGCGCGGCGGGACACTCGCTTGAAGCGCACACTTGGAGCGTACAAGAAAAAGAAAAGAAGGGACTGAAACCATGCTTCATAATCTGCGCATCGGCACACGTCTGGCCATCATTGTCGGCGTCATGGCCCTTGGCATGATCGGTATTTGCGCCTTTGCGCTGCAGACCGAGCGGGCCAGCATGATCAATGAACATAAGGACATGCTGAGAAACCTGGTCGAACAGGCCCATTCGACCGTGGCGGCCTATCAGAAGGCCGCCGAAAAGGGGGAGCTGACCGAAGCCGAGGCCCAAAAGCGCGCTTTGGCCACCATCGCCTCCATGCGCTATGACGGCACCAATTACATCTGGGTCAATGATATGCAGGGCGTGTTTCTATCGCATGTCAAACCGGAACTGGTCGGCAAGAACTATTACGAAGCCAAAGACCCGAATGGCTTTCCCTACATGCAGCACTTTGTTGAAGTCGTGCAAAAGGACAAGAATGGCTATGTGCCCTATCAATGGGAACGCGACAAAGGCAAGCCGCTGGTGGACAAACTCAGCTATGTGCAGTCCTTTGATGCCTGGAACTGGGTGATCGGCACGGGCGTCTATATGGTGGATGACGTGGATCAGAAGTTTCAAGAAACTATGCTGACGCTCGGTGGCGGCGCACTGATCGTGCTGCTGGTCATCGGTCTTGGCGCTTTCTTGATCGGACGTGGGATTGTTGTGCCCCTGCACGATATGTCATCGACCATGACGCGCCTGGCGCATGGCGAGCTGAATGTGGCCGTGGGCTATACCGACCACCGCAGCGAGATCGGCGATATGGCCAAATCCGTTGAGGTGTTCAAGCAGAACGCTCTGGAAGTCGAACAGTTGAAGGCCGAACAAGAAAAGGCGCGTCAGAAGGCCGAGGCCGACCGCAAGGCGTCTTTGAACAAACTGGCCGATGATTTCGAGCGCGATGTGGGCGGTATCGTCCAGATCGTCTCTTCCGCCTCCACCGAGCTTCGCGCCTCGGCCGAGACCATGAACCACGATGCCCATGCAGCAGGCGACAGGGCCAGCATCGTGTCGGCCAATGCGGATCAGGCATCCGCCAATGTCTCGACCGTCGCCGCCGCCAGCGAAGAGCTGAGCAGCTCGGTCAGCGAAATCGGACGCCAAGTCACCGAATCCACCACCGTGGCACGCGGCGCGGTGCAACAGGCCGAACAGACCAACGCCACGGTCGAAAGCCTGGCCGGTGCCGCCCAAAAGATCGGCGAGGTCGTCAGCCTGATCAACGAGATCGCGGGACAAACCAACCTGCTGGCCCTGAACGCCACCATCGAGGCCGCTCGTGCCGGCGAGGCGGGCAAGGGCTTTGCCGTGGTCGCATCCGAGGTCAAGGCCCTGGCCAATCAGACAGCCAAGGCCACCGAGGATATCAGCCGTCAAATCGTGGCCATCCAGACCGAGACCGGCAACGCCGTGGGAGCCATCCGCAACATCGGCGGCACTATCGGCCGTATCAGCGAGATCACCACCACCATCGCCGCCGCCGTCGAAGAGCAGGGCGCGGCCACGCAGGAAATCTCGCGCAACGTGCAGCAGGCCTCCAGCCGGACGCATGAAGTCTCCAACTCGATCACCGGCGTCCTCGAAAGCGTCAACAATACCGGCACGGTGGCCCAGCACGTCTTGACGGCGGCGGACGAACTATCTCAGCAATCCGAGAAGCTCCGTGTCCAAATGGGATCCTTCCTCCAGCGCGTCCGCGCCGGGTAAGGCCATCAATCGCGCAATGCGCTGTTGATCCAGGCCACAAGGGCGGCCTTGTTCGAGCCGCCCACACGCTGATCTACCACGCCACCATCCTTGAAAAGGATGAGCGTGGGGATCGAGCGGATGCCGAATGTGTTGGGCGTGGCCGGATTCTCATCGACATTCATCTTGACGACCAACAAACGCCCAGCCATCTCCGCTGAAATCTCCTCGACAATAGGAGTCAATGCGCGGCACGGACCGCACCACTCCGCCCAAAAATCGACCAAAACAGGCAGGCCGGCCTTTAGGACATGGGCATCGAAATTGGCATCGGTGACCGCTTCGATATGGGACATGATTCTCTCTCCAGACGGTATGCGTTGTCTGTCGATATCCTAAGAACTTTGCGTGGGCCAAGACAAGCACCCTTATGGAGGGTCACAAGGTGCCTTTAAGTACCTTCTTGTTTTCTTTCATGAAATGTTCGGCCCAGACGATGGATTCGGGCGTGGTGATCTCGATAAAAGGGGCATTGGTGGTCATGACGCCAAGCTGCGCGCCATGGCGCAAGGCCCCGCGCAACACGTCGCCGTCCAGGCTGCACCGCTTGGACGGCAAGGATTGAGACAGCCAGTCCGTGCGCATCAAATACCATCCGGCATTCTGGATGCCGATTCCTTCCCGGTGGTCCTGCATACCCGTGATCAAACCATCCTGAATATCAAGGTGGACTCCCTCGGACGTATCGGCTACGGGAACGGCATAGAGCAGGCCGCTCAGCGACTTTTCACTCTCCATGCGATTCAGCCCGGCGGCCAGGTCCGCCAATAGCAACATATCGCCATTCCCGATCAACGTATAAGGGCGGTCACGCAGCAAAGGCATAGCGGCCAGACTCTGCGCCACGGCACCGCCCGTGCCCATGGCCTCTTCCTCGACATAGCAATGCAGCTTTTCGCCCGAGACAGGTTGTCGCCTTCGTGCCCATGCTTCGATCGCTTCGGATTGATAACTGGCAACCAGGACAATATTTCGAATGCCCGAGCGCACCAACCACCGGACCTGCCATTCCAGAAAAGGGCGTCCGGCAATGGGGATTAAAGGTTTGGGCAGATCCGGATAGGCCTCGGCCAACTGCATGCCACGTCCCCCCACCAAAAGCAGGGCGGCGACATGGTCTAGCGCAAGATCGGAGTTTGGCATGGTCACGAGGCGTGCATCTTCTTCCAAGAAATGAAGAGATTCGAGCCTTTAGGCTAACCAGCAAAGATGGAGGCTTGGTTAAGCTTTTTGCTTTTTGAGCCGCAAGGGTCGCGTGACGCGGTTCAACCACCGCCGGGCCGCAGGAGACACGCGCGGCCCGATTTCCGCACGCACTCGGGCGTGATAGACGTCGATCCAGGCGCGTTCTTCGCCGGAAAGCAGGGATATATCGATCAAAGCCGGGTCAAACGGGGCCAAAGTCAGGGTTTCAAGGGAAAAATAGGGCTTTTTCCCCAACCCAACCCCGTCTTTACGCACCAAAACCAGGCTTTCGATCCGAATTCCGAAGGCTTTTTCGATATACACACCCGGTTCATTGGAAATAACCATGCCGGGGCGCAAAGGCACGTCCTCGCGGCCCGAACGGTTCGGGCAGATCATATGCGGACCTTCATGCACCCCTAAATAGGCCCCCACGCCGTGCCCCGTGCCGTGGTCATAGTCCCAACCTTCGCGCCACAAAGCGACGCGCGCCAAGGGATCCAATTGACTGCCCACCGTGCCCTCGGGGAACCGCGCCATGGCCAGGGCGAGGTGGCCTTGCAGCACGCGCGTATAGGCGCGACGCATCTGCGGACTGGGTTGACCGATGGCCACTGTGCGGGTGACATCGGTGGTGCCGCCCAGATATTGCCCACCGCTGTCCAGCAGATACAAATCGCCTGAACGCAGGGACGCATTCGTGGCCTCGGTCGCCCGATAATGGATGATCGCGCCATGTTCGCCCGCGCCGCTGATGCTGGGAAAGCTGAGCGACCGGCACATAGGATCGGCGCGGCGCAAGCTTTCCACCATGTCCGAGGCTTCGATCTCGGTGACCTCGCGCTTGCGGGTTTGCGCGTCCAACCATGCAAAGAACGTGACCAAGGCCACGCCGTCGCGCCGATGCGCGTCACGAAAGCCGCGCTGTTCGGCGGCGTTTTTGATGGCGCGGGGCAAAGCCACCGGATCGGCGGCCATGACGGTCTTGGCCCCCGCTTTATCCAGAGCGGAAACGATGGCGCGAACGGTGGCCGCCGAATCCAGGCGCACGGCGCGCCCCTTCAACTTGGCCATAGCCTCTATAAAATCGGATGGCGGATGCAGGCGTACACCGTGCAGCTCGGCCTTATCCAGTTTCTCTATCTTACGCGGATCGACATACCAATCCAGACGCGAGTCGCTGTGCAGCACGGCAAAGCTGAAAGGCAAGGGCGTGTCGGGCGTGTCGCCGCCGCGCAGATTCAGCAGCCAGGCGATGGAGGACGGATCCACCAGCACCGCCGCGTCCTGACCGTTTTTCTTTAATTCGGCGGCGATCTCGTGCCGCTTATCGGCACTGAGGCGACCCGTATAACGGCGCGGATGCGCCACAATCGGCGCGCAAGGCGGCGCGGGACGATCCGTCCAAATCCGATCCACCGGGTTATGCGCGACCGGCACGATTTTTCCGCACGCCGCCTGTACCATCTCTTGCGCCCGTTTTGCCCAAGCATCCGTGTGGAGCCAGGGATCGAATCCCAGCCGAGCCTTGGCCGGCAGATTTTTCTTGATCCAATCCGTCCACGGAGTTTGCACCATGTGATGCGTGCTGACCAATTTAGAGTCGGTTTGCTTGCGCGCCTGCAATTCATAGATGCCTGACACGAACAACGCCGCTTGGTCCGGCAGCACGATCAACAATCCATGACTGCCGGTAAATCCGGTCAGCCAGGCCAAACGCTTCGCGCTGTCATGCACATAGGAATTTTGATGCTCGTCGGCAATCGGGACAAAAAAGCCGTCCAGCTTGCGCCGCGTTAATTCCGCACGCAGCGCCGCAAGACGCGCGGCATGATCAGGCTTTTTTGTCATGCGCCACCGGCAAGGCCAAGCGAATATGCAGCTCTTTCAGGCGTTCGGGCGTGACTTCCGCCGGGGCCTGCATCATCAGATCCTCGCCGCGCTGGTTCAGCGGGAAAGCGATGACCTCGCGGATATTGGGCTCGTCCGCCAGCAGCATGACCATGCGATCGATGCCCGGCGCCGAGCCGCCATGCGGCGGCGCGCCCAGGCGGAATGCGGAAAGCATGCCGCCAAAATGGCTCTCTACATCGCTGGCCGGATATCCTGCGATCTCGAAGGCCTTGATCATGATCTCGGGCACATGGTTGCGGATGGCGCCCGAGGATATCTCGATGCCGTTGCACACGATGTCATACTGATAGGCCTTGATGGTCAGCGGGTCTTGCTCTTGCAACGCCTTCATGCCGCCTTGGGGCATCGAGAACGGGTTGTGACAAAAATCTATGCGCTTGGTCTCCTCGTTCAGCTCGTACATGGGGAAGTCGGTGATCCAGCAAAAGCGATAGGCGTCTTTTTCAATGACGTCCAAGGCCTCGCCGATGCGGGTGCGCGCTTGCCCCGCCAGCTTTTGAGCGGGTTTGATCATATCCGCCACGAAGAACACCGCGTCGCCATCCACGCAACCCGTCAGGCGGCGCAATTCGGCCTGGGCCGCCTCGGGCAGGAATTTGGCGATAGGGCCTTTGCCCGCCCCGCCTTCGAAGATCACATAGCCAAGACCGGGCGCGCCCTGTTCCTTGGCCCAGCCGTCCAGCGCGTCGAAAAAGCTGCGCGGACGGGCGGTCGCGCCCGGCGCGCGGATGGCCAGCACCACCCCGCCTTTGTCCAATACGCCGCGAAAGGCGCGGAAACTGACATCTTCCCGCGCAAAGACCGCCCCCACATCCTCGATCACCAAGGGGTTGCGCAAATCCGGTTTGTCATTGCCATAACGGCGCATGGACTCGTCATAGGGAATGCGCACAAAGGGCAAATCGCTGACCGTGGCGGGCTGGGTGCGACGAAATCCCGCGAATTCCTTGAACGCACCTTGCAAGACAGGTTCGATCGCCGCGAAGACATCCTCTTGCGTCACGAAGGCCATCTCGAAATCCAGCTGATAGAACTCGCCCGGCGAGCGGTCGGCCCGGCTGTCTTCGTCGCGAAAGCAGGGCGCGACCTGGAAATAGCGGTCAAAGCCCGCCATCATCAGCAATTGTTTGAACTGCTGCGGTGCTTGGGGCAGGGCATAAAACTTGCCCGGATGCAGTCGCGAAGGCACCAGAAAATCGCGCGCGCCTTCGGGACTGGAGGCCGTTAGAATCGGGGTTTGGAACTCGTGGAATCCCTGCTCCAACATCCGCCGCCGCAGCGAAGCGATCAATCGACTGCGCAACAGGATGTTCTCTTGCATCTTGGGACGACGCAGGTCCAAAAAGCGATAACGCAAACGGACTTCCTCGCCCGCGTCGCTGTCGCTGTTGACCTGTAGGGGTACGGGATCGGCCACGCCTTGCACGTCGAACTGCTCGATCTTGACCTCGATCTCGCCCGTGGGAAGATCGGCGTTGAGCGTTTCGGCCGGACGCGCGACCACCTCGCCCGTGATGGTGACCACGGATTCCAGTTTTACATCCTCAACCAAGCCCAAGCACGGATTGCCGGCGGCGGCCACGCATTGGGTGATGCCGTGCAAATCGCGCAGGTCCAAAAACAAAACGCCGCCATGATCGCGCTTGCGGTTCACCCAGCCTGAAATACGGACCTTCTGACCGACCTGAGCGCGGCGCAATTCCGCGCAATGATGCGTGCGATACGGATGCATGTTCGTGTCCCCTGACTTTCCGATTCAATAAATGGAAGCGTAGTTTAGCAAAATTCCGGGCCGTTATTGAAGGGCCATGTGTTTTTGACAGAAAATCCGGGCTTGCCCATAGTAGGGAAGATCATAGGAGGCCCCGTTATGGCCCAGATATCCCTGATTCCGGTTCGCACACGGCCTTTCCTGCCCCCGCAGGATTCGGTGACCGATGAATTGATTAAAGCCCTGCCGCCCTTGCACGAGCAAGACGTGGTGGTCGTCACATCCAAGATCGTGGCCATCGGTCAGGGCCGGTGCGTGCCCGTCGGCTCCATCGACAAAAAGACGTTGATCGAGCGCGAAGCCGATGCGCTGATTCCTGGTCAAACCTCGCGCTATGACGTGACCTTGACGATCAAGGACGGCACGTTGATCGCCTCGGCCGGCATCGACGAAAGCAACAGCCAAGGCTATTACACGCTATGGCCCCAAGACGCCGCCGGATGGGCGCGGAGCTTTTGCGCCCAGTTGCGCCAAGCCAGGAACATATCCGAATTGGCCGTCATCGTGACCGACAGCCATTGCACGCCCATGAGATGGGGCGTGACGGGCATTTCCATCGGGTTCCATGGCTTACAGCCATTGCGGGATTACCGTGGGCAACAGGATATCTTCGGTCGCCCCTTGCGCTTTACCCAGTCTAATATCGTGGACGCCATCGCCGTGGCGGCGGTGTCGGTGATGGGCGAGGGCGACGAATGCACCCCGGTCGTGATCGTGCGCGGCTGGCCCGGCCTTACCCTGACCGACCAAGACCACGGCCAGGACCTGACCATCGCGCGCGAGGACGATATTTTCGCCCCCTTGTTGGTGCCATTTGTGGACAAGACAAAACCATGATGTTCCATGGACTGGCCGTGGTCAGTGCCGATTTCTTTCTGGCCCAGCACAAGAATCACTTGGCATCCGAATGGGCCAGCGCTGAAGATTTTCGACATCTCCAAGAGGCCTTGGATAAGGCGCATGGATGCGTCATGGGGCGCGTGACGCATGATCTGCATCCCAATATCAAGAAAAGGCGGAGGATCGTCCTGACCCGATCTATCGCCGCAGAATGCATAACCAACCATCACACTTTGTTCATCAACCCGTTGGAGCACGACAAGACAGATTTCCTAGAAAAGATCGGCAATCACAGCGGCGGGGATCGCCTATGTATCCTGGGCGGCGCGGATATCTATCGCTTCTGGTTAGAAAACCATGGATACACCGGGTTCGATCTAACCATTGAACACAACATCATGTTCGGCACAGGCATCGCTCTGTTTCAATGCCGCGAAGGTAACGCGACAGATCCTAGAGATGCCTTTGGTTCATGCGGCATGTCCCTCGCCAGCACACGCCCGCTGAATGATCGTGGAACCGTCCTCTACCGATTGGGACAACCCCTTCCGTAACTAACCTTGAGTAGGTCTTGGCAGTACGGGCTTCCCACCCATACCTATGCCTGGCGAAGATGGCCGGTTCGATTTGATATCACCTATTTGATGAATAACCTGGCGATACAGATCTTCTACAATAAGCTGCTGTTTCTGACCCATGGAGGCATAATTATCAAGCCCCGGTGCCGCATTGATCTCGACGATCACATAAGGTCCCAATGGCTTGGTCAAAGACGGCGTCAATACATCGACCCCACATAAAGTTAAGTCCATATCGCGCGCCACTTTGATGCAAAGCCGCGCATAATCGGGATGAATCTCTCCCGTTACGTCCCGCGCTTCACCGCCTGTGGACAGATTGGCGTTGTTAAAGCATGTAATCTTCATTCCCTGTTCAGGAACGCTGGCCCAAGACAACCCCTGGCGCGATAAATTGGCCGTGATGCGGGGGTCCTGGGCGGGGATCACGGTATCCCGTCCGATGCGCTCGAATTCCTCCTGCCTTTGTCGCAGTAATGTCGCCACATCGTCATGCCCGTTACCTTCCAAGACCAGAGGCATTCTTTGATAGGCCGAGATTACTTGATCACCTAAGACGACAACGCGATAGTCCTGACCTTCATGAAATTTTTCAACCAGCACATGCTTGGTGATGCTAAAATTGCTGGAAATGGCTTGCTCCATTTCCTGCATGTCATGCACCACATACACGCCTTGTCCCTGGCTTTTGTCATTGGGTTTCACCACAAGCGGCCAACCCGATTTCTGTGCGAAGTCACGCGCATCCTGAATGGTTTTCATCTTGCCCGCATAATCGGGATTCCTGGCCAGCATCTTGTCGGCCAATTCAGGTTCGACCAACAGGACATGATCGGGAACCGAATAGCCAAACTGCCTCAGGAAATAGGCGGCATAGCCTTTATCGCGTGCGATTTCGGTCGCGCCTTGCGGGTTGATGCCAAAATTGGTGTTGCGGAAAAAACTGCGCGCGCCATCGGCAAACTCCAGATATCCCACCCATTCAAAGGTGCTTTCGAAGACGACCTTCACGCCCATCTCGGGGCAAATCTTGCGCAGCAGATTCACGATGAAGCGGTCAGACATGGCTTTTCCTTATGTTGGACTGATCATGGTATAGTGTTTTTATAACGAAACTATTCGCCTGTCCATGGATCTCCCCCGCCACCACCGCCCCAGCAAAAAGGGGCGACGCGCGGTGACCAGCGCCTTGGCGCGCAGGCCTTCTAGGCGGCCGGTATAACCCATTTCCTCTTCCGTGGTGGCCTGGATGTTCACCCGATCCAGCGCGATTCCCCACAGCTGCGCCACGTTCTTGCGCATCGCTTCCCGGTGCGGCTTGATCTTGGGGACTTGCGCCACGATGGTCAGATTGACATGTTCGATGCGCCAGCCCTGGCTTTGAAAGCTTTCCAAGGCATGGCGCACAAAGATCGCGCTGTCCGCGCCTTTCCAGCGCGGATCGTCGGGCGAGAAATGCACCCCGATATCTCCCGCGCAAATCCTGTGCAATCACGGTATGGCCTGCGAAAGCGAACGGCCAATGAATGGGCGGGGAACGCAGCTGTACCGGTACGCGCGACCCGGTCCAGATACCTTTTCCCCATATGCCGACTGATCTTCCTTTTCGTCCGGACAAAAAGCCTGCCTGCCTACAGTCTTCACCTGGGGGCGGGGTGCCTCTTTTTTGATGGCTGCTGCCCCGTCCCTGATCGCGACGGCATACCTGACATCGGATAAAGACCTTCAGGAATCGCGCCGCCATTATTCATATATATTACCGCCCGACCATGGAATAGTTGATAAATGCCGCCATCATTTGTGCATTGACCATCGGGATCACACTTAATTACGTAGGCATTCTGGTAGCCGTCCTTATCCAGGCCCCCTTTACAAAACACCGTGATATCCCTTTTCTCACGCTCGGCCAGGGCGAGGGCCGCGCTGACGCATTTTGCGATTCCACCACGTTCACTATTGTCAACCACGAGATCTGCGCGCGCCAAATCCTTATTAGCATGATACTGCGCATCGTCTGCACCACCTGTCCTGTAAGGTTCGTGCGCGCATGATGTCAGAAAAGCACATAATGACAGGCCAAGAACACCTGATGTTTTCTTCATATAACTTCTCCTCGTTTGCACTGATCGTGAATGTATCACGCGAAAATGAAAGTAGAGAGTTGATCTTATTTTTGTGACTGGATTTTATGGTTAATTTTTAAACTGGGCCTGAAATAGCGTCCTGCGGGTTTTCCACCACCTCTTGAATGAAAATGGCCTGGCGGCTGTGACCAGCGCCTTGGCACGCAGGCCTTCTAGGCGGCCGGTATAACCCATTTCCTCTTCCGTGGTGGCCTGGATATTCACCCGATCCAGCGCGATTCCCAACAGCTGCGCCACGTTCTTGCGCATCGCTTCCCGGTGCGGCTTGATCTTGGGGACTTGCGCCACGATGGTCAGATTGACATGTTCGATGCGCCAGCCCTGGCTTTGAAAGCTTTCCAAGGCATGGCGCACAAAGATCGCGCTGTCCGCGCCTTTCCAGCGCGGATCGTCGGGCGAGAAATGCACCCCGATATCTCCCGCGCAGATGATGGCCAATAACGCATTGGTCAAAGCATGCAAGGGCGCGTCGCCATCGGAATGGCCGGACAAACGATAGGCGCAAGGTATGGCCACGCCGCACAACAAAATAGCCTCGCCCGGTTCAAAGCGGTGCGTGTCGGTGCTGTCGCCTACTCGATATTCCATGTGTCGCTGCCCTCCCTGGCAGACTCCGATCATAATCTTGGCTGAGGCAGAGGCAAATTCATGTTCTGCATAGGGTGCAAAGCACCCCGGTTCATCTGACTCACTGTGGTCATCAGATTGCGCAAGGCTCTTCTCGACCCAATATCCGACAAGAGACCAGACGCCCCACCAGAATGTTCGAGTTGTATATAGCCTTTATAAGCCAAATGATGGTGTACTCCATAATAACGTTTGGCGATTACACAGCGATCCGCGCCAAAATTCGCAATGAGCGACCAGGTGCTGGAGGAGAACTTATACATATCCGCGCGGTGAAAGCGTCGCGCCCAATGATCGACGCGTCCATAGTAATAAGGTTGGCTATCCGCCATCGCTTCGAAAACGACATGATTATAACATAGGCCGGGATATTCGGAAGGATAACGAGGCGGCAATCCCGCCTGCCCCTCTATCGGTTTATACCGCCACAGATAAACAACATCATTGCGCATGGCGCGACTTTGACGGCCCCCTTCGTTAAAAGCAATGCTTGCGGCATCAAAGATCAAACCCCTTGGCGAAGGAAGACCGGGTGCGCTACAAGAGGCCCAGTCGTATCAACTATTCCTCTTGCCTCAAAAGGGAGACTCAAGACCATGTCCCGCATTGCCCACGTCGCCGCGCGCACGATCCTCGATAGCCGAGGCAACCCCACCGTCGAGGTGGATGTCTTCACCGCCAGCGGCGCGATGGGCCGCGCGGCCGTTCCCTCGGGCGCATCTACCGGCGCGCATGAAGCCGTCGAACTACGCGACGGGGATAAGAGCAAGTACCTGGGCAAGGGCGTGACCAAGGCCGTGGGTGCCGTGAATGACGAGATCGCCAAGAAGGTTGTCGGCTTTGAGGTCAGCGACCAATTGGCGTTGGACCATGTGCTGATCGCCCTGGACGGCACGCCCAACAAGGCGCGCCTGGGCGCCAACGCCATCTTGGGCGTCAGCATCGCCGCCGCCAAGGCGGGCGCGAAAGAGGCGGGCTTGCCTTTGTATCGCTATATCGGCGGCACTTTTGCCTCGCTGTTGCCGGTGCCGATGATGAACTTCATCAATGGCGGCGCGCATGCCGACAACCCCATCGACGTGCAAGAATTCATGATCATGCCCGTGGGTGCGCCGTCCTTTTCCGAGGCGGTGCGCATGGGCGCGGAAATCTTCCACACACTGAAAAAGCTGCTGAAAGACGCCGGACACAACACCGGCGTGGGCGATGAGGGCGGCTTTGCCCCCAATCTGCCCGGCACGCGCTCGGCGTTGGACTATCTGATGAAGGCCATCGAAACGGCAGGGTACAAGCCCGGCAAGCAGGTGATGCTGGCCATGGACGTGGCCGCGACCGAGCTGTTCGAAAACGGCAAATACGAGTTGAAGGGCGAAGGCAAGAGCCTGACTCCCGACCAGATGGTGGAATATTACGCCGAGCTGGCCGCCGCCTATCCCATCCTCTCGATCGAAGACGGCATGTCCGAGGATGATTGGGATGGCTGGAAGGCCCTGACCGACAAACTGGGCAGCAAGGTGCAATTGGTGGGCGACGATCTGTTCGTCACTAACGTCAAGCGCCTGTCTCAGGGCATCGAAAAGGGCGTGGCCAATTCGATCCTGATCAAGCTGAACCAGATCGGCACGCTCAGCGAGACGCTGCAGACCATCGACCTGGCGCATAAGGCTGGCTACACCACCATCTCTTCGCACCGCTCGGGCGAGACGACCGACACCACCATCAGCGACTTGGCCGTGGCCGTGAACGCCGGCCAGATCAAGACCGGCGCGCTGTGCCGTCAGGAACGCCTGGCCAAATACAACCAACTGATCCGCATCGAAGAAGAGCTGGGCAGCTGCGCCCGCTATGCCGGATCGGCGGTGATGGGCCGATAGGGGAACCCCAAGGCTTTAAAAAGAGGGGCGGGCCGCAAGGTCCGCCCTTTTTTGTTCGCGCTACCCATCCGATGCTTTGATGAACGACAGACCTTCTAAACGGTCCAGGACGATGGAGGCTGCTGTATAGCTAGATCTGGGCGGCAAAGCATTATCACCAACATATAATTTTCTATAATTAATAACGTTATCATTATCCAGACATGAAGTGGCTGGGGTTTCTGTGCAGGCTTTCATATAATCAGCGTCATTCATGAAAACTGCACGAAGATATAACTTCGTTCTCTTTATATCAATGCGTTGATTTATTTCTTTGTTGTCTCTAATATTATTACCAATTATATTGATTAAATCATTGTATTTTCCTCCACGGCAGTATGCGCTTATCTCATGCGATGTTAATTTATGGCGCAAGGGCGCTATTATTCCAAGAGCATAGCTAAAAATAAATTCTTCTTGTTTTAGCATGGTTATACACAAATATATATCAGTAAAAACATGAGCCATCTCTCGTAAAGACATATTATATAATTGTGCTATCATACTAAAACTATTAATAAGTGGTTCTTTGTTATTTAAGTAATGTATTCTATCTCCATGTATATTTAAATCTTCCATACCAAAATCTTCGTATAACTTATTTGCAAATTGATATGTGGAAGGTTTGGGCAAATTAAATTGCCAATCGATGAACTTCCTTAGATATCCTTCTCCATCGTCGCATGATCCATAAATTTTGTGAATGGTGGCTTTAAGCTGCTCGATATCGATAGCCAGTACAAATACAACGCCATCGACGTTGAAAAGATGCTTGATGCATTCAAGAATCTCGATGGCATAGGTCGGACGACAACGATCCAATTCATCGACGAATATAATCAACTTTTTTGTTGTGCCTTGGTCCTCTTTCCCATCATTTAGGATTTTGATGTATTTATCCAATGCCACTCTAAACCCTTCAATGGAATCTGCCATTTTCTTTTGCGAGGACAACAAATCCTTGGCTAGGGACTCGACACGATCCGAGACATCGCCCTGACTGATGCTGATAACATCGGATACTGAGTCTAGAGCCTCCTGGCCGATAGCTCTCCTCACCAAACCCTTTAAGATCAATGGCGCTGATTCTTTAACAACGATATCCCATATTTTCTTTCCTTTATCAGTGACCTTTGATCTTATCGTGTCACGTAGCTGTTGGTCGATCGCCGCAATAAAAGCCGCAAAGGCGTTATCCGAATAATCCGTTTCCCATGCATTGAAATACACCGCCTTGTGCCCTTTCGCACATAAGTCTCTTTGCCAGCGACGCAAAAGAAACGTCTTGCCTGTACCGTAGGCGGCATTGAGGGCGATCACGAAGGGCTGATCTATTTTCTCCAACATAGGCGTCAGATGATCAGCGATCCCTCTTGAATCCAACCAATCGTCTTTCCATATGTCTTGGTCGGATTCCGCGATGTTGGACTCGGTTCTTTTCTTTAAGCTCATCACACCCTCTGATATGGCGTTTCGATCCTGCATCCCTTAATCGAAAGTGTGGATGCCGTCCATTTCTTTTGGCTTGTGAATAACGGGGATAACAGGGGTAGCCAAAGACAAAGGGATATCGATGATCTCTATTCTTCCTCATGGAAAGAAAAATGGACCAGTCATTTAGTCTTTGAGATTGTGAAAGGCATGAGACCGCAAGACTCTCACTCACCCTATTTTCTGGGCAGCGGCCTGACACACCCTATCTATCGAAAGACTCGCATCCAGCACATGCCATGCCGAGTCATCCGGTGGATTCAATTCCCCGAATTTATCAATCACGGCCACACAGGCATCCGAGGCATGGCCGTTTTCAAGGCGTAATTCCTGCAGCGTTTCGCGTTCATGTTGACGCTGGCGAATGCGGCACTCCATCACCTGGCGCGGCGCGACAAGCCATAATCCCACGAAGGTCGCCGCGCATTCCGCAGCCCATAGCTTGGCCTGATTGCGCGACTCTAGGGAAAAGAAGCCGGAAGGATTCACAACACTGACCCCGCCAGCCAAGGCGGCGCGCGTTTGCTGGTCGATCATGTCTTTGACGCGCGCCGATATGTCGTTCTCATAGGCCCTTGGCTCCATTGTGACGCCCAAGGCGACGCCCATCACCTGGCGGCGTATCTGGTCGTCCTCCAGGATCACGGCATCACGCAAGAAAGGCACAACCCCGCGCAACCCATAGGCCAAACAGGTCTTGCCCGTTCCCACATGCCCGCCGATGGCGATTAAATACGGCATTCATCATCCCGTTGTTTGCATCAATCAGATGTAACTGAGGCATAACGCCCTTGTAAGACACACGGTATTCATATCCGCCCCGCGATTCAAACTGGCTTTCGTTCTATATCTGCTGTCATGGAGCGATAGGGGAACCCCAAGGTCTTAAAAAGAGGGGCGGGCCGAAAGGTCCGCCTTTTTTGATCATGTTATCAGTCCAATGTTTCCCCAATGACATGCGCTCTGGGATATCAAGAACCATGAGGCTTCATGTATTTTATAGTCCAAGCCGTGGATATAACCGGGGCAGGCCGGTTAACGGCCTGCCCCGCTTTTACGCCACATACCAGCTATTTGCTGGGTGATGAGGGCACAGATGGTGCCATGCTACCCGAGGCAGGCATGCCGGATTGTGGAGTCATTCCACCATGAGCGCCGCCCATCGGCGGCGGCCCCATATGCCCGCCCATGTGAGGTCTCGCCATGGGTCCGGTTATGCGCATCAGTGCCATCTGTTTCTGGTTGTCATCCAGCTTGCCAAATCGATCAAGAACATCACTGAGGGCTTTCTTCTGCTCGGCAGAAAGCTTGCTGAACTGATCCTGCCAGCGCTTTTCCATCTCTACCTTCATGGCCTCATGGCGCTTGGCCATTCCTTCGGGTGTCATGGCATATCCTGGTTCCATCGCACCCGCGGAAGGCGTGGGCATCATCGGCGGCGCGCCAGGAGATCCCTCCTTAGCGGCATAGGAAGTCCCCGCAGACGCCATCATCAGTGCCATAGTGGCGACTGGAGCAATTTTACGGAATGACATGTTTGGCTCCTTTTAGAGGATGATTTAGGGCAGCAGGCATTTCCTCTGCGCCTGCTGGGATAGATCATAATCTTGATTGTGGCGGTTTTCCGGTCTGTACCGAAACCAGACTCAAAGCCGCCAACGCTCTTGCTCGGCTTTGAGCCAAGTCAACCATCGGAAAAGGATAATCCCGCCCCAGAACGATCCCGAATTCGGCCATGCGCAGAGGAGGTGCCTGCCATGGCGCATGGATGGAATCATCGGGAAGCGCGGCAAGTTCGGGAACGAAACGGCGAATATATATGCCTGCGGGATCGAATTTTGTGGATTGCAGGACGGGATTAAAGACGCGGAAATAGGGCGCGGCATCGGCACCGCATCCTGCGATCCATTGCCAGCCCGCCGCATTATTGGCCAGATCCGCATCGACCAAGGTATCCCAGAACCAGGCCTGTCCATCTTGCCAAGGCAACAGCAGATTCTTGACCAGGAACGATCCCACGATCATCCGCACCCGATTATGCATCCAGCCCATTTGCCATAACTGACGCATTCCGGCATCGATGATCGGGATTCCCGTTTGACCGCGCGTCCAGCGATCGAAAGCCTCCTTGTCCTGACGCCAAGGGAAATGCTTAAAGCGCGGCTGAAGTGGCTCTGTGGGCATCAAGGGGTTATGCGCCAACAAATGATGTGCGAATTCCCGCCATAACAATTCGGCCAGAAATTTCTGAACGCCGGACGCGCAGATATGTGCCATGTCCTGGGTCTCATGCCACAAACGACGGGGACTGATCTCTCCCCAGTGCATATGCGGAGATAGACATGACGTGCCGTTTTGCGCCGGAATATCCCGCGCGGCGGCGTAGTCATTCAAGGCGTCAGTCTTAAAGCGCTTCCATGCCTTAAGGGCGCCGGCCTCGCCCGGTTGCCACGAGTCGCGCAATCCTCCCGCCCAATCGGGCGTGCGGGGCAAAAGCTTCCAATCTTCAAGTCGATCCGAGACAATATCCGCGCAGGCCGGGGCCATGACCATCGCATCGGGACAAGGGACGGGTTGGGGAATATCGCAAGAGCCGCAGGCTTTGGCAAAGGGCGTAAAGACACGAAACGGCCCGCCACTGGCCGTGCGCACATGTTGGGGATCGACCAGCAACGCACTTGATGGCACATGAACGGCAATGCCCATCGCTTCTAGGGCCATTTTCGTGGCCTTGTCGCGCGCGACAGCATGGGGCTCATGGCGATTATTCCAGATGACTTGCCGCGCGCCCATAGAGATGGCCAGATCGGGCACAATCTGCTGCGGCGTTCCTCTGCGCAAAAAAAGCTTGATGTCCAAGCTTCTTAACGTCGATTCGAAAGAACATAGGGAATGATGCAACCACCAGCGGGACGCGCCGCCAAGCGGCCAGGGATCGGCTGGGTCTTCCTCGAGAATAAAAAGCAACGCCATCGGGCCTGATTTTGCGGCCAAATCTAGGGCGGGATTGTCGTCAAGACGCAGATCACATCTCAGCCAAACCAGGCTGGGACCGGAAAGCGGTGGGTGGGTCATGGGGCCAAGCATGAGGCAAAGCCCGCATGACGTCCACACGAGCCTTCGCGGATAGCGTCTAGGAAAGGCTTACTTTGCGCGACGAAGTAAAGGGGGGTAAAAGGGCAGCTTCGGGTGTGCCCGGCGTCAAGCGACGAATGATCTCGCCCTGCAACGATCCTTCACGGATCGAAGAGATGCCCGTTACGTCCTGACTGCGAATATGGCGCACGAAGACCGGGGTGCATACCAACATCACTTGCCCCATCGGTGTCACGGAAATATTGGAGATTTGTTCGCCACAACCGGTTTCCCGAACCCATTCTTGCATCATGGACACGAAATCCATCGCCGCCTGCTGACGACGCAATTCCATATCTTTACGCGGCTCCCCTGCCCGCTCATCGCAGTACAACTCAATATAATAGCGGTTATGCTGCGCGTTCATGCGAGATCCCTGGAAACTCGAGGGTTGCAACCAAACGTGATTCGCAGTTCTGGACACGGGCGACACCTTTTCTTTCTCTCTCCACAGTAAATCCGTATCATTAACAAATATCTAACATTTGAAGTAAAATAAGGCGGTTACAAGGCATTTCTGGTGCGTGTAGGGGTGGCGTCCGCCGTCTGGGCATGGTACTGGAAGCCCGGGAAAGCCGATGTTAGGCTTGCCTATCCGCGAGTCGGTTTTCGCACGAAAGGACATCCACTTATGAAGGTCGAGATCGAAAAGGAAAAGCTGCTGCGCGCCTTGGGGCGGGTGCAGAACATCGTCGAGCGACGCACCACGATCCCGATTCTGGGCAATGTGCTGTTGGTGACCGAGGACCAAAAACTGTGTCTGATGACCACGGACATGGAAATGGAAGCTTTCGAGCGGGTGCCCGCGCAAATCGCGCGCGGCGGTCAGGCCACCGTGCCGGCTCATATGATGTTCGATATCGTGCGCAAGCTGCCTGATCGCGCGATGGTAACGATGGAGCTGGACGGCTCTCAGATGCTGTTGGCCGCCGGACGGTCGCGCTTTCGCCTGGGTTCGCTGCCGGTCGAGGATTTTCCGCAGATCTCGCGCGACGAATTCCCCAACCGCTTCTCGATGCCGGTTGCGGATTTACGCTTTTTGATCGACCACACGCGGATGGCGATTGCCGCCGACGATGCGCGTCATTATCTGCAGGGACTGTATCTGCATCTTGAAAACGCCAGCGAAGGCGAAAGCCCTATGCTGCGTGCCGTGGCCGTCGATGGCCATCGTATGGCACGGGCGGAACGCGCCGTTCCTGCCGCCGCGCGCGGCATGCCTGCGGTGATCATCCCGCGCAAAGCCGTCAATGAATTGCGTCGTTTGCTGGACGAAGCCGACGACGGCATGGTTGAACTGGCCGTGACGATGACCAAGGCGCGTTTCGCCATGGGCAGCGTGTCGTTGACCACGCGCTTGGTAGATGGCCAGTTTCCCGATTATCGCCGCGTCGTTCCGGCAGGAAATGACCGCGTGCTGGAGATCGACTCGCGCGCCTTTACCCAAGCCGTGGACCGCGTGGCGATCATGAGCCTGGACTCGGGTCGCCTGATGCATCTGTCTATGGATGATGGGCATCTCAATGTGTCGGCAAGCAGCTCTCAAGACGGCAGCACGGCCTCGGAAGACCTTGAGGCCAGTTATAAGGGACCCAAACTGGATATGGGGTTCAGCAGCCGCTATTTGTTGGATGTGTTGCAGCTGATTCCCGAAGGCACCGTGCGATTCACCTTGGGCGAGGCGATGTCGCCGGCGGTGGTCGAGGATGCCAGCGATCCCAGCACGCTGTATGTGTTGATGCCGATCCGTCTGTGACGGAACAGGGCGCGTCTTTACCAGTAAGCGCACCGTCTTTGGCGGTGCGCACGGTGCGTCTGTCGGAGTTTCGCAGTTATCCGAGCCTGGATATCGATCTGGAATCCTCGCCGGTGGTGCTGATCGGTCCCAACGGCGCGGGCAAGACCAATCTACTGGAGGCTATCAGCCTGTTGGGACCAGGGCGTGGCTTGCGCCGCGCCCGACCCGCCGATTTATGCCGCGAGGGACGCGCAAGCTGGAGCGTGTTTGCCCGGATACAGACGGGAGCAGGCACGCCGGTCGAGATTGGCACGGGGCTGGATGCCGCAAGGCGGCGGATCGTGAAGGTGGATGGTAAGGCCGCACGCAGCCAGGCCGATCTGGCGCGCTTGATGGCGCTAAGCTGGCTGACGCCGGACATGGATGGCCTGCTGGCCGAATCGACCAGCGCGCGGCGGCGTTTTCTGGATCGTCTGGTTTTCGGCCTGGATCCCGATCATGCGCAGCGTGTGCAGCATTATGAACAGAATATGCGCGAACGCCTGCGTTTATTGATTCATGGCACCGCCGATACGGGTTGGTTGGACGCTTTAGAAGATCAAATGGCGGCTTCAGCCGTGGCCATCCACAGCGCCAGGTCGCGGACGGCGACGGCGCTGGACGAGGCATGCGCCCAGACGGGGCCGAGCTTTCCCATCGCGCGACTGACCATGCAAGGCGCAGCGCATGCCATGCCCGAGGATGCGTCCACCTTAGCCACCATCTGGCGCGAGTCCCGCCCCATGGACGCCCAAGCCGGCATGACCTTGCGCGGGCCGCATAAGGTGGATTTGGCCGTGCGTTTTGCCGAAAAGAATCGTCTGGCCCAAGATGGATCGACGGGAGAGCAAAAAGCCCTTTTGGTCGCCGTGCTGCTGGCCCATGCGCGGCTGGTACGCCAGTATTCAGGACGTACGCCCTTGTTGATTCTGGATGAGGTGGCCGCGCATCTGGACGATGCCCGTCGCCAGGCTATGGGCCAAGAAATCCTAAGCCTGGGCGCGCAAGCCTGGCTTTCGGGAACCGACGCCGCCGATTTTTCCACGATGCGGGACCACGCCCAGTTCCTGTCCGTCCTTCCGGGCGATGGCAGCCAGGTTGCGTGGGGATAGGACCCTCCCTCTATGCCTTGCCGTCATCCAGGCACACTTTGTTTCTGCCGCTGTTTTTGGCTTGATAAAGAATGCGGTCGGCGCGTTTAAGAAGATCGTCGATATCGGCATCGCTAGGATTTAAGGAGGTCACGCCGATGCTGACGGTCATGGGAACGTGAAGGCCGCCTTCCAGCTCTATAGGCAGCGTTTCAATACGGCGACGCAGACGTTCGGCGGATTGGGCGGCGGTGGCAAGGTCGGCTTCCAGCAGCACGGCCAAGAATTCCTCACCGCCCAGGCGCCCCAACAGGTCGGTTTGGCGCAAAGTTAACTGACAGCCCGCGACGAAAGCGCGCAAGGCGTCATCACCCGCGCCGTGTCCGTAGCGATCATTGATGGATTTAAAGTGGTCGATATCCAGCATCAACACCGATAGAGGTCTTCCAAAGCGTCGGGCGCGCCGAATTTCCTGATTGGCCTGGGACAGGATATGAGCGCGGTTGCTGATGCCGGTCAGCACGTCCGTGGTGGCCTGATGCAGCAGCTCTTCTTGCAGCTTCTTACGTACGCTGATGTCGCTCAATGCCAGCAAAATACCTCCATGATGGCCATAATCCACGTGGATCATCGCGATCTCAGCGGCAAAACGCCGCCCCGAACGCGAGGTCATTTCGGATTCCAGGTCGTGAACCTCTGGCACCTGCTTCAATACATCCACCAACCTTTCCCATTCTCCCGGTTCTGTGAAGAACGAACTCATGGGATGGTGCAACAAATCGCGCACCGGCGGATCGAATAACAAGGCGGCACGGCGATTGACAAAGATGATGCAGCCGTCATGGTCGTCGACGATGACCACCGGATGAGGCAATATCTCCAGTATGGCGCGCAGTCTTTGTTCGCTGGCAAGAAGCGTGTCGATATCCTCGGGAGCGATGCCGCCGGGTGCGCGATGATGTGTGGTCATATTGCGTATGTCCTTTTCGACACCATGCCGCGCAGCACATAGGCCAGAATGCCGCCATGGCACAGATGATCAACCGCTTGCGACATATCAAGACGAAATAAAAGAGGTATGGATTCTTTTATTCCCCGTCGTGTGAGCAGCTTGGAAAAACCGCTAATAACCAGCAGAGCGACCAGGTTCCACAAGAAGAACGTCTCACGACCCTCTATCTGTAACCTGCGGCGACAGATGCGCGTCAAGCCGGATTCGGGTTCACTCATCACAATGCTCCGTGCGGGAAGGAATCGAACAGAGCGGAAAGCGACTGCTCGTCATGGATGCTCCGAACGGCCTCGGCCAACAATGGCGCGAGGGATAGGCGTTCGATTTTCGAACAAGCGGCAATCTCAGGAGAAGCCTTGATGCTGTCCGTCACCACCAGATTCTCGATAACCGAAGATTCGATATTGCGTGACGCAGGCGGCGAGAACACGCCATGCGAAGCATAGGCCGATACGCTGCATGCGCCGGACTCGCGCAGGGCCGCCGCCGCCTTGACCAATGTGCCGCCGCTATCGACCATATCATCGACCATCAGGCAGTGCCGATCGCGGACCGTGCCGATGACATGCATCACCTCGTTACGGCCCGGACCGTCGCGCCGCTTATCGATGATGGCCAGATCTGCATTGTCCAGCCGCTTGGCCAAGGCGCGCGCGCGGGCCACGCCGCCAATATCGGGCGAGACGACCGTGACGCCCTCTAGGCCGGGATATCGGTCTCGAATATGCCGATCAAAGACCGGCAGGGCATACAGGTTATCCACCGGAATATCAAAAAAGCCCTGGATTTGCGCCGCATGCAGATCGACTGTCAGGACTCGAGAAGCTCCCGCCGCCGTGATCAGATTGGCCACCAGTTTGGCCGAGATAGGCGTGCGCGGACTGGTCTTGCGGTCCTGCCGGGCATAGCCGAAATAGGGCAGCACCGCCGTGATGCGCCGCGCCGAGCCGCGCCGCAGCGCGTCCATCAGGATCAGCAGTTCCATCAGATTGTCATTGGCGGGGCAGGATGTCGGCTGCAGCACGAACACGTCCTTGCCGCGCACATTCTCCAATATCTCGACGAAAATCTCGCCATCGGCAAAGCGCCGGATGGCGGCTTCGGTCAATGTCATGTCCAAATGCCCGGCAATGGCCTGGGCAAGGGGCAGATTACCGGTGCCGGATATCAGTCTCATAGCTTAACTGGTAGCAAGATGCGGGCCTTTCGTCCATCCATGACAAAATCCACCCATGCCGCTATGATCAAGGTCGGAAGGAAAAAACATGCCCAAGATTGAACTCTATACCGGCCAATCCTGCCCCTATTGCGTACGAGCCAAGGCTTTGCTACGCGCCAAGGGCCAGGAATTTCAAGAAGTCGATATCTGGGCCGATCCCACGCGGATGCAGGAAATGATCGAGCGTTCGGGGGGAAAGCGCAGCGTTCCTCAGATTTTCATTAACGGCCAGCATATCGGCGGCTATGACGATCTGCACGCTCTGGATCAAGCGGGCGGTTTGGATCCGTTGTTGGCCTAGGCGTTTGCCGACATGCCCCAGCGTTGGAAACTGACTTTGGAATATGACGGTCGGCCTTTTTGCGGCTGGCAGCGGCAAGAAAACGCGCTTACCGTGCAGCAGGTGGTGGAAGAGGCGCTGACGCGCTTTGACGGCGCGGCTGTGCCGGTGGCCGTGGCGGGGCGTACGGATGCGGGGGTGCATGCGCTGGGACAGGTGATCAGCGCGGATCTATCGCGCGATGCGACGCCCGACCGCGTGCGCGAGGCGGTGAATTTTCATCTAAAGCCGCATCCGGTGGCCGTGGTGGATGTGCAGGCGGTTCCCGCCGATTTCCACGCGCGTTTCTGGGCGCAGGATCGCAGTTATCGCTATGTCATCATCAATCGCCGTCCGCCTCTGACGGTCGATGAGGGATTGGCCTGGCGTGTCGGCGCGCCGCTTGATATCCAGGCCATGCAGACGGCGGCAAATCTGCTGATCGGCCAGCATGATTTCTCGACATTCCGCGCCGCACATTGCCAAGCGTCTTCGCCCGTCAAGACCTTGGATCGTCTGGACATATCCCGCCAGGGCGAGCGGATCGAGATCAAGGCCAGGGCGCGGTCTTTCCTCTATCACCAAGTCCGCAATATGGTGGGCACATTGGCGTTGGTCGGTATGGGACGATGGACGCATGACGCCTTCGCCGCCGCCTTCGCCGCCTGTGATCGCCGCCTGGGCGGCCCTACCGCTCCGCCGGATGGGCTGTATTTCACCAAGGTCCGTTATCCGGCGTCTTGAAACCCGGCTTCCCGGGCAAAACATAATCCGCGCTGTTCGAAATCCTTGAACAGGCCATAACTGGGCGCGGCGGGTGACAGCAGCACCACGCCGCCGGATGGGGTTACGCGCCGGGCCAATTCGACCGCGCTGGCCATCGTCTGAGCCATGCAGATCGAGGGGGCGTTTGGATGCTGGCCGATGGATTGGGCCAGACGTTGGCCGCTGGGTCCCATGACGATCAGGGCATTCAGGCCCTGGGACAGGATGTGCTGAACCAGGGGCGCATCGTCCAACCCCCGGTCGAAGCCGCCCGCGATCAGGGTGATGGGGCGGCCTTGGTAGGATTGCATGGCAGCGATGGTCGATTGCGGCGTGGTGGCGATGCTGTCATTGACATATAAGACGCCGTTCTTCTCGCCCAGCTCTTGCTGACGATGCGGCAGAGGCCGAAAATCGGCCATGGCCCCTAGGGCCTCTTGTCTATCGATTTCCAGACACGCGATGACGCCAAGGACCGCCGCCACGTTCGAACGATTATGAGCGCGTGATAGATAATCATGTCCGGGCACTTCCGGCGCGGTGGTTGTGTCGATGATTTGAATGTCGGAGGGCAGTTCCAGCCCCGCGCTTGTCGCCGCTTCTTGGACCTGCTTGGTAGCCAATGCCAGACGAGCGCAAGTCAGCAGATGCAGTTTATCTTTGTAATAGGTGGCCAGGTCGCCGTGCCAATCCAGATGTTCAGGGTATAGGCAGGTGACAAGGGCGATATCGGCCATGCCGTCGAAATCGGCAGCTTGATAACTTGAAACCTCGATCACACGAAACGCGGCGTTCGCATCTTGCACTTGTGTGACCGGCAGGCCGATATTCCCTGCCAGTATCGTTCGATGTCCCAGAGCGTTCAGCGCATGGGCCAACAGACTCGCCGTGGTGCTTTTGCCCTTGGTGCCGGTGACCAGGATGGTGCGGGCGGATGACGGCTCTTGCGCCCACAAGCTTAGCAAGGATGTGACGACCAGGCCCCGCGCCTTGGCGTCTTGGATCAAGGGGTGATACAGGCTGACGCCGGGGGATTTGATGACATAACGCGCCTTGGCCAGTTCGGCGCGCATTTCCTCGGTCCCTCGCGCCACATGATGCGTCGCTGCCAAGCCTTCGATTTGCGATGGGCCTGACGCCTCGTCTAAGAAGACCAGTGGGTTCGCATGACCCAGCCGCGCCAGCCACTGCGCCGCCGCGCGTCCTTCGCGTCCCGTTCCCCAAATGACCACGGGTTGATGCAATAGGTCATGGATCTTCATGCAGCCAACCCAGGTAAGAGTTTGGCACGCGGTGCGCCATATCTGGCGTGAAGAATGCCTGATATCGCGCATCGATGTCTTGGGAGTCTTGGGGCAGACGCGCGGCCAAGGCCGATGGCACTGCATCATGCTTCCAGGAGTCATCTTGGGCCAGCTTGGCAAGCAGGATGGCGCTTTCCTCCACCTCGCCCACGCATTCGAAGGGCTTAAAGTTCTCCAAACCCGCCAACTCGGCAAAGCCGGAGACTTGCGCCGAATCGTCCAGCAGATTGCGTCCAAAAATATCGATCAGCCGATCCTTCGCCATGAAAGGTGCCAGTGCCAGGAACACAAAGCGGCATTTGGGGCAATCGCCGCACCAGCCGCGCCCGCGCCGGGACTCGTCTTGACGAAAGGCTTTATTGCAACTGGTGAAGATGTCGTGATAGGCGCGGTGACGCGCGAAACGCCTGGCAATCGCCACTTCGCTCAGGGGCCGCAACAGTGAGAAATAGGCGATATCGGGCGACACCAGCCGCGCCAGGGTTTGAGCGAAGCCGCGCTCGAATTCCAAGGATTTGCTGTATTGATGGTTCACCTCGGTCCCGTTCAGGCTTAGATTGGCGACGCTGGCCGAACGCTCGTTAGACAGCAAGATGGCGTCATAGCCGTATAAGATCGCCCCCGCCGCCAGTATGGCGCTAAGGATAGCCGTGACCGGCACATGGCCGTTCAATACGCCGGTCTTGTTCAATTCGATCAATGCCGGGTCGATCCGGCGCACGGCGTGCAAGGCGGGAAAGCCTGCCACCTGAATCGTTTGGGCAATAGGCCGCGCAGGACCGCCCACTCCGCCCATGGCGAATAAAAAGGGTGTTTGTCCAGCCTGACGCGCGGCCTCGATCGTGACGATGGAATCCTTGCCCCCGCCCACGGCCACACAGTCGCGGCGCGGCAGATGTAAGCGCGTGGGTGGCGGCGCGTTTTGGGTTTGCGCTTCGCATTGCGCGCGCTGTGACATATCCAGCTTGTTGCGATAGGCAAATTCGCCAAGGCCCATGCGGTAAACTTGCGTCACCCAGCTGGCCGTTTCGGCATCCAAGGCAAAAGCCGGACACAGCATCCGCGCGGGCGCATAAGCCTTATAGTAACTGACCCCCGCCATCAGCAGGATCACCCGAAAGGCGGCGTCCAGGGCCTGGCGTTCATGGGGTTCAAACTCTGTCCGCGCGTTCGGAAACTGCAGTGTTTCGGTAAAAGAAGGCCCGTCCCGGAACGCATAGTCCAGGCGCAGCAGGCTTTGCGCGCTATCAAAATGATAGCCTTGAAAGAGAAAGTCAGAGGGTGCCATAGGCAAACTTTATGCCGATCACCGCTCTTGGAGCAAGCCATGCGCCCATACCCCCTGGGACAAAAGCGCACATGGGGCTGACGGCCATGCCCGGAGAAAGCTATTCCTTGGCCCCATGATGAGGAAGTCTTTGGAATTAGGGCTATCGATGGTGGCCTTGGCGCTGTGCCTAATCGCTTGTACGGGATCGCGCCCGGGCGGCGAAGCGGTGGACCCTTCCTTGGGCCTGACGCGCGAGGATTATCGCGGCCTACGCGCACGCGCACCGGCCATTCCGGCCAAGGCAGAGCCGCCGATCCCATCTTTGCGCGGCGGGGAAGTGACGGCCTCAAAGACGCAAGACAAGCCTTTGCCTAAGAGCTTGGACATGCGGGTTTCGGTGACGGTGGATGAAACCGTTCCCTTGCGTGCCGTGTTTTTAGAGCTGGGCCGCAAAGCGGCGTTGAATATGGAATTGGATTCCCAGATCAAGGCCAGCGGCGTGATCTTTTCCGCACATGAACAACCGGTGCGGCGGGTGATAGAGCGTCTGTGCCGCATGGCGGGGTTGCGCGTGTCTTTTGACGAAGACGCGGTGCGCATCGGGCGCGACGTTCCGCGCACACAGACCTATCGCCTGGATTACCTTAGTCTTGCCCGCGCCACGCGCGGCGAGGTCGGCATTGCCACCAATGTCTTCGCTCAGGTCGCGCGCGGCGGCGGGGCCGATGCGGCGGGCAATAATTCGACCACCAAGATCGAGGCGCATGGCGAGGCCGATTTCTGGGCGGAGATCGACCGCAATCTGAAAGAGATCGTCTCGCAAAGCGAGACCGAGGAAGACGCGGGGACAAGCAAGAATGCGGGCCGCATGGGATATACGCTGAATCGTCAGGCGGGTTTGGTGACCGTCACCGCGCCCGATAGAGTGCAAGAGCGCGTGGCGACGTATCTGGATCGTCTGCGCCGCCATGCTCTGGCTCAAGTGCTGATCGAGGCGCGCATCATCGAGGTGAGTCTGAGTGAAAATTATCGCGCCGGCATCAATTGGCGCAGTCTGAACGACGATATCGTCGGCGGGGCCTTGCGTTTTGGTCCTTTCGCTCCCGCTGGCCCCTTTATCGCGCCGACCACCGCCGCCGATGGCGTCATGACTCTGACTTATAGCGGCGGCGACATGGCCGGAATCGCCAATCTGGTGCGCCGCTTTGGCACGGTGCGCACCTTGTCCAGTCCGCGCCTGACCGTCTTGAATAACCAGACCGCCATCTTAAAGGTCGCGGAAAACGACGTGTATTTCACTTCGACGGTCGAGGCAACGCCCGTGGTCGGGGCCGGCGGCGCGGTCAGCGTCACGCGCACCATCACCAGCACGCCCAATACCGTGCCCGTGGGCTTGGTGATGACCGTGCAGCCCGCCATTGATCCGTCAAGCGGCGAGATCACATTAAGCCTGCGGCCCACCATCTCGCGCATCGTGCGGCGTGTCAGCGATCCTTCGGTCAGCATCACCGCCGCCGAGGCCGGCGTTCCCGTCTCGTCCGAGGTTCCCGTGGTGGAAGTGCGTGAGATGGATTCCGTGCTGCGCCTGCATTCGGGGGATGTCGCCGTCCTGGGCGGCCTGATGCAAGACCATACCAAGAATGACGAGGAAGGCCCGCCTGTGCTGGACGAATTGCCGGTGCTGGGCGCCTTGGTCAAAAGCCGCGACGAATCCAGCAATGTCAGCGAGCTTGTGATCCTTTTACGCGCCACCTTGGCCGAGCTGCCCGCGCCCGATGCCGCCGACCGCGATCTGTACACCCGCTATCATGCGGATCCGAGGCCGCTGTTGCAGTCCCAATCACAGCCGCCTGCCGCGCCCTGACACCATCGGGAAAAAGACTTTTCTTGCGCGGCAATGGTGTATTCTTGGCGCGGCTTTATGAAGGAGTGGGACGCATGAATGCGCCAGTCGTGATCCTGGTGCGGCCGCAAATGGCCGAGAATATTGGCTCCACCGCGCGCGCCATGCTCAATTGCGGACTGCATGAATTACGTCTGGTGGCTCCACGAGAGCCTTGGCCGTTGACCGATCCGTGGCGAGGGCGTTGTTGGGCCTTGGCCTCGGGAGCCGAGGCCGTCTTGGAACAGGTGCAGGTTTTTCCCGATACCTCTTCAGCCCTGGCCGATCTGCATCATGTCTATGCCACCACCGCCCGTGGCCGCGATATGGTCAAGCCTGTTCTAACGGCCCGCGCGGCGGCGACCCATATGCGTTGCCAGACCCTGACGGGCACACGTTGCGGCATGATGTTTGGTCCTGAACGGACGGGCTTGATCAATGATGACCTGGCCTTGGCGCAGGTCCTTGTCACCATCCCGCTCAACCCCGACTATACGTCGCTGAATTTGGCTCAGGCTGTGTTGATCCAGGCTTATGAATGGTGGCAGGCGGGGTTGGATAATCCCGTGGCCGAGACGGTGACTTTGGGCGATTCTCGTCCAGCCAGTTCGGGCGAGTTCGAAGCCTTGATGGATCGGCTGGAAGGCGCGTTGGATCGCTCGGGTTTTTTTACGACGCCGGAAATCCGCCCCCGCATGGCGCGCAATATCCGCAACGGCCTGAAACGTGCCGAACTGACTGAACAGGAAGTCAGAACCTGGCACGGGATCATCACAGCCTTATGCCTGCCCCAACCAACCGCAGGACAAAAGTCTCCACATAGCGATGATAATTAAACATATATAACAATATGTTAAAATGACGCGCGGGGATTTTTGTTCGCTGCCACACCTTATTTTCCAATCAAAAGAACACGATGTTAGGCATCTGTTAAGCAGAATAGGATGAAAATAAAGGAGAGCTAGCCTCTTTCGGGCGGCGGTTGAAGAAAGCAATCCTGATGGTCACCGGCCTTACACGCGAAGATGTCGAGCGTCTCGTAACCGACGACTCACCCGAGGCACGCGCCAAAGTGGCGCAGAAATTGGGTGGACAGTTCCAGGAACAGACTCTCACCCGAGAAGAATTGGCCATCGCGCAGGATATTGTTCGCGTCATGGCGCATGACGTGGCGGTCAAGGTACGTCAGTCCTTGGCCGAGAATATCAAACGGGCACCCGGGCTGCCGCATGATGTGGCGTTGACTTTGGCGGAGGATATCGAATCAATATCTCTCCCCATCTTGGAATATTCGAATGTTCTGACCGATGAAGACTTGGTGGGGCTTGTCCGTACCGGCAACGAGGCTAAACATCAAGCAATCGCTCGACGCACGGAAGTGCATGAGATGGTCTCGAACGCCCTGATCGAACTGGCGGGGGCCGAGGCGGTGACGACGCTGATCAATAATCGCGGTGCGCAGATCGCCGAAGCCGGCTATCAAAAAGCCGTGGATCGCTTTGGAACCGTGACGGCGATCCAAGAATCTCTGGTGCGGCGCGATAAACTGCCCGTCAGCGTAGCCGAACGATTGGTGACAATGGTTTCTGAAACCTTGCGGGATTATCTGGTCGAACACCATGAATTGTCCGCAGCCATGGCGTCGGATCTGGTGCTGCAAGGTCGTGAACGCGCTGTGATCAATATGGTATCCAGTGGTTCGTCCGAACAGGAAGTTATGACGTTGGTGGAGCAGCTTAAGCGCAACGACCGCTTAACTCCCAGCTTGATCCTGCGTGCCTTGTGTGTGGGAGATATCGCCTTTTTTGAGGCCAGCATGTCCTTGCTGTCCGAAGTACCGATGCTGAACACACGCAAGCTGATCCACGACACCGGCCCACTTGGCCTTAAAACGCTGTACGACCGATCAGGACTGCCGATGAGCTTCCTGCCTGCCGTGCGCGTGGCTATCGAAGTTCTGCATGACACACCGCTTGGTGAAGACCGCTCCTTGTTCCAACGCCAGGTGATTGAACGAATCTTGACCCAATTTGAATCCATGCAGCCTGAGGATATTAACTATCTGCTTAGCAAGCTCAGCGACATCATTATGGCCGAATATGGCAACAAGGATGTGGCCTAGGCCTGCGTTCGGTGCCTTTGTCTGTAGCTTATCTAGGCATGCCTAAGACATCGGGGTTCTTGACAAACTGGCTCGTTCTGTCCGAAACACTTTGTGTCACATAAGATGCACAAGGATAGGCCAGTCGTGACGGATGCTACGCAGACTTCATTGCACAAGACGGCCCCGTTGCGAGCGGATCTGCTGGCCGAACAGGCCATGTTCTTGCTGCGGCCTAAAGAGCAGTGACCTTTTCTTGCCATCCTTCCTCAGTGGAGACAGACCTCATGCCGTCCATTCATCGTCCTATCCGTAAGGCTATTTTCCCCGTGGCTGGTCTTGGTACCCGCTTTCTTCCGGCCACCAAAGCGATGCCCAAGGAAATGTTGACCTTGGTGGACAAACCGCTGATCCAGCACGCGGTGGACGAGGCGCGAGCGGCGGGCATTCAGGAGTTCATCTTCGTCACTCGCAGCGGCAAGGGCGCGTTGGAGGATCACTTCGACTTCAATTTCGAATTGGAAGAAACGCTGAAGGCGCGCGGCAAAAAACGTGAGTTGGATATCCTGAAGACCACCGAGATCGACTCGGGTCAGTTGTTCTTTACCCGCCAGCGCCAGGCACTGGGACTGGGTCACGCCGTGTGGTGCGCCCGCGAATTGATTGGTAATGAGCCGTTTGCCGTGATGCTGGCAGATGACGTGTTCCTATCCGGCTCGCCTTGCCTAAAGCAGATGGTCGAGTCGTATCACGATGTCGGCGGCAATATGGTGGCCGTGACGGAAGTGCCGCGCGAACACACAAGCCGCTACGGTATCTTGGATATCGCGCATGAAGATGGTCCTCTTGTGCGCATCAAAGGCCTGGTGGAAAAGCCGCAACCAGACCAGGCACCATCCACGCTTTCGATCGTCGGGCGGTATATCTTGCAGCCGGCCATTTTCACCTTTCTGGATCGCCAATTGACCGGCGCGGGGGGCGAGATTCAGTTGACGGACAGCTTGGCTGCCTTGATCGACCTGCAGCCCTGTCATGGATTCCGCTATGAGGGACGCCGCTTTGACTGTGGCGATCGCATCGGTTTTATCGAAGCCAATGTCGCCTTCGCCCTGGCCGATCCCGATATGGGCGACCGGGTGCGCGAAGCCTTGCAGCGCATGGTCTGATCCAGGCCCTCAGGCGCATCCCCTGATGGAGTCTCATTCGGTCATTGTCCTGACAGGTCCCACGGCCAGCGGCAAATCGGGCCTGGCGGTGGAATTGGCACGTCAGATGCGCGGCGTCATCATCAATGCCGATGCGCTGCAAGTCTATGACGGCCTGCCTATTCTGACGGCACAGCCCGACGCGCAGGTTCAAGCCGATGTGCCGCATCGTCTGTACAGTGTGTTGCCGATGACGCAGCGCTGTTCGGCGGGAGTCTGGCGTGCGATGGCGGTCGAGGCCATCGGTCAGGTATTGGCGCAAGGCCAAAGACCTATTTTGGTGGGCGGCACGGGGCTGTACCTGAAAGCGCTGATGGTTGGTATCGCTGATATCCCGCCTATATCCGATGCGGTGCGTCAGCAAGCGCGTGACCGTTTGCAACAGATGGGCCTGGAAGCCTTTCGGGACGATCTGGCCCGTCATGATCCTGCCGCCTCACGCGCGCATGACGCGCAGCGTTTGGTGCGTCGTTATGAGGTGTGGACGGCCACGGGCCAGAGTTTATCCGATTGGCAGTCTCGGCCTGTCGTTGTCACGGAAGACTGGCGCTATCATTCTCTGATTTTGATGCCGCCGCGCGAGCCGCTTTATCAACGTATCAATGAACGATTTCAAGACATGATCCAAGCAGGCGCGTTGAACGAAGCCGCGCGTGTGGAGTCGTACGATCCTGACCTGCCCGGGATGAAGGCCCTGGGCCTTGCTCCCCTATTGGCCTTTCGACGTGGCGAGACCAGTTTGGAACGCGCCACGGAGATGGCTCAACAGGCTTCGCGCCATTACGCCAAACGTCAGATCACATGGCTGCGTCACCAGGTGATCGGTCACATGGATTCAGCCGACAGGCCCGATCTTTTGGTTTTGGAGAGTCTGGATCAAGCTGCATCCCGTGCCCAAGAATGGCTGGCGGGTATTCCTGACAGGGCAATGGGGGATTGCTGATGACGGGGTGGGATGGAATTGCTAGGTTCGGATGCGCGGTACAGGCTGGAAGCCGATGATCGCTCAGGGAAACGGGGGCGCGTTTCGGTAGAACATGTCAAAGGCCACAAACAGCATGAGGCAAACCAATCAGCGCGGCATAGCCATCGGGCCGATCCTGGCCGTGGTCGCGATCTTGGCTGTCTTGGCCTCTGCCATTGCGGCGGGAAGTGGGAGCTTCAATAGTGATACCTCCGCCGTCAAAGCCAAAGCACAGGCAACGGCCATTCTCGAACAGGCCCATGAAGTAAAACTTGGCGTGGATAGAGTGATTGCTAAGGGCTGCACAAATACGGAAATCAGCTTTGAAAACCCTATGGTCAGCGGCTATACAAATTCAAATGCGCCATCCGATAAATCCTGCCATGTCTTTGATGTCAATGGTGGCGGGATTGTTTGGAAATCATCTCCACCCAATATAGGCGGCAGGTATAATAATGAGGGATATTTTTATACTGGGCATTATAATATTACAGGAACAGCTGGGGGCCATTCACATCAGGATTTAATAATGTTTCTTATAAATATTCCTGCCGATGTTTGTGGAGAGATTAACAAAATTCTTTTTTCGAGTTCATCCATAGCCCCATTTCCATGGGGATATACAAGCTTTCTTGAAATTAGGAAATTTGGTTTATACTGGTTAGGTTTTGGTGGATCGTCTAAATACCCATTTTTGCAATGCCTCCTCTCGCCCAGCGTTACATACGAGTCTTCAACGGAAATAAATCAGTATCATTTCTATAATGTTCTAATTAGTAATTAGCTTTATGGCGCCATCTCACGGGCAGAACCCTTTCCTATGGCATCGCTGTTTGTCGCGTCTGCCAGCCACTCGTTGTCCTGCCGAACTGTCTTTTGACTTTCCCGTTTCAACGGGGCGTGGATGGCCTGAAAGGGTCTGAATCGCAGAATCTTTTCTGGAATCCCGCACCTTCGGCCAGGACAGGTGATGAACTCCCGCCTGCGCGGGAGTGACGCATGAAGAGAGGGATGCTCACAACAGCGCATGCCGCATTCATATAAAAACCGCCATCTCAACTTAGTCATGCTCGCGCAGCGATATTAACTGCAGGCCATTGAACTGCAAAGTGGGCTGTGGGATAACGGCGGCTGGTTATCACATCCAGCGTCAGGAGTGCCCTATGCCTCATGCCAAGGCCGATCTTGCTAAAGTTCGGGAATGGATTAAGGAATATGACGTGCGCGGGATCGATTTGCGCTTTGCCGATCTGCGCGGCAAGGAACAGCATACGACCCAGCATATCAGCACCATGACGGATGAGGCCTTTGCCGAGGGCATAGGCTTTGATGGCTCGTCCATCGCCGGATGGAAATGCATCAGCGAGTCCGACATGCTGCTGATCCCCGACCCGTCCACGGCGGCGCTCGACCCCTTTACGGCCGAGCCGACCTTGATGATGTATTGCACGGTGCATGACCCGCAAACCGGCAAACCCTATCACCGTGATCCGCGTTCGGTGGCTCAGGCGGCCCAGGCTTATATGATGGCCAGCGGCATTGCGGATACCGCCTATTTCGGGCCGGAGGCCGAGTTTTTCGTCTTTGACGATGTGCGCTTTGAGACCGACATGAATCGGGCCTTTTACGCGGTGGACTCCCAAGAAGGCCCCTATGTCACCGCCAAGGACTACCCGGAAGGCAATATGGGGCATCGTCCGCGCTTGAAGGGCGGCTATTTTCCCGTGCCGCCGGTGGATTCGGGCCAGGATTTGCGCGCCGAGATGCTCTCGACCATGGAGGCCATGGGCATCGAGGTGGAAAAGCATCATCACGAGGTCGCGCCCTCTCAGCATGAATTGGGCGTGCGCTTTGCGCCCTTATGCCAGATTGCCGATGTGGTGCAGCGGTATAAATATGTCGTTCATAACGTCGCGCATTCCTATGGCAAAACGGCGACCTTCATGCCCAAGCCGATCTTTGGCGATAACGGCTCGGGCATGCATTGCCATCAATCCTTGTGGAAGGACGGCAAACCGCTTTTCGCGGGCGATAGCTATGCCGGATTGTCCGAGACGGCGTTGTTTTATATCGGTGGCATCATCCATCACGCGCGCGCCCTCAATGCCCTGACCAACCCCACCACCAACAGCTACAAGCGGTTGGTGCCCGGGTTCGAGGCCCCGGTTCTATTGGCCTATTCGGCGCGCAACCGTTCGGCCTCTTGCCGCATTCCTCATGCCAACAGTCCCGGCGGGCGGCGTGTGGAAGTGCGCTTTCCCGATCCTGCAGCCAATCCTTATTTGGCGTTCTCGGCCATGCTGATGGCAGGTCTGGACGGCATCCAAAGGCGGTTGCATCCGGGCGCGGCGATGGATCGCAACCTCTATGAATTGCCGCCCGAGGAATTGCGCAAGGTGCCCACGGTGTGCGGTTCGCTGCGTCAAGCCCTTGAGGCGCTGGAGGCGGACCATGAATTCCTGCTGAAGGGCGACGTGTTCAGCCACGACATGCTGGACGCCTATATGGAACTGAAGTACGAGGAAGTGACGGCTTTGGAGATGGCGCCGCATCCGATCGAATACAAGATGTATTACAGCGTGTGACAAACGGCCCGGCACGGGCAAAGGGGAAGAAAACATGGCAGGTAGCGTCAACAAGGTGATCCTGGTCGGCAATCTGGGCGCGGATCCCGAGATCAAGTCGTTCCAAAACGGGGGTCGGGTGGCCAATTTGCGCCTGGCGACAGGCGAATCCTGGAAGGACAAGACCACGGGCGAGCGCAAGGAGCGTACCGAATGGCACCGCGTGGTGATCTCGAACGAGGCCTTGATCGGCGTGGTGGAAAAATACGCCCGCAAGGGATCGAAACTGTATCTGGAAGGCCAGATCGAAACCCGAAAATGGACGGACAAAGACGGTCAAGAACGCTATGCGACCGAGGTCGTGCTGCGTCCTTTCCGTGGCGAGCTGACCTTGCTTGATCGCGCCGAAGGCGGTGGTGGCGCGGGGGCGTCGCGTGGTAGTTATGAGGATGCCGGGCGTCCGGGACCGGCCGCACCCAGCGCCCCATCTGCCGATATGGACGACGAAATTCCCTTTTGAAACGTCTTTTTTCGGCAACATGCATCTATTGCGTCAACAAGTCTCGTTGACCGGACGGTGCAAAGGGGTGTAGGTCTGCGGTGACCCCGCTGTGGGGGAGTGCCCTGCTCTGTACGACAGGGGAATTCACTTTTATTGGAGAGTCGATGATGGCCAAGAATGAGGAAAGCGGATCCGAAGCCCTGTTCGATAAGGCTTTGGCTCTTGCCGAGTCCACCCTGGACAAGGCGGCGAGCGACGCCGGCGAGATCGGTGATTATCTGACCCTGGCCATGATCGAAGCGGCGGTTAATCGCGCCGTGGATATTGCTGGCCCTGAGGATATTGCCGATATGCTGCGCGATCTGGCCGAGCAGATCGAAAACGGCGAAATGGACGAAGATGAAGAAGACGACGACTCGGACGAAGAAGACGAAGACGAACCGGGCAACAACTAGGCCATCGGTTGATTCTTCGGGCGAGCGTGAAAACCATTCGCGCTCGCCCGTTTCTTCATATTGGCTGTATGGACGGCACGCCGTCGCGGCGGCTTGGGCCAATCCGGCGCGGCTTTGTTTGCGCTTGGTGGGCAGCGAAGAGGCTTTGCGTGACTTTACGCAAGGCGCGAAGCGCGGCAAGGATGTATCCGTTTCGCGTCCTGTGCCCCAAACGATGCAGCGGGCCGATTTGGATCGCCTGTTGCCGCCCGGCTCGGTGCATCAGGGCCTAGCCGTTCAAGTCAAGCCGTTGGAAATCGACACGGACGAAGACGCGCCCGAAGGTGCGCGGTTGATTCTGGTCTTGGACCAGATCACCGATCCCCACAATGTGGGGGCCATCTTGCGTTCGGCGGCGGCCTTTGGCGTGGATGTGGTGATGATGACCGCGCACCATATGCCCCATGAAACCGGCGTCATGGCCAAAACGGCTTGCGGCGCGATGGACATCGTGCGCCTGCAGCGCGTGGTGAATCTGGCCCGCACTTTGGATAAGCTGCGCGACCAAGGTTATTATTGCGTTGGTCTGTCCGAACATGCCGAAAAAAATCTGGGCCAAATGGATTTAAGCGGCCAGAAGATCGCCTTGGTCCTGGGCGCGGAAGGTCAGGGCCTGCGTCGCCTGACCATGGAAAGATGCGATGCCTTGGCGCGCCTGCCAACCGGCGGCGCTCTCGGATCCCTCAACGTTTCGAACGCCGCCGCCATCGCGCTGTACGAGGTGGCACGGCAGCGTGTGGTCCCGGCTTAGGGCTTTTCTTGTGCCGCTTGACCGCGCCACCCATCTCCCTACGCCGAACCTTCTTTCCCCCACGCCCACCAAAATCCGCGTTGTTAAAATTTTCCCTAACTGGCGGTGTCCACGGCGACTTGGCCCTTACGCAATCCCAGACTGGAGCCACCTGATATTTATAACCAGTTATCAACCATCAACGTTTTAAACGCACTCGGCCGAACTCACCAGGCCGGCACTCTGTCCCTGTGAGGGTGATTGAATCAGATAGCGGCTTAGATATCCCCGGGTCAGCAACTACAAACGTTTTTACGGGCAAGAGGCCGGTCTCATACGCCTAGATCCATCTGATTCCTGAGGTCAAGCCTCATAGCCACACGAGGCTGTATCTCCACCCCGCTCGTCTGCTCATGGGCACGAATGTTCTGCAGTGTCGGCCAGTTATGATCCGGTATAAATTCATGAAAACCAAGTTTCGTATAGAAAGCCGCGTTGAACGGCAAATCACGAAACGTCGTCAAGGCGAGATACCGGAAACTGGCGGATTGCGCCCATGTCATAACGCACTCTACGAGTCTTCGGCCCACACCTTGCCCGGCGAACAAGCGCTTGACTGAGACTTCTTTAAGATAGCCCTGCCCATCCATGGCGATGCCAACCGCAAAACCAATATGCTCTGAACCACGGAGGGCGACGAAAACAGCAGATTTCTGTGGCAAGTTCCGATAATAATCGGCAGGCATCGGCTCCATGGAGGCAATCGACGGCAATCCGAACTCATGGAACAATCTCCCGGCATCGGCTTCGATAGCCGGCAGGCAATCATAGTCGCGATCCGAAGCAAGGCGAATGGATATCATCCGGTGTGGTCTCTGGCAGAATGTCCCATCTTGTAGGAAATGACTTGTACTCTTATCACGCCATACCTGAAAGAACATCCACGTTAAGCGCAACATGATAACCGAAAAATAGCTTCCTACACCGCTGGATCCTGAGCTTTTGTACGCCAGCATCAAGGTCCGTCTGCCTTTCTACACGGAAGTTCTCGGTTTCTGCATTCAGTACCAACGTAAGAAACGGGGTCGCGCGTGGCGAACAAGAAGATGGGGCTGCGGATGAGGCACTACGTCAAATTCTGAACGCTACCGCCATCGCGCTGTACGAGGTGGCACGGCAGCGTTAGAACTTTCCCTAACTGCGGTGTCCACGGCGATCTGTCCCTTACACAATCCTAGACTGTAACCACCTGACATTTAACCAGTTATCAACCATCAACGTTTTAAACTCACTCGGCTGAACTCACCAGGCCGCCGTTTAGTCCGGGAACCTGGAGATAACCTCACGCTCAGCAATACAGAACGAAAGGGAAACCCATGTCTATCTTCACTCGATCCCTACCATTGGCCGCGGCATTGTTGTTAGCGACCAGCTTTCCCGCGTTTGCCGAGACCGTATCCCTGCACGGCTCGACGACCGTGGCAGCGACTGTCATCACGCCGCAGAAAGCCGAGATCGAAAAAGCCGCCGGAGTTACTCTGGAGGTGATTGCCAATGGTTCGGGCCGTGGGGTCGCCGACCTTCTGGACAAGAAGGCCGACATGGCCATGATTTCAGCCCCTTTGAACGAAGTGGTGGACTCCCTTAAGGCCAAGACTCCGTCCCTCGACACGACGGCGCTGCAAGCGCATCAGATTGGAGAGGCACGCGTGGCCTTCGTCGTGCATCCGTCCAATGCCGTAAAGAAACTGACCCGCGCCCAACTGACACAAGTTCTAAGCGGCAAGGCCAAAAACTGGAAAGAATTAGGCGGTGCCGATCAACCTATCACCGTTGTCGTTGAATCCAAGGGTGGCGGGCTACGCACCGTGGTCGAACATGCCCTGCTCGACAAGCAAGACATCGCTGGCGATAAGCGCGAAGTTCCTAACTCGCCACAAGTCGTCAAGGTCGTCGCCCAGCTGGCTGGCGGCCTGGGCATTGCGCCCAGCTCGGCCATCGGGGACGCTTCCATGAAGGTAGAGATCGACTCGCCCGTCGTTCAACCGCTGATTCTGGTTACCAACGGCGCGCCAACGCCGGTGGCAGTCAAAATACTCGCCGCCGCCACAGAGGCCGCCAAGAGCAAGTAACGCTCTCTCGGACAAGCGCGGGAAATGTATTAGATACATCCCGCGCTTGTTCCGTCATCAAGGAAGACCATGCTTTTTCTCAATCGCTTCAAAATAGCTACAAAGCTTTATACTGTCGTCGCCTTAGCCTGCGTGGCCTTGTTTGCCGTGGCTGGCGCGGTGCGTTTGGGCGCAAGCCATATGGCAGAAGGAGCCGCCGTTTTATACGGGGTGGCCGTGCCCGGACTTGACCAAGTCGCGCGGCTTAGTCTTCTTTTCGAGCGCCAACGCGGCTTAGCAACCCGTGTTCCTGCCGAAATGGACCTGAAGATCCAAGAGCAATTCCGTCATGAATTCAAGGAAAAGATCGCCGATATTCGCGCCTTGATCCAAGAAATGGCCGGTACGACACATGAATCCGGGAAAAAAGCGATCCTCGATGATGTCACGACTCAGATTAGGGCGCTTGAAGGAGGAGGGGAAAAAGTATTCAACCTGGCGGCCAATTTCGCTCAGGATCAGGCAGCGGCAGCCCTGAAAGAAGATTTCTTGCCCGTCATGAGCCGCATCGACAAGGACGTGCAAGACCTATTTCAGGCAGACCGCGACCTAGTCCAGCACACGACACACAATCTGCAGCAGACCCATGCCTTCTTGAACAAGCTTGTCGTGTGGGTCACGGGTGCCGCGATGATCCTGCTGGCTGCTGCCGCTGCGGTCCTAGTCGCCAACGTCACAAGACGCCTCCGCACCCTTACGGCAACGATGACGGCCATAGCTGGCGGAAATCTGGAGATTTCAGTGCCCTCCCAAAAGGATGGAGATGAGATTGGGGCCATGGCGCGCGCCCTTGACATCTTCAAAACCAATGCCCTTGAAACCCGATGCCTAAACGAAGAACGTGCAGCCGCCCAAAAGGCCGAACTCGCACGAGCTAACCTCGTGCAAAACGCCAGCAGTGCGTTCGAAGCATCGGCGACGGGAATCGTGGAATCGGTCAAAGCTGCTGCGACGCAAACAAAAAGCACGGCTCACGATCTGGCCGGAATGTCGTCTTCGGTAACACAACGCGCCGAGGCCACCGCCCGGGCAGCCGATGAGGCCGCGCATAACGTGGATGCGGTGGCGGCTTCGGTCGAAGAATTGACGGCTTCGCTGGGAGAGATCAAGAACTATGTAGGCAGGTCGTCTCTAATCGTTGAACGCGCAGCGGAACAGTCGCGACAGGGACAGCAAAAAGTCAAGAATCTAACTGAAACCGCCACACATATTGGCGATGTGATCAATATCATCAGTGCCATCGCCGAACAGACCAATCTTTTGGCCCTTAACGCCACGATCGAAGCGGCGCGTGCGGGAGAGGCCGGCAAAGGGTTTGCCGTAGTCGCGACAGAAGTCAAATCTCTGGCCGCCCAGACCTCGCAGGCTACCGAAGACATCGCCAGGCAGATCGGCGCGATGCAGGTCGTAGCCAACGACACCGCCGAAGTCATCGCTGTCATCGGCACCGTCATCGGGGAGATCGAAAAGGTCGCCCAATCCATCAGTGGTGCCGTCGAACAGCAACAGACCGCCACAATCGAGATTGGCCGCAACGCCTGCTCGGCGGCCTCGGAAACCAAACGCGCCGCTCAGAACGTAGCAGGCGTTCTTCAGGAGTCTCTTTCCAGCTCCAAAGCAGCCGAACACTTGCTTGGAGTTTCTGAGGCTCTATCGAAAGAATCGGGCGTCATGTACGACACCATCGGTGGATTTCTTACCCAACTACGTGCGCAATAGCCCAAAAAGCAACCGCCCGGCCCTGTTTCCAGGTGCCGGGCGGCTTTTTATGACGCAAAGGTCAATTGTCGAGGCTTTTATTCCTCGTCCTTGTCTTCCTTTTCTGAACGATTGCGGATGGCCTTGCCCAGAATGTCGCCCAGGCTGGCTCCGCTGTCGGACGAGCCGTATTCGGCCATCGCCTTCTTGTCCTCGTCCATTTCGCGGGCCTTGATCGACAGGGTCACGCGCCGTGCGGAGCGTTCAACCTGCGTGACCTTGGCATCGACCTTTTCCCCAACGGCGAAACGGTCCGGACGCTGCTCGGAACGCTCCTTGGACAAATCGGCGCGGCGGATAAAGCCGGTGAAACCGCCCTCTCCCGCCTCGTTCGCGCCCAGCGGCTTGCCCTGAGCATCCAAGATCACGACCTCGAGGCCGTTTTCCGTGACGCTGGATATCTGGCACGTGACGATCTCGTTCTTGCGGACGCCATCGGCGACGGCAGAGAACGGATCGGCCGAGAGCTGCTTGATGCCAAGGCTGATGCGCTCTTTCTCCACGTCCACATCCAGGATCTTGACCTTGACGGTCTCGCCCTTGGTGTAGCCGGCAATGGCCTCTTCGCCCGATTTGTCCCAAGACAGATCCGACAAATGCACCATACCGTCGATCTCGCCCGGCATGCCCACGAACAGACCGAATTCGGTGATGTTGCGGATTTCGCCTTCCAGCTCGGTGCCGATGGTGTGGTTGTCGCGGAACGCGATCCACGGATTGTCCAAGCACTGCTTGAAGCCCAAGCTGATACGGCGCTTAGTGGGATCGACATCCAGCACCATCACATCCACTTCCTGGCTGGTCGAGACGATCTTGCCGGGATGGATGTTCTTCTTGGTCCAAGACATTTCCGAGACATGCACCAGGCCTTCGATGCCCGGCTCCAATTCGACGAACGCGCCGTAATCGGTGATGTTGGTCACGCGGCCCTTCAGGCGCGTATTCAGCGCATAACGCGCCTGCACGCCTTCCCACGGATCCGCCTGCAACTGCTTCATGCCTAGGCTGATGCGCTGACGCTCGGCGTCAAAGCGAATGACCTGCACTGTGACCTGCTGGCCAATCTGCAACGCTTCCGACGGGTGATTGACGCGACGCCATGCAATGTCGGTGACATGCAGCAAGCCGTCCACGCCGCCCAAATCGACGAACGCGCCATAATCGGTGATGTTCTTGACCACGCCTTGCAGAATCTGACCTTCGCGCATGGTCGAGACCAATTCCGTGCGGGCCTCGGCGCGGCTTTCCTCCAACACGGCGCGGCGCGAGACGACGATATTGCCGCGCGCGCGGTCCATCTTGAGAATCTGGAAGGGCTGCGGCGTGCCCAGCAAGGGCGAGACGTCCTTGACGGGGCGGATATCGACCTGGCTGCCCGGCAAGAACGCGATGGCGCCGGAAATGTCCACGGTAAAGCCGCCCTTGACGCGGCCCGAGATGATGCCGCTGACGCGCTTTTGTTCGCGGTAGGCGACATCAAGCTGAACCCAGGCTTCTTCGCGCTTGGCCTTTTCGCGCGAGAGCATGGCCTCGCCATTCTTATTTTCCATGCGCTCTAGAAAAACTTCGACCGTATCGCCGACCTTCAATTCGGCTGGCTGGTTGCCGACGGCGAATTCACGCAGCGGCACGCGGCCTTCGGATTTCAGGCCGACATCAATCACGGCGCAATCATCGGTGATAGATGTAATGATCCCCTTGATGACGCTGCCTTCCAGGCCTTTTTCCCCGCCGGGCGCGTTTTCAAGCAGCGCAGCGAAGCTTTCCATGGAAGATGACGGGGGAGCGGAAGAACGAGCGGCAGTCACCGCAGTGGCACGAGTCATGGATGATTTCTCTCAAAAAGGCCGTTTAGCGGGAATCCACATGCGGCCTTGATTGTGCTGTCCTCTCCCACCTGCCGGGCGGGGACATGGATGAAAGGGACGATGGCAAGTATCGTCTTTTGGTCATGCCGGATACGAGAAAGCGCATAAGGCGGCAAGTGGCATCGTTACACACCCATATCCGGAAGTTTTTTACGGATGACGGCCAAGGCCGCGTCCAAAACCTCAGGAACGGACATATCGCTGGTGTCCAACATCACCGCATCATCCGCCGGACGCAAACGACCGATTGGCGACGTGCTGTCGCGCAAATCGCGTGCGTTCAAATCCCGCATGACATCGCTTTCTATAGCCTCAATCCCGCGTTGCCGCAACGCTTGTAACACGCGCGCCGTGCGTATCTCGATACGGGCGGTCACGAATAACTTAACGGGGGCTTCCGGGCACACTTCAGTGCCGATATCCCGTCCGTCCAGCGTCGCGCCCGGGAAACCCGCCGGCGGATGCAGGGCGAATTGCCGCTGAAAGCTACGCAGGATCGAGCGAACCTCTTCAAAACGCGCGACTTTCGACGCACCATCGGATACGGGCGGCGTGCGCAAATCGCCTTCGCTTTCGCGCATCAAGGCAAAATAGGATTCAGGCGTAAACCCCTTCGCGGCGGCGGCGGCGGCAAGCCGGTCATCCGGGGTTTGGCCTGCCTTTAGCACCGCCAGTGCCACGGCGCGATAGGTGCTTCCCGTATCCAAATAGGCCCAGCCCATGGCCTGGCCCAAATTCTTACCCAAAGTGCCCTTACCGGCAGCGGCAAAGCCGTCAATGGCGACGACCAAGGGAAACGAAGCGGCCACGCGGTTAACCCTGCCCAGGCGCTTGCCGCAGCTGGCGCAGCATGCCGTATAGGTACAAGCCTGTCACCAGGGCAAAGATAGGAAAGCTTCCGAATTGCGCGGCTTGGGCGGGATCCAAGGTGAAAGCGGCAACCGATTGGACCACCGCTTCAAGAATAGTGGCGGGAGCCAAGGCCACCACGGCCAGACGCCACAGGGCTTGATTGCCCAATTCCATCCGCATCATACGGATCATCACAACACCCACCAACATGAACAGCAAGGCCAGAATGGGCAGCTTGATCGCACCGCCCAGGAACAGGAACAACGGCAAGATCGCCGCCAATATCCAGAAAATAACGACGTTGATAAACGCATCAATCTGATCGCGGGTCAGGGTGTAGGTGGTCGGCTGCAACCCCTCGCTTTGATCGGCGGACTTCACCTTGTCTTGCTTGAGCATTTCATTGAAACGTATCACGCGATCAGTGGCATTATTGGTCTGACGCGCATAGATGCCGTCGCGCACCACATAGATCATCGCTTTGCGTTCTCGAAGCTTCTCTTGGATGCTTTGCAGCGTCTCGCCCACATCCATCAGGATCACAGTCTCGCCCTTCGAATCCAATGGAGTGGAAGATCTTATATCTCCATCAGGAACCTTGATCTCCGTCGGTTGCGGCAGAGAGCTGCTGAGATTCCCATCAGGGTCCAATGTCATGGTGAATTGCGAAGGTAGCTGATCGAGAATCAGGCTGGTAGCCTGCCGACCAACGCCCTGCCACATGGCAAAGCCCGAAGCGGTCGAAATCGCCGTCGCCAGCAGGCACAGCAACACCATGAAGCCAATGGCCGCGCCGCGCCAACGCAACGCCACATCGCTCCATAGTTCCTTATCATAAAAGCAACGGTACAGGGCGGTGATGGCGGTCAGCATGGCGAACCTCTGTGTGGGGTTAATCCTGAAGTTTGCGGAAGATCAGGCAGGCATTGGTGCCGCCAAAGCCGAAGGAATTCGACAAGGCAATCTGAACCGGATGCGCGCGGGCCTTGTGCGGAACCAGATCAAACGTCTCGCACACGGGCGAGGGGCGATCCAAGTTCAAGGTAGGCGGCACGACGCCCGTGACGATCGACATGATGCCAAAAATCGACTCCACAGCCCCCGCCGCGCCCAACAAATGGCCGATGGCGGATTTGGTAGAGGAAATGGGAATGCGCCGCGCGTCTTGGCCAAAGACTTTGCCGATGGCGTTCAGCTCAATCTCATCCCCCATGGGGGTGGAGGTGCCGTGCGCATTGATATAGTCCACCTGGCCCGGCTCGATCCGCGCACGTTTGAGAGCGGCGGTCAAAGCGCGCCGCGCGCCTTCGCCGTTTTCCTCGGGCGCCGTCATATGATACGCATCGCCGGACATGCCATAGCCGATCAACTCGGCATATATACGCGCCCCGCGCGCGCGGGCATGTTCCAACTCTTCCAGCACCAAGACGCCCGCGCCCTCGCCCATGACAAAGCCGTCACGGTCTTCGTCCCATGGGCGCGAGGCTTTTTGCGGCGCATCGTTAAAATGCGTGGACAAAGCGCGCAAGGCGCAAAAACCCGCGATCCCGATCCGACAGATGGCCGCTTCCGCGCCGCCTGCCAACATCATCTCGGCATCGCCAAGGGCAATGATCCGCGCGGCGTCGCCGATGGCATGCGCGCCCGTGGCGCAGGCGGTGACGACCGAGTGATTGGGGCCGCGCAATTGGTGCCGAATGGAGACCTGCCCCGAAGCCAAATTGATAAGGCATGACGGAATAAAGAACGGCGAGACCTTCTTCACCCCGCGCTCGGCAAGCAGGACCGAAGTTTGATAAATATTATCAAGGCCGCCGATGCCCGAACCGATCATGACACCGATGCGTTCCCGTTCCTCCTCGGAAGAGGGAGTCCAGCCGCAATCACGCAAGGCCTCATCGGAAGCGGCCAGCGCAAAATGGATAAAGCGCGCCATCTTGCGCTGATCCTTGGGCGGCAAGACGGAATCGAGGTCCAACAGACCCGGTCCCTGGCCTTCGGGCACCTGGCCCGCGACCTTATTGGGCATGTCCTCGTCCAACGGGAACAGAGTGATAGGACCGATACCCGACTCAGACGCCGTCAAACGCCGCCAGTTCTCGGCCACGCTATCACCCAAAGGTGCCACCATGCCCATGCCGGTGATCACCACACGCCGCAGTTCTGTCATGATTCACCGCCCCTCGCGCCAAGCTTTTGCGCAAGATAAACGCCCCATAAGTTCTGTTTCATCGAAGTTCGCATCTTCCGCCCGATCACCGATAAAATCGGCCTGATCGCGGTGCAGCCTCTTTGCCACCCCACAGCCATAAGGCATAAGGGCAACAAGTGGACAGGCAGGCGATTGGCCTTACCTGTCCCTTGGAAAAGGCCAAGCGCCTTAGAGCGACTCTTTCTTGGAGCTGATATAATCAACGGCATCCTTGATGGTGGCGATCTTTTCGGCGGCATCGTCGGGGATTTCGATTCCGAATTCCTCTTCGAATGCCATGACCAGCTCGACAGTGTCCAGGCTGTCCGCCCCCAGATCATCGATAAAGCTGGCATTTTCAGCCACTTTAGACTCTTCGACGCCCAGGTGTTCGATGACGATCTGTTTGACGCGCTCGCTGATATCGCTCATGACAAGGCCAACCTTCCTTATTGGTGACACAACTCCCGTTCTCCGGGACGTTTCCCGTTCGCCGGGATGTTCCCGCTTTTTGGGGCACGGGCGGGGACAGTACACCATCCCGGCCCCGCCGCTCAAGCGGGGAAAGCACCCCTTCTTAGGCGAACTGGCCGCACAAGTCCAGAGGCTCGTTGCCGCCGTTATTTACCACGTTGCGGGGGCGGGATATGTCGGGCGGGCGCATATACACAGGTAAAGGTTTGGCCGCAGCATCCTCCGGATCTGCCATATCCCAGGCCAAACGCGCGGCGGCGACCACGATCGGCTCGGAAGGCGCGGGACAAAGGCGCTCGTCAACCAGGCCTGTCAAACGCTCACTGGCATCTCCTGCCACACGATGCGCAGTGCCTTGAAGGCGCAAGACAAGCTCTTCGGGCGCGGACAGGAACGGTTCATCCTGATGATTTATCTGAACAAAAAGCTCATCCCGGCGGGAATCAAGAACCACGACCAAGGACGGAACATCCGGCAAGGCCGCGCGCCAAGCCGCGAAACTGCAAATACCCAGAACAGGGCAGCCAAAGGGCAAGGCCAAACCACGCGCCAGGGCGATCCCCACGCGCAACCCCGTAAAGCTGCCCGGCCCCACGGTGACGGCCACGCGCCCGATATCGGCCATCGACAAGCCCTGCTGGGCCAATAAATCGGCCACCATAGGCACCAGGATGCGGGCTTGATCGTGCCGGGCTTCCCGCACGCATGCCGACACTTGCCCCGGCGATCGCATCACCGCCACGCCACAAGTCGCACCCGCGCTATCCACAGCCAAAAGAGGTCTCATGCCCCGCAGACAAGCAAGTCCATACCGTTCACGCAAGCTTTTCGTAAAATGATCGGTTTAGATTGACGAAAGATTGCCGCGCACATAGCCTTATGAATCACGGCACAAACCCTGATCAAGGAGTTCGGCGCATGGATATTTCCGTCATTCTGTTGGGCGTCGTTGTCGCCATTCTTCTGATCGGCGTGGTGATCTATAATCGCCTTGTCGCGCTGCGCCAGAACACGCGCAACGCCTTGGCCGATATCGACGTGCAGCTTAAGCTGCGTTTGGACCTGGTGCCCAATCTGGTGGAAACGGTCAAAGGCTATGCCGCGCATGAAAGCGACGTGCTGGGCAAAGTGACCGAGGCGCGCGCCAGCGCGATGCGCGGCGGCAGTCTGGCCGAGCGGACCACGGCGGAGAACGCCTTGTCCGGCGCGCTGATGAATCTGATGGCCGTGGCCGAGAATTATCCGCAATTGCGCGCGAACGAGAATTTCATGTCCTTGCAAACCGAGCTGGCCGATATCGAAAACAAGATCGCGGCGGCAAGGCGCTTCTACAACGGCGCAGTGAACGAATACAATACAGGGATCGAGCAATTCCCCGCCGTCTTGTTGGCGCATAAATTCGGCTTTGACGCCACCACCATGTGGGAAGTGCCCGAAGGCGAAAAGCAAGCCGTGCAGCAAGCGCCCAAAGTCTCCTTCTAGGATCCGTGGCCCATGGCCCTTGGCTCTTCCGGTCTTGCCACTTGGCAGTGGAATAATAATTTTAAATCTGTCCTGCTGTTGGCGCTGTTGCCGGTGATCTTGGTGGGCGTCGTGTGGGTGGGCAGCCTTGCCGTCGGACTGACCATGCAGGCAGAGAACGGTCAAGAAACCCCCATACGTCCCGGTGTTTACCGTTACAGCCCAGCTTCACCAAGCATAGCGCGACAGATGGCCCCGACATGGAGCCAGCAAGCCAATGTCTCGGATCCCATGGAATTCGCGGCGCATACCACGACTATCCTGCTGCCTTGGGTGTTGGGCGCGGCGGGGATATGGATGTTGATCGGATTTCTTTTCCACCAATTCCTGATTGATAGGGCATCGGGCGCGCGCCCCTTACAACGACGGGACGCGCCGGAACTATACAATCTTCTCGAAAATCTGTGCATCTCATGCGGCCAGAAGATGCCCGTTTTGCATCTGATCGACACGCCGCAGATGAACGCCTTCGCCAGCGGACTTTCCGATTCCTCCTATACCGTCACCGTCACCCGTGGCCTGGTTGAAAGCTTGGACGCCAAAGAAATGGAAGCCGTCTTGGCGCATGAGCTGAGCCATATCCGCCACCGAGATGTGCGCCTTTTGGTCATTTGCGTGGTGTTCAGCGGCTTGCTGGCCCTGGCCGGGCGCGTGGCCTGGGAGAGCATGCGCACCTCGTCTTGGAGCAGCGGCAGCCGCCGCGATGGACGCGGCACGGTGGTGTTGATGTTGATGATGGCTTTGGTCATCGGCCTTGGATATATGATGGCCAATCTGGTGCGTTTTGCCCTTTCGCGGCGGCGCGAATTCATGGCCGATGCCGGGGCCGTTGCGCTGACCAAGAATCCGGACGCCTTGGCCAGCGCCTTGATACGGATATCCTCTCGCGCCGAATTGCCCGGCGTGCCGGCAGGCGTCATGGATATGTGTATCGAGAATCCTGCCAGTCAATTCTTTGGCCTCTTTTCCACGCATCCTTCCATTCCCGACCGGATCGCCGCTTTGCGTATGCTGGGAGCCTCGATCGTTCCGCCATCAAATCGCATTACACCGGAACAAGCGCCCCCCACAGCACAAAAACGCGGTCCTTGGTCCAGACGCGGCCCTTGGGGTTGACCCAAAAAACCGCGAATGCATGCCCGAATAGGACGCTTCGTAAAGGTTTAGTAAGACTCTCAGGCTTTAATACGCAGCGCATGCTTGACAAGCAGAATGACCCGGGTTACATTCGGTCATGCTGCAGTGCAGCAAAGCGATCACCGACACCCCCGTCGTCCCCTAGCGTCATCACATGGAGGTTCCTATGGTAGCTCGTACCCGCAAGTCCCCCGCCAAGAAGGCCCGTGCCTCGGCCACCATCATCCCGGCCAATTTCGGCGGCAAGGTCGCCATCGAGAAAATGCAAAAGGCCGCATCCGAGCAGGTCGAATCGACCCTGGCCGGCGCCACCAAGCAGATTGAGCAGGCTTCGGCGCAGATGCGCAAAGCCACGGATGAATTCACCTGCGTGGGCCGCGAAAACATCAACGCCGCCATCGCCAGCAGCAACACCATGGCCAAGGGCTATGAAGAGATCGCCAAGATCTGGATGGAATCGACCCAGAGCTTGATCGAATCCGTTCTGTCCACCAGCAAGGCCGTGTTGGCTGCCAAGACGATGCGCGATGTCGTCGAGCTGCAAAGCGACCTGCTCAAGGGCGTGTTCGACTCGGCAGTGGCCGACAGCACCAAGATCTCCGAGATCTCGGCCCGCATGAGCAGCAAGGCGGTCGAACCGATCAGCCGCCGCATGAATGCCACGGTCGAGAAGCTGTCTTCACACATGAAGAAAGCTTCCTAATATCTTGTAGATATTAGCTAAAAAGATAGCGCCGCCGGGTCACCCCGACGGCGCTTTTCTTTTGTCTAGCAGGATAGAACCGCCTTAACCCTCGATCATCTTTGCATGACGCTTGCGTTCATTGGGATCCAAATAACGCTTACGCAGGCGGATTGACGTGGGGGTCACCTCGACCAATTCATCATCGGCGATCCAGGCGACGGCCTTTTCCAAGCTCATCACGATGGGCGGGGTTAGGCGCACGGCCTCGTCCTTGCCGGCGGCGCGGATATTGGTCAGCTGCTTACCCTTGGTCACATTGATTTCCAGGTCGTTGCCACGGGTATGCTCACCCACCACCATGCCACGAAAGACGCGGGTGCCGGGGGTGATCATCATCGGACCGCGCTCTTCCAGCTTCCACAAGGCATAGGCTGCCGCCTCGCCGTCCTCGCTGCTGACCAACGCCCCCGTGCGCCGAGCCGAGATCACGCCGCGATACGGCGCGTAATCATGAAATAAACGATTCATGATGCCGGTGCCGCGCGTATCGGTCAGGAATTCGCCGTGATAGCCGATCAGGCCGCGAGTCGGGACCAAGAACACCAAGCGTTGCTTACCGCCGCCCGAGGGGCGCATATCGGTCATCTCGCCTTTGCGCTCGTTCAGCTTATTGACCACGATGCCCGAATAAGCCTCATCCACATCGATGATTACTTCCTCAATCGGCTCCAGCCTTTGGCCGCCGATGGGATCGTCGCGGAACAAGACGCGCGGACGACTGATGGACAGCTCAAAGCCCTCGCGTCGCATCGTCTCGATCAAGATGCCCAGCTGCAATTCGCCGCGTCCTGCGACCTCGAAGGATTCTTTTTGCTCGGACTGGGTGACACGGATGGCCACATTACCTTCGGCCTCGCGCATCAGGCGGTCGCCGATCACGCGACTGGTGACCTTGCTGCCCTCTTGTCCGGCCAGCGGGGAATCGTTGACGGAAAAGGTCATGGCCAAAGTAGGCGGATCAATGGCCTGGGCGTGCAAAGCCTCTGTCACTTCCATGGCGCATAAAGTATCGGCCACGGTGGCGCGGGAAAGTCCGGCAATCGCCACGATATCGCCCGTCTCGGCCTGATCGACCGCGATGCGCTCTAGCCCTCTAAAGGCCAGAACCTTGGTGGCGCGTCCCTGCTCGATCACGCCGCCATCTCGCGCCAAAGCCTTGATGTTCATATTGGTCTGCAAGCGACCAGCCTGGATACGACCGGTCAGGATGCGGCCCAGATACGGGTCGGAGTCCAAAATCGTCACCAGCAGACGGAAGTGGTCCTCGGGCGAACCAACGCCCGGCGGCGGCACATGATTAAAGATCAACTCAAACAGCGGGGTCAGGCTTTCGCGCGGCCCTTCCGGCTTATCGGCAGCCCAACCGTCGCGGCCCGAGGCGAACAACGTGGGGAAGTCCAATTGGTCTTCGCTGGCGTCCAAGGTGGCGAACAGATCGAAAACCTCGTCATGCACCTGATGCGGCCGCGCGTCGGGACGGTCCACTTTATTGATAATCACAATCGGACGCAGTCCCAAGGCCAAGGCCTTGGCGGTCACGAATTTCGTCTGCGGCAGCGGCCCTTCGGCGGCATCCACCAACAGCACCACGCCATCGACCATCGACAAGATACGCTCGACCTCGCCGCCGAAATCGGCGTGGCCGGGTGTGTCCACGATGTTCAGTCGTTTATCTTGCCAGCTTAGAGAGGTCACCTTGGACAAGATCGTGATGCCGCGCTCGCGTTCCAGATCATTACGATCCATGGCGCGCTCGGCAACCCGTTGGTTGTCTCGAAAAGTGCCGCTTTGGCGCAGCAGGGCATCCACCAAGGTCGTTTTGCCGTGGTCAACGTGGGCGATAATCGCAATGTTACGCAGATTCATGGGGTTCCGTAAGCTGCCTGGTTGTGAGCGGAAGGGTGCCTGACCACCCCCTTGCAAAGAAGGCTTGGCAGAACAGGCGGATCAGTCTAGCATAAGGATGCGTTTTCGCACGAGATATGATTGACCTTGCGTCAAGCGCCCCCCACGAGAGTGTGAACCATCCGAATTGACCATCCCAGAGAGGTCCCATGCAACCGACACGCCGCCCCTATAACAGCCAAAATAACCGCCCCCGCAACAACGGGCCGAGCGGTGGGTCGAGCTATGGCAACAACACCGGCGGCGGTTATGGCGGCGGTGGTTACGGTGGGGGCGGCGGTGGCTATGGCGGTGGACGTGGTGGCAGCGGAGGGAGCAGCGGCGGCGGAAGCGGCAATGGAAGCGGACGCGGCGGCGTGCCCTTGCGGCATCAGACCTTTGACAGCAACGGGCCGGATGTGCGCGTACGCGGCAACGCCTTTCAGATTTACGAGAAATATCAGGGGCTGGCGCGCGACGCCACGGCCTCGGGCGACCGCATTGCCGCCGAGAGCTATCTGCAACATGCCGAGCACTACTACCGCATCATGGAGGCCATTAACGAGGCCGAGCAGCAGCGGCAGCCACCACAACAGCCACAACAGCCGCAGCAGCCTCAAATGCCGCCTCAGGCACAACAAGTTCAGCCGCAACAGCAGCCAATTCAACAACCTCAGCCGCAGCTTCAACAACCTCAGCCGCAGCTTCAACAGCCGCAGCCGCAGCGACTTCCGGCGGCCATACCCGCTGCCTCTCCCCTGCCCGAGGTCATAGAGCAGCCCTCTATGATGACCACCGGAGATACCAAGATCACGGCAGAAGCGGCGGCAGAAGCGGCCTTACCGACTGTAGGCATGTCCACCCTGGAAGAACCGGTGACCGTCACGGTCACGCGGCCCAGGGCCAAGGCCAAGCCTGCCCCCGAAGAAACCCAGTCGTAAACCTATCCTGAAAGGTGCACCCTAACCGTGCCTCCCAAGAAATCGGTCACAGGAAAGAAGCCAGCTTCTTCCGCCGCCAAGGCCCCGCAATCCGCTTCCGTCAAACGCGTGGCTTCCTCTGCCAAAGCAACGCCTAAGAAGACGGGGACTAAGATAGCGACGAGCAAAAAGTCGGCACCTGTTAAGAAAGCCACACCGATAAAAAAAGCCGTTCGGACTCCGACCAAGGCATCGACCGGCGGCGCTAAAAAAACCGCCCCCGCCGTGAAGACCAAGGCCGTGACAGTGACGGCCAAAAAGGCCGTTCCCAGCAAAGTGACGATGGCCACGGCAGCGATCAAGAAACCTGCGGTCAAAAAGCCTCCCGCCCCTAAGAAGGCACCGGCCAAGAAAAAAACCGTCGTGTCTGCATCCGCCAAGTCGCTGGGATTTGCCCAAAAGCTACGCGATATCGCCATGCTGACGCTGAATGAGCATCAAGCCGAAGAAGTCCTGGTCACCGATCTTGCCGGACGCAGCCCCTTGATGGATTACATCATCTTAGCCTCTGGCCGCTCGGCGCGGCATGTGGCGGCCTTGGCCGGCCATTTGGGCCGCGCCCTCAGCAAAGCCGGTGCCAAGCGCATCCGCATCGAAGGCCTGCCCCAAGCCGACTGGGCCTTGATCGACGCCGGTGACATCATCATCCACGTCTTCCGCCCCGATGTGCGGCGCTTTTATGGGCTGGATGAGTTTCTGAAAGAGCCTGTGGCCTAAGCACTGTTCACTAAGCTTGGAATACCCGGCTGTTGCTAGGCTAGGGCAGCGATATTCTGAATCAACGCCTCTCACGCTGACGCTGAATTGCAGACTCATTTCTGAACCCCGGCGCCTTCGGCCAGGGCGGGAGTGACGCATGGGGAGAGCTGTTATCTACCCGTTCATCCCCGGCACCGGCAATTTATCGAAGACCAGTAGGAGGCCGAGGCTCTTTACCCCCATATGAGCCATCCTAGAATCAAACCCATGATTCCTCCGCTCAAGGCAACCACGCCATAGGCGATAATGTAAGCTGATTTCCCTTCGTCCATTTCTACCCCCCCTGGTGACTGGGGGTTAGAAAACCTGCTCATAGAGAGGTCGCGTTAGCCTTTAGCCCGAAGGCTTGGACATACGCCAACGCCCCCCAGCCATAGGCTGAGGGTGCATCACGGCCGCACAAGCCGCTATGAGCAGAGGTTTCTACGCCCCATAGACGACACAGGCCGCCCACACAGAGCAGGCTATATTGAAACGTGTGGTGCCTCAAGGCATCATTGCATGGTGACATCTGCCCTGCACCGATTTACCCGTTCATCCCCGCCACCGGCAATTTATCGAAGACCAGCAGAACGCCCGAGGTCAGGACCAGCCAGAATAGGGAAAAGGGCAAAAAGACCTTCCAGCCCAGGCGCATCAACTGGTCATAGCGAAAGCGCGGCAAGGTCGCCCTTACCCAGATAAAGACAAACAGCACAGCGGCGATCTTGCCCAGGAACCAAACGGGGCCGGGGATCCAGTTCAGCGGTTCGACATCCCATATCGGCAGCCAGCCGCCCAGGAACAGCAACGCGGCCATGGCGCTCATCAATATCATATTGGCGTATTCACCCAGGAAAAACAGGGCAAAGGCCATCGAGGAATATTCGGTGTTAAATCCGCCTACCAGCTCGGACTCGCCTTCGGGCAGGTCAAAGGGGGCGCGGTTGGTTTCGGCCAAGGCCGAGATGAAAAACACGATGAATAACGGAAAATGCGGCACGATGAACCACATATCGCTTTGCGCCTCGACGATGCGCGTCAGATTCAACGACCCCGAGGTCAACAGCACGCTGATAAACACCAGCCCAATCGACACCTCGTAAGAGATCATCTGCGCCGCCGAGCGCATGGCCCCCAGCAACGGATATTTCGAATTCGAAGCCCAGCCCGCGATGATGATGCAGTACACGCCCAGCGAAGACAGGGCGAACAGGTACAACAGGCCCAGATTGACATCGGCCAGCACCAAACGCTCGCCGAACGGCACCACCGCCCAAGCAGCCAAACTGAGGGTGAAGATAACGACCGGAGCCAGTAGGAAGAGGAACTTATCGGCACCCGCCGGAATGATAGTTTCCTTACCCATCAGCTTTAGCCCATCGGCCACTGGCTGCAACAGGCCAAAAGGTCCCACCACATTGGGACCTTTGCGTAACTGCATCGCGCCCAGCAAACGCCGCTCGGCATAGGTCAAATAGGCAATCGCAGCCAGCAGCGGGACGATGATCATCCCTATGCGCGCCAGCAGCCACAGGGCATCGGGCACGAACGCCCATAGGTCTCGTAACCAGTATTCAGTCATGTCGGCTTGCTTAGCACGATTAGGCCGCGCGTGCCAAATTACCCCGCCCCGCCATAGCTTTTCACCAGGCTTCCGGCGATCAAGTACCAGCCGTCCACCAGGACAAAGAAAATAATCTTGAACGGCAACGAGATCACCACCGGAGGCAGCATCATCATGCCCATCGCCATCAGCACCGAGGCGATCACCATATCAATCACCAGAAAGGGTAGGAAAAGCAAAAATCCAATTTCAAAGGCGCGGCGTAGTTCCGAAATCATAAAGGCGGGTATCAGGATTTGCAGCGGCGTTTCCTCGGCCTTCGTGGGAGCCTTGGTCTTGCCCAGTTCGAAAAACAGGGCCAAGTCTTTTTCCCGAGTGTGTTTGAGCATGAAGTTCCGAAACGGCACCACGCCGCGCTCAAGCGCCACTTCCTCGGTAATCTCGTTCTGGCTCAGGGGGCGCAGGCTTTGATCATAGGCCTGTTGAAAAGTCGGAGCCATGATGAATCCGGTTAGAAACAAGGCCAGGCTCAACAACACCATATTGGGCGGGGTCTGCTGCAAACCGATGGCGCTACGCAAAAAGCTTAATACCACCACCACGCGCGTGAACGAGGTCACCATCATCAACAAGGACGGTGCCAAAGCCAGCACCGTGACCAATAGCAGAATTTGAATGATCCGCGCCGTGGCGGTTTCCTGACCGCCGCCGCCCAGGTCCAAGGTCAGGCTTTGGGCCATGGCCGTATCGGCTATCAGCCCAACCGCCAGAGCGGTTCCCACAAAGGCGAAGCGGCGCAGCCAGGGATTCATGACGGCAGGTCCTCCTTGGCGGCATGGCTTTCCAGAACCACGGGACGATCACCGCCCAGGACCAACAGATGTTCGGTCCCGTCGCAGCGCACCAAGGCCAAGCGGTGGCGCACATCGATCGGCACGGATTGCACGACCCGCAAACGGCTGACTCCGGAACCCTTCAGCAAGGGCAACCCCGTATCCAGTCCGCGCACACGCTTGTACAGCAGCGTCAACGCGCCCATCAGCCCCAAGACGAAGAGCAGGGCCAGTACACTGCGCACGGCCATGAAGGCGGTATCGGATTCCATCACGTCTCCTTGGATTTTCCGCGCAGGGCCTTGGCCAGCGCATCCAGGCGATGGTGCAGAGCCTCTAAGCCGTCGAGGCTGCGAATCTGCGTATCGCGGTCGGTGTGGCGCAACGCTTCGCAAATCGCGGCGACATCCTCGCCCAGCAAGGTCAGATCGACGCGCTTGCCCGCGCGCGCGCCGCGCTCGGCGCGGCCTATGGCTTGCGCCAAATCATGCAAGGCCTGTTCGATGACTTGCGGTTCAGGCTGAGCGGAGGATGGCGAGGCGGCACGAGGCATATAAAGACACTCCTAACTTGTCGGCAAAGGATGACCCAGACGAGAAACCGCCAGGTCGCGATTGGCGCGATACACATGCACCAGGATTTCCGCGACGGCCACCAGGGCTTCGGGCGGAATCTCACATGCATCGTCCAGCACCGACAGCATCGTGGCCAGGTCCGCGTCTTCGCGCAAGGGCACGCCATGTTCTAAGGCCGCCGCCACGATGCGCTCGGCCAGGCTCCCCTGCCCCGACGCCACCACGCGCGGAACCGCCGCTTTACTGCGGTCATATTCCAACGCGACAGCCACCTTGGGACTGGCGTTCGATGCGTTATCCTCACCCATACCGTCAGCCTTATCCGGGGTCAGGTTAACTCTTCGTTAAGCCCAGCCAGTGAGGCAACACAGGATCAAAGCAACGCCGTTTTGGAATGGCGGACTTCTTTCTCACGCACCAGGAGGGGAACGGATACTATGGCTTTACAAGCCCCGCTCTCATACGCTCTCCTTTATCGGATCAAACGTAAGCGAGGTCGCCCCAAAATGGGTTTTTATTGTGATATGGCCATCGGCCATGCCGTGCATGGGCCGTATCATGACGGGGAATATGGCGTTCCGGTCGATGACGAAGCTACACTTTTCGAACGCTTTTGCCTGGAGATATTCCAAGCCGGTCTATCTTGGGAGATCGTGCTGCGTAAGCGGGCGGCCTTATATGATGCTTTTGATGGCTTCGTGGTGGACAAGGTGGCCGCTTTCGACCAAGTGCGGCAGATGCGCTTGTTGGACAATCCCCAGATCATTCGCAACCGCCTTAAGACTCGCGCCATTATTGAAAACGCTCGGAGATTCCAAGCGCTGCGCGCCACGCATCAGGGCTTTTCCGGGTGGCTGGCGCAACATCACCCGATGCCTTTGAACGCTTGGGTCGTCTGCTTCAAGAAGACCTTTGTCTTTACCGGCCCCGAAATCGTGCATGAGTTGTTGATGAGCATCGGTTACCTTCCTGGCGCACATCGGTCGGACTGCCCATGTTATGCCGCGATTGCGGCATTGGATCCGCCATGGATGCGCAAGTCACCTGCAACGAAATAGCCGCTGGGAGTGCATTGACTTACGGCAACATCAGCACATCGCGGAATTGCATGCCTAGACAAGACGGGGAGAGATAGGATAAGTCGGATTCACAAAAAGCACGGCCCCTTAAAACCCCCCTTGCATCCGAACCACAAAAGCCGGTATCCATGTGGGGTCAGAAACGGCGCGCCGTTGTAGCTCAGGGGTAGAGCAGCGCTTTCGTAAAGCGAAGGTCGGGGGTTCAATTCCCTCCAACGGCACCATTTTTCTGTTCGGCCCAATTTTGCTTGCATCTGTGGATGCGACTTTTTCCTTATTGACACCGTTCTTGTTGCGGGTTAGATATCTCGAAATTGGCACGGAAAAGAAACATACCGACGTATTCAACCGCCGGCATTCCAATAACCCAAGACACCCCAAGGGGAGCATTGACCATGGCCCAGACTTTACGCCCGGATTCACACTCGGATTCCTTCCTTCACACCGCCTGGCAAGACAACAAAAAACTGGCTGTTTGCTCCGCCGCTTTGGCCGCTGTGCTGGCGGTGGGGAGTGCGAGGGCGGATGTGACTTTTAACTATGTGGGCCAGGAGTTTGATACGACAGACTGCCAGAAATCGTACAGTACAAGTTCTATCTACGAGTGCGTCAGCGGTCATGTCACGGCACAAGTGACTTTTGATGATACTGTCAAAGGGTTCACAGGTACTGTTATGGCAATCGATCAGATTGGCGGACAAAGCCACATTCTGGGAATAGCTGCTCAATCTGGAGGGATCAATCTTTCAGTTCAGGGCGGAACACCTGATTCAATAGCCCCCACTACTTTTAACTTTGAGAATGGCTCCATTAAAAGCTGGGCGTTCACGCTTTATAACGCGAACACGATTGATCTTATTCACTCGGAAAATGGCATAGCGAACATAGGAGGACTTTATGCTTCAGATGAAATACAAGGCCCTATAGCCAGCCCCAAGATTCTGAAGGGATATAATTTCAATAAGCCAGGATATTGGTCTTCGGGAGAACCAGCCCAACCTTCTCCATATAAGGGGCTTGATAAAGGGCTTGGATGCTATGGCGGTCCAATGGCCTTTTGCGGCAACCCAATCAATGCCGGAACAGGAAATAAGTTTGAAACGGCGGTGGATATTGCTTTGCCGGGGCATACGGGGCTGTCATTGGCGCGGTTTTATAACAGCCAGGATTCGCGTCAGGGGCTGGGCGATGGCGGGGGATCGTTTGGGGCGGGGTGGCGCAGCAGCTTTGACGTGTCGGTGGTGGCTTCGGGCAGTTCGGCTCAGGTGGCGCGGGCGGACGGTATGTCGGTTATCTTCACCAAGAACGGCTCGGGCGCGTGGGTTTCAGAGGCGGATGTGCATTCCACCCTGGCGCAAAACGCCGACGGCACATGGCAATGGCAGGGCGAAGACGACAACACCTATCGCTTCGACGCCAAGGGCCGTCTGACATCGATCGCCACGCGCGGCGGGTTGACCACCAGCATCGCCCGTACGGCTTCGGGCGCGTTGGCCTCGGTCACGGGTCCGTTTAACCATAAGCTGACCTTCGCCACCGACGCGCAAGGGCGCGTTACCTCGGTCACTGGTCCGGATGGGGCGGTGACCGGTTATGGCTATGACGCCAATAACAATCTGGCCTCGGTGTCTTATCCGGGCGGCGCGTCGCGGCGCTATGTGTATGAGAATGCCAGCTTCCCCCACGCTTTGACCGGGATCATGGACGAAAACGGCGCGCGCTTTGCGACGTGGAGCTATGATTCGAAGGGCAAGGCGATCTCGTCCGAACATGCGGGCGGGGCCGAGAAGGTCACCGTGGCCTATGGCGCGAACGCCGCCACGATCACGACTCCCAAGGGCAGCTATAGCTATGGCCTGACCACGCAGTTCAACGTCACCAAACCCACGGCGGTGACGGGCACGCCTTCGGCGCAGGTGGCGGCCAAGAACGCCACCTATGACTCGAAGGGGCATGTGGCCAGCACCACGGACTTTAACGGCAACACCACCACCTACGCGCATAACGATCGCGGCCTCGAGACCTCGCGCACCGAAGCCTCGGGCACGGCCTTGGCGCGCACCGTGACCACGCAGTGGCACCCCACGCTTCGCCTGCCCACGCAGATTGACGAGCCGGGGCGCAGCACGCGCATGGTCTATGACGGCAAGGGCAATATGACCAAGCGCACGGTCTCGGCGGGTGGGCAGAATTGGACATCGACGGCCACCTACACGGCCAAGAACCAATTGGCCAGCATGACCAGCCCGGGCGGGCGCACCACGCGCTATGAATATGACGCGGCGGGCGGCTTGGCCAAGATCATCAATGCGATGAATCATGTGACGCAGATCACCAATGATGCGGCGGGGCGTCCGATACGCATCACCGATCCCAACGGCCTGGTGACCACTTTGGAATATGACGCGCGGGGCCGTTTGATCTCACGCAGCGAAGGCACGGCCAAGACGCGCTATGAATACGACGCCGCCGGTCAGATGGTGCGCACCTCTCTCCCCACGGGGGCCAGCTTTACCCATAGCTATGACGCGGCGCATCGTCTGGTCCGCACCACCGATGCTTTGGGCAACAGCGTCAATCTGGGCTATGACGCGGCCAGCAACATCACGTCACGCGAGGTGCGCGACGCCAGCGGGGCGGTGGTCACGAAACGCGGGTTCGAACATGACTCGCGCGGCCTGATGACGCGCGAGATCGGGGCCTATGGCTGGGCGACGCGGTATGACCGGGACGCCAACGGCAATATAGAGCTGATCACCGATTCGGCGGGCGCGCTGTCGGATTTTGTCATTGATGCGCTGAACCGCAGGATCGGCAAAGTGGACGCGCTGGGCTATCGCACCGACACGGCGTTTGATACCAACGACCTGCCGGTGCATCAGATGGATCCGCGCGGCCTGGTCACGGAAATCCAGCGCGACGGCATGGGCCGAGTGATCGCAGTGCACAGCCCGGATTCGGGCACGACCACCTATACCCGCGATCCGGACGGCAACATCCTGACCAAGACCGATGCGCGGAACGTGACGGCGACATTTGAATACGACGCCCTTAGCCGCGTGACCCGCGCGGATTACGGCAATGGCGAGGTGTTTACCTATCTCTATGACCAAACGGCGGGCGGCGTGGGGCGTTTATCCAGCGTGACGGGTCCGAACGGCTATGGCCTCACTCAGGGCTATGACGGCCAAGGCTATGTATCGGCGCAGTCGCAGCAGGTGGGCGGGGTGACGTTGCAGACCTCCTATACCCGCAACGCGGCGGGTCAGGTGGTGCGGTCGGTGTTACCCTCGGGCAAGGTGCTGGATTACAGTTATCAGAATGGCCAAGTGGCGCAGATCAACGCCGATGGCGCGGCCTTGGTGACGGGGATCACCTATCAGCCTTTCGGGGCGGCCTCGGGGTGGAAGACATTGGGACTTGTGCATCAGAAACATATTGATCTGGACGGGCGGGTGGATTCCATTCAGATGCATGATGCGGTGATGGGTTTGGGCTATCTGCCCGGCGGCGCGAATGGTCGGCTGGGGACGATCAACGAGACGGGCTTTGCCTCGCAGAATATCGGCTATTACCCCAATGGCTGGGTGCGCAGTTATCAAGGCCCCGACGGCAAGGTGGAGAATTACGATTACGACCCCTCGGGCAACCGCACGGCGCAGCGCGGCGGGGTAAAGGGCGAGGTGCGCTATACCGTCGTGGGCAACAGCAATCAGATACAAAGCATCAATAAGGGCACGACGAGCATGCCGCAGCCCCATGATCTGGCGGGGAATCTGACGCATAACGGCGCGGGTCTGGCCTTGGTTTATAACGGCATGAATCGTGTGGCGAGCGCCAATGGCGTGCCGCGCGCCTATGACCATGCCGGCCAGCGCGTGCAGAAGGGCGCGACCGTGTATGTGCGCGGCGAAGACGGCCTTCCCATGGGCGAATACGACGCAGGCGGCAAGGCGTTGCAAGAAACCGTACGTCTGGACGGCGCGCCGGTGGCCGTGCTGTACCGCGACAACAAGCCCTATGCCGTGCATCCCGATTACCGCGACGCGCCGTTCCTGGTGCGCAAAGCCGATGGCGGCATGGTCTGGGGCTGGCAAGGCAACGGCGCTTGGAGCGACATCGCCCCCGCGCATTACCAAACGGGCCTGCGCGGCATGTTTGACTACACCCACGCCCTGCCCGGCCAGATCGTGGACTCCGACACGCCCAGCCTCAACCCCGAATCCCCTGTGCGCGACAACGGCGCACGATTGATGGATCCGAATACCGGAAGGTTTTTGCAGGTTGATCCCGTGCTGCAGCGGGATGGGGTGAGTCCGTATGCCTTCAACGATCCCGTCAATTTTGTGGATGTGGATGGACGCACCGCCGACCCCATCGGCTATGCGGGCGGGATGACGGCATCGCAATTGCAAGATGCGTATGGTCAGGCTCAAAGAGACTACACAAGATACCAGGCAGATATGCAGCGCCAAGCTGCCATAGACGCTATCCCATTTAATCCGGCCAAAGGTGCCAGTGCAGTTGGAAATTATGTGCAGTGGGCAGCAAATATGGGGCTAGCTTCTTTCAATACATCAATAGGAAATATTCCAACAGCATTGTGGAATACTCAGTCTGGTGTTGCCGCATGGAGGAGAGGAGCACAGCAATGGGATGAATCTATCTGTGAAAGCTGGGGCCAGGCACGGCTCAAGAACCTTAATGGGATGCTTCCTTGGGGAACCGAATACGATGACCCCAATGAACCATCGCCGGTGGGATGGGTCGCTCAAAAAGGCAATGCAATAGGGAAATTTGTTGTGAACCATCTGATTCCATAGGAGGATTTCATAATGAATAAGAGCAAAATTAATACGCTAATTACTATTTCGTTATTAACGATAGTTGTAGCGACGATTTCATCGTATTATAAAATAAATGACGATTTATTCCAAATGTTTTATGCTTTGGGTTTTGTAACTATCATACTCTCCCCGATAGTCGGCTTCTGCTATTTTCTAATCAGGAATCTTATTTCTGGAATGGGGTTGATTGAGAGTGTTGTAGATGCTTTTAAAAGAGGCATAGCCGTTCTGGATAAATGGCTATGCCCAAAATAAAAGCGTGGCGCGGCCTTGGTGACGGGGATCACCTATCAGCCTTTCGGGGCGGCCTCGGGGTGGAGCGCGTTGGGGCAGGCGCATCGGCGCAGTTTTAACCTGGACGGGCATGTCACGGGGATCACGACTCCCGATTTGAATATCACCATGGGCTATGACCAGGCCGAGCGGTTATCCACTTTGCAAGAAGGCAAATTGGGTCTGCAGCGTTTTGGTTATGCGGGGAATGGGTGGTTGGACCGCTACACCTTTACCGACGGCATCACGGGGCGCTATGATTTCGACCCATCGGGCAATCGCACCGCGCAGCGCGACGGTGTGAAGGGCACGGTGACATCGGTGATTGCGGGAAACAGCAACCAAGTGACCAGCGTGACGAAGAACAACGGCAAGACCGTGCCGATGCGCCATGACTTGGCGGGGAACCTGACCTTTGACGGCGTGCAGGACGTGGAGCTTTCTTATGACGGCGCGAACCGCGCCTCGGGCGTGAAGAATAAAGGCACACAGTATCGCTATAACCACGCGGATCAGCGGGTGGAGAAACTGGGCCCCGGCACGCGCGGCGTGGGCAAGGAGATCTACGCCTATGACCTGTCCGGCTTGATGGGCGGCGTGTATGGCCCCGACGCCAAGCCTTTATGGGAAACGGTGCGTCTGGACGGTGCGCCGGTGGCGGTGCTGGGCGGCGATAACAAAGCCTATGCCGCGCACCCCGATTATCGCGGCGCGCCCATCCGCCTGAACGGCGCGAACGGCGCGATGGTCTGGGACTGGCAAGCCTCCGGCCCCTGGGCCGACGTGTCGCCCCTGCACTACACGCCCGGCCTCAGCGCCGCCTTTCCCTTCCACTATCGCGAACGCCTGCCCGGCCAGTTCTATGACGACGAAACCGACATGAACTATAACGGCGCGCGCATCTATAACATGCATCTGGGCCGCTTTAACCAACCCGACCCCGTGCTGCAGCTGGATGGGTTGAGCCCTTATGCCTATGCCAATAACAATCCGGTGGGGTTTGTGGATGTGGATGGAAAAAATTGGGTAGTTGTCCAGTATAGTCCGCAAAGTGCCGCAAATCCATTCGGTCATACTGGAATAGGTTCTGCCACCCCTTCTTCTTCTGTGAAGACAATGGGTTTTTATCCCGCTTACACTGCTTCAACATGGGATAAAGTTACTGGCGCTCCTGTCCCAGGAATAATGAAATGGGATACAGATGAACGTTCTCGTTTAGCTGAAACCGAATTGCAAACTAATTCATCTCAGGATGCGCTTATAGAAATTTATTTACAGAGCATTATCGATAATAAACCTAAATACGAAACATATAACAACAATTGTGCGCAAGTAGTCGGCAATGCTTTGAGAGAAGGAGGTGTGCCTGTTCCAAATAATATATTAACGCCTTCTGATCTAACAAAGTGGCTGGCTGGTTACCAACGGTTTACTCCAAGGCCACGGTCTTCTACGGCTTATACATACGCACCGCAGCCATAAGGAGTTGGTCGATGAAAAAGTGGATGCTATTAGGTGGAGTATTTGCCTTAATTGGAGCAATTGTTCCAATCATACTGGCAACGCTTGCATATTATGAACCTAAATCCTGGATCATAATGGACAGATGGGCTATAATTCTGTGGCCAACTTCACTTTTTACCATTGCCAACACGTCAGGTCAAGACAATGATCGCATCATGTTACTTGTATATTCTATTATCTGTAACTCATTACTATACACGATGCTTGGTGGGCTGTTATGTATAGTTGCATCTTGCATAAAAAAGATTGTATGCAAATAATTCCATTAGGTTATATGAAAAATGTGCAAGGTGTGTACGGCCCCAACGCCAAGCCTTTGTGGGAGACGGTGCGCATCGACGGCGCGCCAGCGGCGGTGTTGGGCGGGAACGGCGCGCCCTATGCCGTGCATCCGGATTACCGCAACGCGCCCTTCCTGGTGCGCAAAGCCGATGGCGGCATGGTCTGGGGCTGGCAAGGCAACGGCGCTTGGAGCGACATCGCCCCCGCGCATTACCAAACGGGCCTGCGCGGCATGTTTGACTACACCCACGCCCTGCCCGGCCAGATCGTGGACTCCGACACGCCCAGCCTAAACCCCGAATCCCCTGTGCGCGACAACGGCGCACGATTGATGGATCCGAATACGGGGAGGTTTTTGCAGGTTGATCCCGTGCTGCAGCAGGATGGGGTGAGTCCGTATGCCTTCAACGATCCCGTCAATTTTGTGGATGTGGATGGACGCACCGCCGACCCCATCGGCTATGCGGGCGGGATGACGGCATCGCAGACCGAGCAGGCTTATAGACAAGCGGCAAAGGCATATGGTCAGTATCAAGCGGGTATCTATGCCGCGCAACATCCTGGTGCCATGGTGGATGCGATCCCGTTTAATCCCGTGAAGGGAGCTGTGGCGGCGGGGAATGCTGGAGTAGCCACATTCAATTATGCTAAATCAGCCGCGGCCTTTGGCGGAGCTGCCATAGTGTCATTCAGTCCGGCAGCTCCTTCTGGATTGCAAATCGGTCTTGCTACTGCATGCGTGTATCATGCTTATGCTGGTAATGCTGCCTGGGAACGCAGCCGTCAGACGTGGGGGGAAGCCCTAACTCAAACATGGGGAGATTCGCGTTGGCAGAATCTCTATGGCTTAGTGCCTCTTGGTGGGACCCAGTATGACGACCCATCTGAACCCCATGGACCGATTGAATGGGCTAAAACAAAACCGTGGGGGAATTTTTTAAATAAGCTTGGTTTATAACATTGTTCAGTGAATGCTGTTCCTAAGCCTTCCAAAAAATCAAGGGGATCGCCATGAGCAAAGGTATGAAAGAAAAAATAAATATATTTTTTCGATCACCCTATACGGGGTTAGCTATATTTATGGTGGCCGCATCATTATTTGTTTCATTGTTCTATTTTTTTGGTAATGAAGCTATTGGTGCAATTCAAATTATATTTCTTTTATTATTAATATTAACTGTACCCATAATATTGATATACTTAGTTATAAGAAATATAAATAATGGAATATCATTATTTGATAGCATCAAATTAGGGTTTTTGCATAGTATTAAAATTTTCTTCAAATGGTTTCTTAAGATTATATGATGCCAGATCAACGCATCGGCGCAGTTTTAACCTGGACGGGCATATCACGGGGATCACGACTCCCGATTTGAATATCACCATGGGCTATGACCAGGCCGAGCGGTTATCCACTTTGCAAGAAGGCAAATTGGGTCTGCAGCGTTTTGGTTATGTGCGAACCGCCCCTCGCGCACACAGCAATTTTGTGGATTGCAAAAGGGCACCAAAACCTGCCATAGTGCCCCCCGCGCAGATCCGGGTAAGAGGTTTAGCCTTTAGCTCGAATGCGTCCGTTCATGGCTGGTGCTTGTCACGGCATTGCTATGTCCCCATCGTCTAGAGGCCTAGGACACCACCCTTTCACGGTGGTAACACGGGTTCGAATCCCGTTGGGGACACCAAACATTTTTAGAAGAATGCTTTCAGCACACCGGCAAGGCCGGGGGGTGACCATAATCCGCCACGGTTGCTCCATCTTCTAACGCATAGAACGAGAACGACTTATGTGGTGCTTGTTCCACAGATTGAGCCTCGCCTCTGCGCGGCATCGACCATTTCTGCCTCGAGATCACAGCATGATTGATGCATTTCAGTAATGAAGTTCAAATAATAACCGCATACGGAAATATCTTTCTTCCCATTAACGTTAATAGGATTTAAAGCCGAATGGAGCAAAAGAAATATTGGAGGATTAGCATCCCCGGACTGAGAGAAGCATGCCCAAAAACGTCAAACAAGAAGAAATTGACGAACTCATCCGCCACCACGAGGATTTCCTGAGTGGTCGCATGGGTGGGCAGCGCATGATATTGCGTATGGTGCAGGCCGTCGATTTGGATTTGTCGGGACACAATTTATCGCATGCCGAACTGACGGGCGTGAATTTCAGCGGCAGCAATTTTCGTGGTACGAAGATGGCATCCGCCATTTTGTTTGGCGCCGATTTGCATAATTGCGATTTACGCGAAGCGGATTTAACCAACGCCGATCTACGCGGCGCAATCTTACGCAACGCCAATTTTGAGAATGCCGTACTGCTGAATGTCGATCTGAGGCAAGGGCATTTGATGCGCCAACAGCCGACGGCGGGGCAAGGCAGCAGCAGCACTGCCTCCGGTTCTAAGCGGGGCGGCATGGTTGCGGTGAACGGCACGGAAGGCAAGGCATCCTTCTCTGAAGCGAATTTCAGCCACGCCAATCTGGAGAATGCCAAAATCGGCAAAGGCTTTGGCTATAACGCCGATCTATCTTATGCCAATTTTAAAAACGCGAAGCTTAGCCAGGCAGATTTGCATAATTGCAATATGAAGGGCGCGAATTTCCATGGCGCGGATCTAAGTAAGGCCAATCTCAATAACAGCAACCTTCAAGGCGCAAATCTGATCGGCGCGCAGATTTCCGGTGTGACACTGGAGAACACCGATCTTGTCTCTGCACAAATCAATAAAGAGCAAACTATTGGCTTGGATATGTCCAAGGCTCGCATGACTCGCGCCGTCGAAAGTCTGGGGCGGCCGATTAAAGATGTGATGAAAGACCACGCAAAGTGGATCGAGTCGATGGGAGATATAGGCAAGCAAGCGGATTTCTCGGCGCTGGATCTAACCGATATGGATTTCGCCAATAGCGACCTTTCGGTGATCAAGATGACGTTGACCATCCTAACGCGAACCAATTTCGCGGCATCTAAGCTGACCATGGCCAATCTTGTGGACTGTAGCGGAGAAAGAACCAGATTCGTCTGGAGCGACCTTCGTGGGGCCAACCTAAGTGGAGCCAATTTACAGCGCGCTGACTTCACCAACGTCGATTCTTCTCCCATGCCTTTACGACGCGATGGCGTGCAAGGCGGCAAGGCGGAATGGTCCAGCAAATTCTGTCGCGTCAATATGACCGGTTCACAATGCACGCGCGGTAATTTTCGAGGGGCGAATTTCAGGGGAGCCGTATTACGCGATGTCGATTTCAGCGGCGCGAATTTGCAAAATGCTGATTTTCGAGAAGCCGATTTGACAGGCGCACAACTATCAGGATCATCCATCACAGGTGCCGACTTTACCGATGCCATAGGCACCCGCAACGCCAAATAGTTCCTTATGGGCATCATTACACCGTGCCACAATCATTACCTGAAGCAAATATCAATTCGGCAGTAGGATTAATTCTTCTATCCCAAATTAGTGCCATATATTAAAAGTTTCATTGCTTTCTCGGTGCATTTTTGGGATTACTCTGTTGTTCCACGCAAAATTGCCCTATTTATATGCGCTGTCTGGTTGGAAAGAATCTTGTCTGGCCGTATCTTACGGATAAAGCGGGATCACATCGAACATCAGGTAGGGAGCAGGCGGATGGCAACGGGCAAAACGAAAGACGACAAGAAAAAAGCGGCTGATAAAAAAGCCAAGCCTTCATCGTCAACGAAGGCGGGGGCGAAATCGACCGCCAAGCCCGCCGCAAAAGACAAAAAGGCACCGCCGCCAGCTAAAGCCGCGCCTAAGGCGGCCAGCTTGTCCAAGAACGATCCGATCAAGCAAGCCAAGGCGCTGATCGGTCCCTTGCGCGGCATGGGCGGCGGATTGACCAGTCTGGCACCGAGCTTGGCAGGATCAAGCGGGAAGCTGCCGCCACGTCTTCAGGCGCTGATCGACCGGCAGGAAATCGGCGATTTATTCACCACATGGTGCCGCGCCAGTGATCGGTTGGATGAGAGCCTGTTGCGTTCCGTCTATCACCATGACGGCAGCGAGGATCATGGTCCCGGCGTCTTTCAAGGACCGAGCGCGGGGTTTATCTCTTGGTGGATTGGGGTGTTGGGCGGGTTGAAATCGTCTTGGCATATGCTGGGGCCGACACGCTTTGACCTTCGTGGCGATGTGACCATGACCGAGACGCCGTTTTTGGCGCAATATCGTTTAGAAAAAGCCACCGGCAAGGAAGACTTGATCATCGGGGGGCGTTTCCTGGACCGCTGCGAACGTCGCCCGGGAGGGGCGTCAGGCGTATGGAAGATCGCGCATCGCAAGATGGTGAATGATTGGGTGCGGACCTCTCCGACATCGGATATCTTCTATCTGCAAAATCCCGATGCGCTGTGGCAGACTCGGGGCCGTACGGATTTGTCCTATAACATGGACTCCTTCCCCACGGGCCAGGGCAGCCGGACCTTCTCGCTCTTTGGTCGTCGTTATGACAGCAAGAGCCTGAAGTTCTAGTCTCCATCGGCTTACCAGTATGGACCAGAGGCAGGCCAGTTGGCCTGTGTCTTGAGATAGGCGTGAGGAACCATGACCGCAAAACATCACTCTCCCGTTTCGCCCTCCTCCAAGCAGGAAAACGGCCTGGCTTGCAAACTGATTTACCAGCTATGGCAGTGGGTGTTTTCCTATCCTGTCCTCTTATTGCTGTCGGCTTGCGTGGGCGCGTTGGGCTTTGCTTTGATCGCTCAATATGGTTTGGGCTTGTCGCCTTGTCCTTTATGCCTGATGCAGCGCGCGCCCTATGCGTTGGGGATACTGGCCATGATCGCGGCGTTTCTGGGACGTGCCCGTCCCGGCTGGGTGATGGCCATGCTGGGTGTGACGGCGGTGGCCTTGCTGGCCAACGCCGTCTTGGCCGGATATCACGCGGGCGTCGAGGTTCATTGGTGGGGCCAGACGGATGCAGGTTGTCCGATCAGCAATGCATCAGCCGAGCTGGGAAGCTGGAAAGCCATGCTAGAGAAATGGGCGCCGGGTCGCTGCGATGAGGTGGCATGGGTGATCTTTGGCATCTCGGCGGTGATTTGGAACACGCTGCTTTCCCTGTCTTTGAGCATGTATGCGGGTATCGCCCTATTTCGTTTGCGCCGTCTGACAGATAAAGAGGAATCGCTGTGACGGCTGCCTCGCGTCGTCATAAGACAGCTGACCGTGTTGCAGGAGAACGGGGCGAGACAGCGCGATTGCATCGTCTGTTACGTGTGGACCAAGCGGGAGAGTTCGGTGCCACGCGCATTTATGCAGGACAGCTGGCCGTATTGCGACGCAAGTCTTGCGCACCGGTCATTCAGGAGATGGCCCAGCAGGAAGACGAGCATCTCAGCCGCTTTGACGACCTAATGCGCCGCCACCATGTGCGTCCCACGGCCTTGCGTCCTTTGTGGCATGTGGCCGGTTTCGCTCTGGGTGCCGCCACGGCTTTGCTGGGCGAACGCGCGGCCATGGCCTGCACGGCGGCGGTCGAAGAAGAAATCGATCAGCACTATGCGCGGCAGATTCGCTCGCTTGAGAACCCAAAATCCGATCTAGGGCGTCTGTTAGAAAAGTTTCGCCAGGACGAAAGCCAGCATCGCGCCACCGCGCTGGCCCATGGAGCCGAGCAAGCCCCCGCTTGGCCGTTGCTGCGACGGGCGATCCGCGCGGGCACGCGCGCGGCGATTGCCTTATCCGAGCGAGTCTGACATCAAGAAGACAAGGCTGGGGAAACGATTCCTTCGCCGCGATCCGGTTGATCAGGAGAACAACAATGAGCATACAAGATTCATGGCCCACAATTCCACCCGTCCATCCGGCCGGATGGCCCTTTATGGCCGTGTTGTTTGTGATCGCCTTGGTGCTGGGGTTGTTCTATCAGCCTTTGATGTGGCTGGGGCTTATCCTGACCGGCTTATGCGCCATCTTCTTTCGTGACCCCGAACGTGTGCCGCCCGAAGGGACCGGTCTTGTTCTTGCCCCCGCCGATGGACGTTTGGCGGCCATTGTCGAGGAAAATGCGCCCGAGGATTTGGGCAAGCCCGAAGGCACGCGCATGACACGCCTTAGCATCGTGCTTGCCCCCACGGATGTGCATGTCAACCGCATCCCCTGTGACGCCGTGGTGGAATCCAAGATATACCATCCTGGCGCGTTCATCAGCGCCACGCTGGATAAATCCAGCCACGAGAACGAGCGCATGACGTTGCGTCTGCGTCTGACCGATGGCCGCGCCTTGGGCTTGGTGCAGATTGCCGGTTGGTTGGCTCGTCGCATCGTGTGCGATGTGGAAGAGGGTAAGAACGTCAAGAGCGGCGAGCGTTATGGCATGATCCGCTTTGGCAGCCGCGTGGATGTGTGGTTGCCGCTGGGGATCGCGCCTCATGTCCGAATAGGGCAAACCATGGTTGCGGGTGAAACCATTATGGCTCAGTTGAAGGAGTCGTTGCAAAAAGAATAATATCTCTCCGTTATCTATCGGTAGAGGTATGCGAAGTGTCGCAAGAAAAACAAGTTCATAACAAGCCATTCGACAAAGACGAGGAGACCCCGCATTTGTTGTATGCGCATTTCCGTATCAATGCTCAAAATTTGATGCGGAATCTTCAAGATGAATATCCTACATCCCGGTTTGAAGTCGTGGTTAGGCGTAAGCACAACAGCCCCGATAGACTTATCTTCGTCACGCAGCGCCGTCGGCTTGACAAAAATTTGCCGGTCTTCACGCAACTGGTATTCGCGCATAGCGATGCGGTGTCCCCTAGAAGACCTGGAGCGCCTGTGTATATCGCGGCGGGACGTCGAATGGTGTGTCTGCCAAGGGGATTTACGCCAGGTGGCGCAAGCTATGGCGGCCACAACATGAAGCAATTGGTTTTGTGCGAACCTCATCGTAGCCATTCAGCCCATATGCAAGGAATCTTGAACGGGCATATCGCGCCACACTGATGCATAGCGAGGGGGGTGCGCGTATCGGTGTATCCGAATTCGCTTTCCTGTTCAGCATGGTCCGGAACAACGGCACCGTTAAGTCGGTGGGTTACCATGGCGTTGGCTGGTCGAATCCGCGCGTTTATAAATCGGAAAATGGAGCGGGTGAAGGGAATCGAACCCTCGTCGTAAGCTTGGGAAGCTTCTGCTCTACCATTGAGCTACACCCGCTGATGAGCTACACCCGCTGAGCCATTTGGCCAAAAAAGGAATGGTGGGTGCGACAGGGATTGAACCTGTGACCCCTGCCGTGTGAAGGCAGTGCTCTCCCGCTGAGCTACGCACCCATTCCATAACAACGCATGGCGCCCGAAACTTTTCGGCCAGCAGGGGGCGAAAGTCAATTCTTTTCATGGCGCATGCCATGCATGAAAACAAAGCCATCTTGATATCGGAATGCTATAAGACCAATTCCGATCCACCCATTAGGGATAGTGTATGTCACGCCAAACCGCCGGGGCCGCTTGCCTCTTTGCGCTCACCACCTTCTTTGCAAGCCCGATCATCACGACAGTCTGCTTCGCCGACGATGCACAAGACAAAGAGATCAGGCACCAGCAGCTGCAAAAACTGATTGAAAAACTGGAAGCTCAACAGCCGCCAGCGATGGAGAAACCCATGACGACGCCCCCAGAAAGACCGCAGTCTGAAAAAAAGCCCGGCAATGGTGAGAAAATCCCTGGGGTAAAATACCGTTACACCATTCCCGCTTAACATCCTCGCCTTACTTCTTGCCAATATCTGCGACACCATGCAGGATTCGCGCAGGAATACCTCGGGAGCCGCGCATGGTGTATTGGCTAGACCCTTTCTTTTTCTTCACGGCGGCGGCCTTGCTGGCGTTGATGCTGCGCCGCGGACGTTTGGCGGGCTGGATTCTGGCCGTTCTGATGGTCTTGATGCTGGCTCCGGTTGGCAACGCGCTGACTTGGGAACTTGAAAACAGGATGTCCGCCCCCGACTGGCTATCGGGTGAACATCGGGTTGATGGCATTATTCTTCTGGGCGGGGACGAGAGGGTCGAAATCGCACGCCTGCGCGGCCAGGCTTCCATGATCACAGGCGCGCGCGCGCAGGGCTTTGCGGCTTTGGCTCGGCATTACCCTGGGGCGCGACTGTTCATCACGGGCGGCGGCAAACGCAGCCCCATTCCCGGCACCGCCACCGAATCCAGCATCAGTCGCCAAGCTGTTATTGGCTATGGCATTGATCCGGCACGTCTGGAAATGGAGGAGGACTCGCTCAATACCTGGGACAACGCCATGCACAGTTATGCGCAGACCAAGCCCGAGGCGGGGCAGACCTGGATTCTGGTGACCACGGCCGCGCATATGCCGCGCGCCCTGGCCGCGTTTAAGGCGGCGGGATGGGGGGATATGATTCAGCCCGCACCGGTGGATTTTCGCGCCGTACCGCCGCAGCACTCATGGAAATTCGTGGTACCGGCCAGCAATCTTTCCCGTTTGCACTATGCCTTGCGCGAATATCTGGCGGGCATCTGGTACCGCCTGAATGGCCGCGCGGCTTGATGGATCCTATAAGGAAAGCCCCCGTACCCGAATGAAGGGCACGGGGGCTTTGGCTTTTCCTGTCCTATCCGTTGTGACGGATGGGACAGGGGATGTTTTTAGTAACGCGACTCGCCGATCACTTCACCCCAAGTGACCACGGGCGAACCCATGATCATGCGGGCGGGAGCGACCGGAGCGACATAAGAAACCGCAGTCGCCGTCGTTGAGGGCACGACATAGGAAACCGGGGTCGCAACCGTCGTGGGAGCCACATAGCTGACCGACGGAGCCGTGTACGCGATGGGGCGGGTGTAGTTGGCCACCGGTAAGCCCGCGGCCGTCAGGATGGGCGAGCCGGACACGTTGAACACGGGCACGGTGGCCGAACCGGACCAGCTGACCGCGTTATAGCCATAGCCGGCATAGTTGCTGTAGGCCACGGGAGATGCATAGGCCACAGGCGCCGAGTAGGCGATGGGCGATGCATAGTAGGACGAGTAATAGCCCGTGCCCGAGTAGTAGGGCACGACTGTCGCCGCATGCGAGGCCATCGGGGCCATGAACGCGACGGCGGCAACCAAGGGAAGTAGATTTTTCATAAGGTGTATCCTCCTGCCAGGGTGGTCGTTGGTAACGACGAGTGAAATGAACTGTGCCATATTTATGTTTCGCATTAGTAAATATACCTATTTCAAATTTATTGATACGGCAGTGATTGGCTCAATAATGCATGATAATTTATTTATATATCAGTTATTTATATGGATAATCCTCATGTGATAGTTTTTGTCATATCGATATATAATCCGCCATATTGTTGCATATATGAAATATAATTGAGGCACTTTATTGGGAGGCGCCAGCCTCTGTGGTTTGGAATGTGCCGAAAGTTAACCCGCATGAAAGCGGGGCGACGAATCCCGAGCATCCACAGCGGTTGACGCCGCTTCATAACACAGGGGGGCCGCGCTTTCGCATTTTAAGAGGTTTTTAAGATGTGAAAGATAGAGCTATGGTCAATTGACCTGCTTCCTCTCGCAATAAGGAATGGACGCCATGCTGAAAAAGACGATCATCGGTTTTATGCTGGCCCTGTTCGCTGGGCCTCTCTCCGCTCATGCAGAACTGCCGGGGCAACCCTGTCAGAAAGAGCAAATCGGCACGACTAAAATGGCCGATGACAAGCAAAACATCATTGCTTGCCTCGTAACGGGTAACGTCGCGCCAGAAAACGTCCAGGAATGGAAGTCTATGACTGCGGGTAGCCGTACCCGTTACTCTCTTACTTGTGATGACTGGAAGAAAATAGGGTGGGGCAGCAAGGACGAATGTATTAAGGATGGGCGTTGGCATCTCGTGTATGTCAACAATAACTCTGGTGGCTCTGCATATGGAAATATTAGTAATTTAGTGGATTATGCGAATTCAGGAGCTGACGTAAAAAGTAATACTTCAGGTTCAGTAGGAGGTTCTCACCTTTGTTCCTCTATTGCATGGAAGGATGGAGTATTAGCTTGCATGGATACTATCAGTGCGGATGCTAGTGATCTGTTTGTAACCAGTGCAGGCCCGAATGATGGAACTGTTTTCGCTGGTTCAGCATTGAGGCGAACAGATGGTATGAGGATGAATACGAATATTGTGCCAAACAATAGTGGCAACATGCAAATGACAGGATCATTAAATAATAATCGGAAAGCTATGGAATGGTATGTGAGATTCTAGTGCCAAGACCGCTGCTCCTTAGGGCTTCCTCATTGCTCCGCCGAACTATCTTTGACTTTTGGCTGGCGCGGCGGATACTGAGGGAATAGGGTTTGGAGAGTGTTAATTTGAGATAGATTGCTCGAAAAATTCCGCAATGAAATCAATAGCTAAAGGCGAACAAAACAAGCTCATATCTATCTCAAATTAACACTCTCAGGGTTTGCGGGGGGTACAGGCTGGAAAGCCAATGATCGAACGGGGTAAGACTGTAAGGAATGAGGCTGCTGATGAGGAATGCCATGATTGCTCTTGCGACGCTGCTGGTCGGTGTCAGTCTTGGCCTGCCTAGCTTTGCCGCAGCATGGGCCACACCGGGGGCGGCGTGTACCCAAGAAGGCGCGAACGCCAACAGCGATGGCTTTCTCACTTGTACCGGCGGGGTCTGGGTATCCAATGCCGTCCTGATGGGTTCGACATCCGCCACATGCGATTCTACAAAAGCCGGATATATCCGCTATACCGGCGGCAAGTTTGAGGGCTGCAATGGAACGGGTTGGATTCAGTTGGCGGGGGGGGGGGGGGAAACCTTCGTCTTATGCTGGAGCAACGCCGACAACCTACAACGGGAACGCGGGCGCGTTAACTGGGATTAACGCAAAATGCAATGCGGCATTTCCGGGAAGTCGCGTAATGAGAGCAGATGAAGTGCTTTGGTTTGCTTCAAGTATGTCTGTTAGTGGTTGGGTTTTTGATGACTCTGGTATGAACGACCACACCTACCATCGTAATGGCGGGTGTCAGGGCTTTGCATCCAATAACAGTGGTCATTCCGGTGCAGTAGCAGGTCCTGGTGGTGGCGACGGATTAGAAACTTGCGACAAAGTATATCGATTTCACTGCGTTATAGATTGAATTGGGGCACTTTCTTTTCCCCACGTCTTGATTGTCAGATAGCGGCGGGTTGTTTGTCGCGTCTATCGCTACTGGCCTCCTCGTTGTCCTGCCGAACCATCTTTTGATTTTTCCGTTTTAACGGGCCGTGGATGGCCTGAAAGGGGCTGAATCGCAGAATCTTTTCTGGAATCCCGCACCATCGGCCAGGTCAGGAGATGGACTCCCGCCTTCGCGGGAGTGACTCACGAGGAGAGAAAGGCGCACAACAGGTCATGCCCTATTCATATGAAAACCACCCTCTCAACTTGGTCACGCGCATGCGAGCATCCATCACCCGTCATTTACGCTGGCGCTGAATCGCAGAATCCTTCATCTCAATCACAGCGGGCCGCTTCATAGGCCTTTGTGAACCGCGCCTAAGAGATAGCCCCCCAGGCGTTTCCACAGTATGAACAGGGAACGATCCAACCGGCAAAGGCCTAGGGCATGGAATGGCAAGATGATGGGGTGGTGCTGGATGCGCGGCCCCATGGTGAGAATGGATTGATCGTCAGCGTGCTGACCCGCGCGCATGGACGCTGCGCGGGGTATGCGCGCGGTGGACGCGGGAAAAAGCTGCGCGGGGTGTTGATGCCGGGCAATCGCATCCACCTATCTTGGCGCGCGCGCACCTCCACGCAGCTGGGGCAGATTCACGCCGAACTGGTCTGCAGCCATGCGGGACGCAGTTTTTCCAGCGCGACGGCCTTGGGAGTCCTGAGCGCCGCTTGCGCCTTATGCCATAGCAGCCTGCCCGACTCGATGCCTTTGCCGCGCGTGCATGACGGCTTGGTCGAGATGATGGATCGCCTGACCCTGCCCGCCGCAGACCTGATGCGCGCCTATGGTCATTGGGAATGGCATGTGCTGGAAGCCCTTGGCTATGGCGTGGAGATCGAAGGTGGGGACGGCGCATCGGCTCTGCGCAACGACTCCCCCGCTTTCGTGGATATCGAAACCGGCCGGGCCGTTCGCCTGTCGCAGATTGACACGAAGCATCCCCAAAGTCTGGTGGCTATCCCCGCTTTTTTGCGGGGCGACACGCTGCCCCCGAATACCCAAGACATCGCCGCCGCCTTGGCCCTTAGCGGAGCCTTGCTGGCGCATCATGTCTTGGGCGGTCGCGCTTTGCCGCCCGCAAGGCGGCGTCTGGCCGAATCCTGGCCTATCGGGCCGGTGGCCGCCTAAAAACGAGATATGTGCTAAAACCCAAGACATCATCGCGCGGATTTCGCACCACGGAGACATCATGCCCCCCGAATCCTCAGGTCTTTATGCAAGGCTGTTGCGCGGTCAAGGCTGGCGTTTGGCGGCTTTGGTGGTGGTTAGTTTAGTCGCGGCGGGAAGCGTTTTGGCCTTTGGCTCGACCTTACGCACGGCGATTGACGAAGGACTGACGGCGCGCGATCCAGCGGCGTTGGATCGGGCCTTGATGGCCCTGGGCGCCGTGGCCGGCGCGATGGCGATAGCGGTGTATCTGCGCGTGGTGCTGGCGCATCATTTGGCCGAAAGCCTGACGGCGCATCTGCGCCGCCTGGTGATCGGGCATTTATTGAATCTGGACCCTCACAGCCTGGCCCACGAAGGCGGCAGCGCGGGTCTGATGGCGCGCATCTCCACCGACACCGCCGTGATCCAATCGGTGGTCGCCGTCAGCCTGCCCCAAGCCGTGCGGAATCTGGTGCTGCTGGTGGGCGGCATGGCGATGTTGCTGCATGCCAATGCCTTTCTGGCCTTAATGACCGTGGCCATGGTGCCGGTGGTGGTGGTGCCTGTGGGCTTTCTGGCGCGTAAAGTCAGGCGCGGCGCGCGCGCCAGCCAAGACCGTCAGGCCGAGGCCGACACCGCCGCCGCCGGTTATCTATCCACCTTGTCCACCGTTCAGGCCTTCGGGGGCGAAGCGGCAGCGGCGGATGATTTTTCGGCCCGCGACGATATCGCCATGATCGCCGCCTTGCAGCGAGGACATATCCGCGCCGTGCTGGCCGCCGCCGCGCTGGGCCTGACCATGGGCACAACGAGCATCATCCTCGGGGTGGGAGGACACCGGGTGCTGGCAGGAGAAATCAGCCCCGGCGCGCTGACCGCCTTTTTGTTCTTTGCCGTTCTGGTGGCCGGTGCCGTGGGCGGTCTGGCCGATCTGGCCGGGGAAGGACAAAGAGTCCGCGCCAGTATGGACCGCCTGGGCGCATTGCTGGCCTTACGTTCGCGCATCACGCCGCCCTCTGCGGACGAGGCCGCCCCCCTACCCGTCCCTGTCCTGGGAGCCTTGGAACTGGACGATCTGCGCTATGCCTATCCCGACCGGCCCGAAACCGATGTCCTGCACGGCGTCACCCTGTCCGTTCGTCCGGGTGAGCGTGTGGCTTTGGTCGGGCCAAGCGGCGCGGGCAAAAGCACGTTGTTTCATTTGCTGTTGCGCTTTGACGACCCCACGCATGGCCAAATCCGCCTGGATGGAACCGATCTGCGCCGACTGGACCCCGCCGCCTTGCGCGGATGCATGGCCGTGGTGACGCAAGAGCCTGTCCTGCCCAATGCCCGCACGGCTTATGACGCCATCGCCTATGGCCGCCCCGATGCCAGCGAAGAAGAGGTTTTGGCGGCGGCCAAGGCGGCCCATGCGCTGGACTTTCTGAACCGTTTGCCGCAAGGCCCGCACACGCCGCTTTCATTGAGTTCTGCGGGATCGGGCGTGGCCCTATCCGTGGGCGAACGCCAACGCCTGGCCATCGCCCGCGCCATGTTGCGCAATCCGGCGGTTCTGTTGCTGGACGAGGCGACCTCGGCCCTAGACGCCGAAAGCGAATCCCTGGTTCAAGACGCCATGGCGCATCTGATGAAGGACCGCACCACCTTGATCATCGCGCATCGCCTGTCCACCGTCCGCGCCGCCGACCGCATCGTGGTGCTGGACCAAGGCCGCATCCTTGCTCAAGGAACGCACGACACCCTCCTGGCCGAAGGCGGCCTCTATGCCCGGCTGGTCCGATTATCGGGAATGGAGGGGAGCAAACCGCTGGAATCATAGTGCGGCGCAGATTGCCCGATGGGCGTTTGCGGATGATAAGCCACCTCCAAGAACCCCTCACCCGCCTTTGCGTTTTTGCTTGTTGCTGTAAAGCTTCAGATCGGCCGAGGCCAGAACGGCATCGACCAGATCGCCCTTGCGGTAACTGGTGGTGCCAAAGCTGGCGCGCAAGGGTAGACAGGAGCGGCGCCAGGACATGCTTTTGCTGTTCAAGGATTCCGTCAGCAGCTTGGCACGGGCCTGACCGATGCGGGCTGGGGTGCGGGTGAGGATGACGGCGAATTCGTCTCCGCCCAGTCGGGCCACGATATCCGATGGACGCACCTCGGCCAGCAGAACCGATGCGAAAGCCTGCAAATAGGCATCCCCGGCCTGGTGGCCATAGCGGTCATTGATGCGCTTGAAGCCATCCAGATCATACAAGATCAGCACGCCGCCGCCGCATTGGTCGCGCATCGCCGCCGCCAATTCGCGCTGCAAAGCCCGGGTCAAGCCCCGGCGATTGAACACGCCGGTCAGCTCGTCGGTCAGCGCCAGGCTTTCCAGATACGTGATGCGCCGTTGCTGCGCCGCGATCAATGCCAAGGCGTCGCCCAGATCCGCCACACGGTTTTGTCCCGCGCCTTGCGGCCAGGCTTGCGCCAATATGCTGCTGTTCAAAGCTTGTACTTTATCGCCCGCCATCCGGCCTTGGCCGCTCGCGGGTATCTCCATTGTGGTCTCAACTCTGGTCATGGTGGCGTCCCCCCTTTTGTCTCCGGCCCAAAACTGGATCATTAACGACCCGAATTTATGACCTGCAAACACCGTGCCATTTCATACCGAGCCCGTATCAAGATGTTCTTTTTGTTGATCTTGAATTACCGGCGCGAAACCGGCAGAGTCACTTCTTGACGTAACCCATAATGGTTGACAAATCGTAAGCTATGTTTACTGGCATCATCTCTGACATCGGCGAGGTCGTCTCGACCGAGCCTAATGCAGGCGGCAAGCGCATCGTGATGCGCGTTCCGTGGAAGGATCTTCCCGCCGGGGCCTCGGTGGCCTGCAACGGTGTATGCATGACGGCGGCCGAGGTCAAAGACGGCACCATGATGGTGCAGGCCTCCTCGGAAACCTTAACCTGCACCACGTTGGGCGAATGGCGATCGGGCTTCCGCGTCAATTTGGAACGTCCCATGAAGATCGGCGACGAATTGGGCGGGCATTTGGTCTATGGTCATGTGGACGCCACGGTCAAAGTGGTCGAACGCTGGGACCAGAACGAGGAAACCCGGCTGTTCTTTGAAACCACGCCCATGTATTCGCGCTTCATCTCGTCCAAAGGCTCCGTGTCTATCGACGGCGTGTCCTTGACTGTGAATAAGGTCCAGGGCCCTTATTTCTGGATCACGGTGATCCCCTATACACGCGATCACACCACGCTACACCAGTTGGATGTGGGCGGGCGCGCCAATATGGAAGTGGATCGCCTGGCGCGTATGTTGGCGCGTCTGATGACAGATCGCACCCTGTAGAAACACATATCGTCTTCGCTCGTCAAAGGAGCCGTTCAATCATGATGCTGCACGAAGGACGCCGCGACGAAGCGGTGCCCCATTTCGCCCCGGGCACGGGCCCCCATATCCTGTTGCTGGAAGCCCGATTCTACGCGGATATCGCCGATGAAATCATGGCCGCCGCGATCCATGAGATTGAAAAAGTCGGCGGCAGTTACGAACGCATCAGCGTACCGGGCTGCTTGGAAATCCCCTGCGCGTTGTCCTTAGCCTTAGAAAGCAACACGCTACGTCCCTTCGAAGGCTGCGTGGCGTTGGGCTGCGTTATTCGCGGCAAGACCAGCCATTATGAGATTGTGTGCGAGCAAAGCGCCGCTGGCCTTCAGTCTTTAGCCCTGGCGCATCTGCTGCCCGTGGGCAATGGCATCTTGACGGTAGAGAACATGGACCAAGCGCGCGAACGCGCGGCGGTGACCGGTGAAAACCGAGGCGGCATGGCCGCGCGGGCCTGCCTTGGCATGATCGACCTCAAGCGCCGCTTGCTGTCCGGCGCGACAGGAGTATAAAGACAGGGCATGGCCTCCTCCGACCGATCACCTTTTGCCGCCCGCACCGCCGCACGACTAGCCGCCACGCAACTTCTGTATCAAGAAATCATCTCGGGCGCGATGCCGCAGGGCGCCGAAAGTCCCGCCGCCGCCATCGCGCATTGGGGCAAGCGCCGCCTGAGCGAAGACGAATCCGCATCCGAACCCGTTACTCCGGACCCCGCTCTACTGGCCCGCATTCTGGGGGGTGTGAGTCGTCAACAAGCGGATATCGACTCTTTGCTGCGCGGTGCCTTGGACCCGGCTTGGCCGCCCGAACGGATCGAAGCCGCCTTGCTGGCTATCTTGCAAGCGGGGGGATATGAACTGCTTGCCGAGACCGAGACCCCGGCTGGCGTCATCATCAATGATTATATCGAAATCGCCCGCGCCTTCTTTTCCGGAAGCGAGCCGGCCTTAGTCAATGGCGTGCTGGACAAGCTGGCAAAGACTGTGAGAGCGACTCCCTCGAAACCCAGAGAGCCTGCGTAATCCGGGCTTAACTCAACGGTCACTATGCCGCACAACGCGCACAGCGCGAGCCCGTGGGAATCGGTCATCGGCAACAGTGTCGCCTTTTTAGCCTTAGAGCTTCACTTCAGCCACAATGCATATGAAAAAAATCTTATCCCCTTGCTCTAGTTTTATAAAAGCGTACTTGATATGAGTATGTTAGATCGTTTTTTCGCCTCTCAATGTCCATCATCCATAAAAAAGTCAGTCCCATTTTAGCCTTTTTTTAATGCCCTCTTCCTAGAGGGTAGTGTAGTAAGTTAGACAAGCGACCTTCGGAGGCCAGAAGATCCATGAGCCGGAACAGCGACAGCGGCAGCAGCAAGAACACCCTGTATTGCTCCTTCTGCGGAAAGAGCCAACACGAGGTCCGCAAGCTGATTGCAGGACCGACGGTGTTCATCTGCGATGAATGCGTCGAATTGTGCATGGATATCATCCGGGAAGAGAACAAGGCCACCCTTGTGAAGTCCCGCGATGGCGTGCCCAGCCCCAAGGACATCTTTGCGGTTCTGGATGATTATGTGATCGGCCAGGGCCATGCCAAGAAGGTTCTGTCTGTCGCCGTCCACAATCACTACAAACGCTTGGCCAATGGCGCGAAAAGCGGCGATGTGGAATTGGCCAAATCCAATATTCTGCTGGTTGGCCCCACCGGCTGCGGCAAGACTTTGTTGGCCCAAACCCTGGCCCGCATCATCGACGTGCCTTTCACCATGGCCGATGCCACCACGCTGACCGAGGCGGGCTATGTGGGCGAGGATGTGGAAAACATCATCCTCAAGCTTCTGCAGGCCGCCGATTACAATGTCGAACGCGCTCAGCGCGGCATCGTCTATATCGACGAAGTGGACAAGATCAGCCGCAAATCCGACAACCCGTCCATCACCCGCGACGTGTCGGGCGAAGGTGTGCAGCAGGCCTTGCTTAAGATCATGGAAGGCACGGTGGCCTCGGTTCCGCCTCAGGGCGGACGCAAGCATCCGCAGCAAGAATTCCTGCAGGTGGACACCACCAATATCCTGTTCATCTGCGGCGGTGCCTTTGCCGGCCTTGAAAAGATCATCTCGGCGCGCGGACGGGGCACTTCGATCGGCTTTGGTGCCGATGTGCGCTCCCCCGAAGATCGCCGCACCGGCGAGGTACTGCGCGAAGTGGAGCCCGAAGATTTGCTGAAATTCGGCCTTATCCCCGAATTCGTCGGCCGTCTGCCCGTGGTGGCCACCTTGCACGATCTGGACGAATCCGCCCTGGTGGACATCCTGACCAAGCCCAAGAACGCCCTGGTCAAGCAATATGCCCGTCTATTCGAAATGGAAGATGTGGGGCTGACCTTCACCGATGATGCTTTGCGTTCGATCTCTAGCAAAGCCATCCAACGCAAGACCGGCGCGCGCGGACTGCGCTCGATCATGGAAACCTTGCTGCTGGACATGATGTTTGAATTGCCCGGGATGAAGGGCGTGGAGCGTGTCAGCATCAATGGCGAAGCCGTCGAGGGCAAGGCCAAGCCTCTGATGACCTACAGCAAGCAAAGCGCCGCCAAGGAAGCCTCATAGACATATAAGCTGAAAAAGCTGTAAGTTTTTGACTTTCCTGGATGATATCTATAAACGCAGGGACGGAAACGAACGGATCGTCACGTTTGTGATATCACGAATGCGTCCTTGCGCATAAAGGGGGAACGTCATGACATTTGATCTTGAACACAATGATGCGATTGCCATGTTGGCATTCAATCTGAAGCTGGTCGGCACAAAATCTCGCCGCAACATCCTGGTCAGCGCGGGACGCGAAAGCAACAAAGAGCGTCTGCTGAACGCGATACGGAGCCTGTCTGAGCTCAAGGTCAATTTATTCGCCACCCCCGGCACCAGCACCTTTCTGACCAGCCATGGCGTGCCCAATCATGAGCTTTTCAAAATCGCCGAGCGCAAGGAGCCCAATATCCGTTCCTTCCTCAGCCAGGATCGCTTTGACATGGTCATCAATATCCTGACGGGCGACAACGACTATGACGAATCCTCGGATTGCCGCCTGATCCGCACATTATGCATCGAAAACGGCATTCCCCTGATCACCGATGCCGATGTGGCCATCGAGGCCATCGCCGACATCATGCGCAAGCATGAACGGCAAAGCTTCCGCTATAAGATCGCCGATCAAGCGCGGCCTTGGGATATGCGGCGGCATTTTCTGGACTTGGTCAGCGAACGCGGAGGCATGGCCTGTTACCATGCGCATTTCGACAAGGCCTATCTGATTTCCTTAGACAATCTGCGCCTATCCTTGGTCGATATGCAAAAGAAGTGGGAGCTTTACCGCTATCTACAGGAAAACTACACGCATGAAGACCTTGTCGAGCGCATATCGCGCGGCGTAGAGGCCATGATCGCCCAAGGCGTCACCTATTGCCGTACTCATGTCGATGCGGGGGCCATCGCCAAGATGCTTCCTATGGAAGCGGCGCTGGAAGTGCGTGAGAAATACAAAGGACGCATCACGCTGGAAATTGGCGTACAGCCTTTGCAAGGCGTGTTGGACAGCGAGTCGCGGTCCTATGTGATCGCGGCGTGCGAGAAGGCGGATATCATCGGCGGCCTTCCCTCACGCGACCGTCCGACCCCTGAAAAGCATGTGGATTTCATGATGAGCCTGGCCAAGGATCTGGGCAAACCTGTCGAGATGCATGTGGATCAGGAAAACAACCCGGACGAGGACGAGACGGAGTTGCTGGCCCTTAAGGCCATTGAACACGGCCTTGAAGGCAAGGTCACGGCCATTCATGCGATTTCCCTGGGCGCTAAGCCCGCTCACGAGCAAGACCGCGTGATCGCCCTGATGAAAGACGCGGGCATGGGCGTGACAGTATGTCCATCGGCGGCGCTGAGCATGAAGATGCACGACAAAATGGCCCCTTTGCACAATTCCATCGCCCCGGTGCCCAAACTGCTGGCGGCGGGCGTGCCGGTTTATCTGGGCGCAGACAACATCCACGACCTGTTCATGCCGATGGTCGATGGCGATATGTGGTTCGAAGCCCGCATGATGATGGAAGCCTGCCGCTATTACGACATTGATCGTATGGCAGATATCGCCTGCGATAAGTCCGGCTTTTCTAGAAAGGCGTTGAAGTCGGCGGCGTAAAAACGCCGCTGAAGGCAGAGGTGGCCATAAAAAGGGCGACAGACTGGTTCTGCCGCCCTTTTTTTTCGTTCAGTCTACCTTCCCATGGCAGGACTTGTAACGCTTGCCCGACCCGCACGGGCATGGCGCGTTGCGCGAAACGCCGGTCCAGGTGCTGGGGTCTTTGGGATCAAAGGCGACGGGCGGCGCACCGAGGGCGCCGCCAAAGGCACCCACGCTGCCGGGATCGGGATGCTCGAAACGCATCTGCGCGTGCATGCGGGCCAACATCTCCTCGGGCGAGGGCATGCGGAACTCGCGCGTCAGCAGCAGGCGCGTCACGTCCCAGCGCAGACGATCAAGCATGTCGTTGAACAGCTCGAACGCCTCGCGCCCATACTCGTTAAAGGGATCGCGCTGGGCATAGCCGCGCAGATGAATGCCCATGCGCATATGATCCAGCGCCAACAGATGCTCTTTCCACACCTGATCGAGGATGTTCAGCAAGAACGCCTTCTCCGCCAGACGCATGGATTCCTCGCCAAGACCTGCGGCCTTGACCGCCATCTTTTCGTCGGCGGCGCGATCAAGGCGTTCCAGAATTTCTGCGCCCGTCATGCCATCCTTGGCGCACCAATCCTTGATCGGCGCATCCAGGCCCAGATCGCCATGCACTTTCTCGGTCAGACCGGCCACATCCCATTGCTCGGCATAGGAATGCGAGGGGATCGCCTTATTCACGGCGGCTTCCAGAATGTCGTGACGCATATCGCGGATGATCTCCGAGATATCGTTGGCTTCCATGATCTCGCGGCGTTGTTCGTAGATCACTTTGCGCTGATCGTTCACGACATTGTCGTATTTCAGCAGATTCTTGCGGATATCAAAGTTGCGCGCCTCCACCTTTTCCTGGGCGCGCTGTAATGCTTTGGTGATCCATGGATGGATGATGGCCTCGCCCGCCTGCAGGCCCAGACGGCCCAGCATGTCGCTCATCCGCTCCGAGCCGAAGATGCGCATCAGATCGTCTTGCATCGACAGATAAAAGCGCGACGCGCCCGGATCGCCCTGACGGCCCGAACGACCACGCAGCTGATTGTCGATGCGGCGCGATTCATGGCGTTCCGTGCCGATGACGAATAGACCGCCGGCGGCGCGCACCACCTCGCGGGCCTGTTCGACCTCGCGGCGTATTTCTTGAATGCGTCGCTGACGTTCGGGACCTTCCTCGATATCCGCAAGCTCTTGCAGAATGCGCATATCGGCATTGCCGCCCAGCTGAATATCGGTGCCGCGACCGGCCATGTTGGTGGCGATGGTTACCGCGCCCACGCGCCCGGCCTGGGCGATGATATAGGCTTCATGCTCGTGATAGCGGGCATTCAGCACATTGTGCGGAATCTTGCGCTTTTTCAGCATATCGGCCAGCAATTCCGATTTTTCGATCGACACGGTGCCAACCAGCACCGGCTGTTGCCGCTCGCGGCATTCGATGACCTGCTTGATGATCGCCTCGTGCTTTTCCTCGGCACTGCGATACACCTCGTCATCCATATCCAAACGTAACACCTGGACATTGGTGGGAATGTCCACGACTTCCAGATGATAGATTTCCGAGAACTCGGCGGCCTCGGTCATGGCGGTGCCGGTCATGCCGGCAAGCTTGGGATAGAGGCGGAAATAGTTTTGGAAAGTGATGGATGCCAGAGTCTGGTTTTCCGGCTGGATGGTCACTTTTTCCTTGGCCTCCAGCGCCTGATGCAGACCTTCCGCATAGCGGCGGCCTTCCATCATGCGGCCCGTGAACTCATCGATGATGATCACCTTGTCCTGCTTGACGATATAATCCACGTCGCGCGTGAACAGCTTGTGCGCCCGCAGAGCCTGATTCACATGATGCACCACCTGCACATTGACGGCGGCATACATACCTCCCGGCTGCAACAGGCCTTCTTCGGCCAGTATCGTCTCTAGCCGCTCATTGCCGCTTTCCGTCAGGCTGACGGATTTTTGC